>CALBSZ010000214.1 GCA_937967665.1 uncultured Planctomycetaceae bacterium
GGCAGCCGCAAAGGCTACAACGTCGGCCGCTCCCGCCGTCGCCGACGGCGGCGCTAAACAACATCGGCCAGCAACCACGGCAGTTGGGCCGCCCTCCGGGGCGGCTCAACTAGCCGTTTTTTTAGCTATCAAGATACGAAGGATTCTTACCGCAATGCGTATGACTCTGTCGCAGATCTGGCCGTGCTGGCAATACAGTCGAATTTTGCGGATTGTACACCTGCATTTTGCCGAGCTTGCCACAGGCTGGCTTAAGAATGGCGAAAACGTCTGGCAAATCCGTTATACTCAGTGTTTTCTGGGGCGATGATGGACGAATCAGCAAAGCAACAACTTGAGCAAACCCGCGAGACACAGCCGGCGTGGAATTCGACACTTCATAGCCGTCAACGTGTGTTGTTGCATACACAGCCGCTCGTAACGCTGCAGCAGAAGTGGAAACTCGGAACTGAGGATCAGGCTCATTACGATGCGCTCACGCTCTCAATCAAGTTATTCGATGCGATCATTGATGGAAGCGGATTCGGCAACGAGGTTACTCGCGAGACAATGCTGCAGTCGCTTCGCCCGCTGCTTGCCGCATTTGACGATGCAACGAATCTTGACCCCAACGAGCGCCGGCACTTGCAGGTCGTCGACCGCTTGATCGGTTATCTGAAAAACGATGCAAATCGGGGACGTGCCTTTGAAGTTGAATACGCGGACTTCGACGATCGACGGCAGCTCGACCGCAAGGTGCTCAGATTCAAATTGCTTAAGGAAATGCACGGTTACAGTGGCGAAATTGTGCTGCAGCTTTCTTCCGAAGCGATCAATCTATTCCTAAACGCCCTGGACTTGGACATCGAAAGTGCCCAGGAAGCGAATGAAGCGGTAGTTCGGTTTCAACTTGAGCGGGGCAAGTTCGACCAGGCCCGCGCCTTCGCAGAAAACGCCCGCGGACAGTCACTTCGATACCAAGAGAAGATCGAGCACATCGTCGGTCAGACAAAGCGCGATGTTCGGCAAGTCGATTGGCGCAACGAGGTTCATGAGTTGCTTGTGGAAGCAATGGACCACGTACAAAACCGCCAGCGGATCGAGTCTGACATCATCGACTCGGCACAGCAGAAGCTCGCTACAGTTCAGCTAGACGAGGACCAGCGACATGCCGTAGGTGATGTCATTCGCCTAATGCGCGATTGCCGCCATCGTCACTTGAATCTAAACCGGCAGTTGATGCAGACGCGCAATCACTTTTTTGAGCAGCAAACTAGGCAGTGTTTTTCGGATTCTGAGTCGATCACGCCAATCAATCTCCGCGATGAAGTTCTCCAGCCCTTATTGGCAATGCCGCAAGCCGACGTGGTCCCCTTGGGCGAATACGCGACGTCTTTGTTGGCTACTGCACGAACACCGAAGTTGCTTTCATTGGCCGGTCTCATCATTTGGCAGTTGCAACCGCTTCGCATTCGGACAGAAGGTGAAGTTGAAATGGAAGAGCTTGACCTGCTTGAGTCAGGTGTCGAAGTCAAACGATTTGATGATGATGTGCTGCAAGGGTCAGAAAAGGTTTTTGTCGAGTTGGATCGGGCGATCGTGCTTTCCGAACTGATTCAAAGGCTCGAAACAGATGGATGTCCAGACGAAGTGCAGGACGCCGTCGTGCTGCGAATTCTTGAACAATTCGATCCGGAGGACGGAATAGATGGGTTCGAGGTAGCCATGCACGAGAAAGGCGGATTTGCACATCACCGCATGTTCGGGGATGACTTGTTGATTTGTCCCCAGAGGACCACCACGTAAGAGGCGTGAAGCGATGGAAGATGATAGAAGTGACGCTTTCTTGGCCGGAAGATTGATTCAATACGGACTTCAACCCGGTATGATTCCGTTCAATGAACCGGAATATATGGAGTTAGTCGACCGATTTATTGATCGTCAGCCGTTTCGCGGTATGGTGCGCGATGTGGCCGATGGGTTGGGATTGATAGTTGTAGACGTGAACGACCGTGGGATTTTTATGGGAACGAGCAATCAATCTGTCTTCGCAATGAAGCCGAGCGAATTCCGCAGCGGCACATCGGGTGAAGACCGGTTGTTGGACGGGCTGATTCAGATCGCGATCGCGGCAACCGTTTATCCGCGTCAGCGCGATCTTGACGAAGATTCATATGAAGCGAAACCTCCGATTACCGTTGCAGAGGTCGACCAGATGCTGCGGGAGTTGTCGGAATCAGCAAAATCTCGCGTCGGCGACAGCGACTTGAGCGATGAACAGCTTCAGCAGGGCATTCAAGAAGCATGGCGGGTTTACGAGAGCCGCCCAGCGGTTCGCAAGATGAAGAGCGGGTTACACTCAAAGGACTCGACGCACGGGTTGATATACAAGCATCTCCAATTGCTGGCGAACCAGGGTTGTTTCACCGTCATCGGATCAAAAGACTCCCCGTCGTTTCGTCCTACGCTGAAGTATCAAATCCTCGTAAAGGAATTGGCCGCATCTGAATTGCATCGAGAGTTCCACGAGTTGATCGCTACGGCAACCGGCGATGACGGTTCGACGGGCATTGTCGCATCGCAGGAGACGTATCATGCCTAAGCTACGGCGCATACGGCTGGTTTCCGTTGGCCACGACAGCGCCCGGTTCGAAGACGTGACGCTCGACTTGACGGATCACCAAGAACGCCCAGCAAACTCGATTCTATGGTTGCGAAACGGCGGCGGCAAAACATCATTGCTTAGCTTGTTATTTGCGAGCATCAGGCCAAGCAAGATCGACTTTCTTGGAAAGAGGGCTGAGGGGAAGATACGACGGATCGAGGACTACGTCGGGCCACGTGACCAAAGCGTCGTCGTATGTGAATGGGAACTCGACGACGATGGCGGCAGGCTGTTTGACGACGATCGCCCACGCTATCTCAGCGGCTTCTTCTATCAACGAAAATCCGGGGGTGATGGCGAGACAACTCGAGACATCGATCCCGCCTACTTTGCGACCAAGGTGTCCGACACTGAAGTTCAGTTGACGCTCGACGGTCTGCCGTTACAGGTCGAGGTTTCCGGATCTAATGGGCAGCCGCGCCGCCGCAGGACGCTAGCGGGCTTTCGTCGACGTTGGCGGCAACTCCAGCATGACTATCCGGATCACGATGTCTTCATTCACGACCGCCAAAAGGAATTTGCCAAGGAACTCGCCGATCGGGGAATTGATCCGCATGTGTTCTTCTACCAGATCCGAATGAACGAACGGGAGGGCGGTGTTTCGGAACGATTCTCGTTCTCCGAGTCTGAGGATTTCGTCGATTTCCTGCTGGAAATGACATTTGATCCGCAACAGGCACAGCAGGTTAAAGAGCAGCTGTCGACATTTCGCCATGAGCTTCTCGAGCGCAATGAACAGCTCAAGCCCGAACGAGAATTGTGCCTTGCATTGATCGAGCAACTCAGAAAGATGTCGCAAGTCCGCAACCAGCGTGTTGACACGGCAAAAGATGTGGCACGATCAAAGGCGCGGCTTGATCTCCTGCAGCAATGGGTCAAAACACAAATCACAAACAACTTAGCTGAGGTTGAGGAACATCGATCAAAGGAAGCTGAGATCCGCGCTGAGACGCGCGAGGCCGAAGAGGAATCAAGTGCTGCGCTGCGTAGAGCTGCGGTGCTAAACGAAATCGCGCGCTCTCGCATTCTTGCCACACTTGAATCGGAGTACGCGGCACAAGAAACCAAGATGCGCGCGGCAGAGCGTCTGAAAAACATCTGGCAGGCAGCAGTGCCGTTATCACGTCTCCAGAATTTCACAAAAGAAGCAAATCATTGTCGGGAACAGTTGGCGCGGCTCAAGAAAGAACTTGAGCCGGATCGCCAGCAGTTGGTGACGACGTGTACTGAATATGCAAATGCGATTGACTTCCGACGGGAGCAGGTTAGTCGGGAGCGAGAAACATTGCTGCAGAATGCAAAACGTCACAAGCTGCGAGCAGAACAACTGCAAAAGGAAGGGTCCGAATCAGGAGAACGGGCGGCAAGATCTGAAACGCTAGCCGCACAACTGAGCGAAAAGATCGAGGAGGCCGAGCGCGAACTTAAACGCCTTCGTGACGAATCAGTTCTTCACGACGGCGAGACTGTCGATTCCGCAAGTGGCCGAATCACGGAGTCGGTGAAAAACACGCGTAATGAAGTTGACGCCAAAAGAGCGACTATCGAAGACTTTGACTCTGACCGTCGACAACAGGAGGTCTATAAGCAGAAACGGGAGCACGATCGCGTTCGATTTGACAAAGCTCACGCGCTTCTGAAGGCTGACTTTACACGCGGTCTGGAAGCCAAGGCCAAGCTGGAAGCGGACGATGCTTTCTTGCGGCTGTTGCAGGCATCCTCTGTCAACGTGGATATTTCAGCAACAAAGGCAATCAGCAAAGCCGACGATGAGATACCTCGCGTGCATCAAGCGATCCTTGACCTCGAAGTAGCCTCGGTAGAGGACAAGCGGAACATTTTTGGTCTGGATGACACGGGCTTTTTACCCGCCAGTCGTGATGTGCAGTCGCTCCTGGATCGTCTGAAGCAGACAGGAATCACTTGCTACTCAGGATGGCAGTACCTCGCGGTGAACTTTCCTGTCTCGTCCATTCGCGAACGCATCGCCGAGTTTCCCCACATCGCCAGCGGTATTGTCGTCGCTGACAAGGACTTTGAGCGCGTCGCCGAAATCAGCAACGCGAACGCCGCAGACTCTGGCTTACCGTGTCTGACGGCGCCAGTGGCCGTCGCTCCGGTTTCGACTCTTAAAGACGAAGGGCTGGCGAATTGGCGGGTATTCGGCCCACAGTCGGATGCCTACTTTAATCCGCAGTCAGCCGACAACGAACGAAAGCGGTTAAGTGAGATTGTCGATGCGCGTAACGATGAGATTGCCGAGAGTAAAAGATGGTACGACGACCTGAATAAGTTGGCAGGTCGTTTGCGCGATTTCCGGCAGCACTATCCTCGCGGTTGGTTCAACGAGATCGAGCAAAAGCTGAATGCACAACAGTCTCAGATTGATGATTGCACCACGGACATCGCGCGGGCGACTGAAAATATCGAGACGCTAACAATTCAGATACAAGATAACGAAAAGCGTCTTCAGACAGCTTTGGACGAAGTCGCGGCATACGAACGGCAGCTGTCGCGATGCGATCAGTACCAGAGCCAATACGGGTTGAAGCTCGGGCATTGGCGAGAAGATCTCGACTTACAGAGGAACCAGACACGGGAACATCGTGAACGAAGTCAAACGAAACTCGACCAATCGAAACTCGCCCGTGATCAGGCCGAGGCCGTACAAGAAGAAGCACACGCGAAGTTACTGGCTATTTCAAAGCTTGAAGAACAATTGCTTGATGCCAATTACGTTGATTCGGAGCGACGCGCAGCTGTCGCCGGCGATATAGAGCAGCTTAAGACGGACTTTGAGCAACTGCGCGCGGGATACGAGGGAAGACTCAACGAGCAGGGATTGTTGGCATTGGCGGAACGTGCCGACAAGGCAGCAGCGGCAGAAAACAAGGAGTTGGAACGAGTCCTCGGCAAGTTTGCTGAGATCAGCAAGACTGATGTATCTGAAGAATTGGCAAAGCGGCCGGCAGGTGTCTCCGTGGACGAGCAGAAGGAAAATGCGGAGCGCGCGTACGATGATTCGACACGACAGCTTGGTCCAATGAAACGCAAAGTTGACACTGCTTGCGAGAAACAGAAAGCGGCTCAGGACGAATTGGTCGAGCTTGAGAAGACTGGGCCGTTACCATCACTCTCACCCGAAGGAACAGATGATGAGATTCTTGTAAATTCCGAACGACTTCGCAAGGAGTCGGTAGAACAGTCGCGCTGGCTTGAAGCGTTGCGTGAGGAACTTGTGGCCATAGGTAGCACACTGCAGAATTTGGAACATCGCAACGAGTCACTTGGCAAGGACCTTACAAACATTCGCACGATTGCCGATGCACAGGCAACTGTGCTTGAACGTTTAACTGCTATCTTGCCAGACGGCGAACCTGACGCCCAACCAGTTTTATTGATCAAGGCGGATGAAGACGTTGCACGAATGTCAGGTGAAATCGCGTCCACTTTGCAAGAAGGGCGAGAGAAGTGTGAACATCTCGACCGGCAGCGTGAGGACATCGCCAAGAGGATTCATCGTGCCTCAAGTGAATCGCGATTCGAGCAGATTCGCGATTCAGTCAGTGTTCGATTCAAGTCTCGTCACGCCAGCGCTCTCGAACAGAATGCCGACTCTGACATCGCGCAAATCGAGGAACGCATCTTTCATATCGAAGAAAACCTGAAGACGGCGGAGAAGCAGATGCAGATCGTCGTGGATGTCATCCTCGGCGCTGCCAACGAGGGGCTGGATTTGTTGGGGCGAGTCTCCCGAATGTCGAGGTTGCCCGATTCATTGCCTCAAGCCGGAAAACGCTTTATGGAGATCACTACGAAAGCATCGGACAACCCAGCAGAGCGGCGCGCGAAGATTCGCGACCTTGTTGACGAGTTGCTAGAACAGGGCGAAGTCGGCGAAGGGATTTCGTTGATTCAAAAGGCCGTTCGCCGAATCGGCTCTCCAATCCGAGTCAGGGTACTGCATCCGGACTTACACCAGAGTCGTCCGCGATTTGATATTCATGATCTTGGATTGTTCAGTGGCGGCGAAAAGCTGACCGTCGCAATCCTGCTTTACTGCACTCTGATCCGTCTGCGCCAGCAAGAAGGTTATGGTAAATCCAGCTCTAGTGTGTTGGTGCTGGACAATCCGATCGGGACGGCGTCACGAATCACGTTCCTCGACATGCAGCGAGAGGTTGCTCAGGCAATGAATGTGCAGCTAGTCTATGCCACGGCCGTGAAAGATCTAGATGCTGTCGGTTGTTTAGAGAACATCATTCGATTGCGGAACTCGCGGATCGATCGGCGCACCGGGAAGCGAATGGTCGAGGTCGACGCGAACGGCGATGGGGAAACAAGTACGCAAACCATTACTACCGCCCGAGTGTCATTTGATTCCCCGCCATCATCGCTGCCAAAGCATGAAGTGGAGACCGGGGACGAGTCCCTGGAGGACTGATGTCCGCGTCGCATGACGACTTCGAGTTTTTGTTTGATTCCGAGAAAGTGTCGCGTTTTCTCGATAGGCTCAAGGCGTCGGGAAAAAGACGTGTAGGCAACTCAGAAATCTGGTCCGCGTTCGCCGAGACCTATCGAGACATTCCGCAGGGTCCCGATGGTCGACGCTGCCTAATGCGGCTCCTGCGCGAGTTGGAAGCATCAGAGGTGTTACGTCTGCCGGTCGGCCACGGAACGCGGTGGGATCGCAATAGCACAATTCCAACACCTACATCAATCGATCTGAAGATCGACGAAAAGCGAACATCGACGGTGTGGCGAGATTACCCTTGGCACCCGCGACTGCAATGGGTGCTGAACCGCTCCCAGCTTTCCGAGCAACAGTTTGTTTTCCTGAAAAAGATTCAGCAAGGATTGGTCGATGGCTGGTTTGAGACCCTGGCACCGCTCAAGTACCGATCGTTACAGCTAACCGGCGACGAGAAAAAGTTGGTATCGCTATGTAAGACACGACTGTTTGGCGAAGGACGACTAACATTGTCGATGCTCGGTTGCGATCCCGATATTCTTCCCATGGTGATCGAGCGTGTTTCAGATGCGGCCGATTTCTTGATTTTCGAAAATGCAGCTCCCTACATGCTGGCCCGCAAAGTACTGCGGGCGTCATCCAATCCGCCTGTCGGCAGAATCGCGTACGGCAGCGGCCACCAAGTTGGTAAATCAATCGAATACATCGCGCTACTAGAAGCGCCCGTTCGGAACGTGTTCTATGTCGGAGACCTCGATATGCGAGGGATCTACATCGCTGCTAAACTTCAATCGCACTGTGCCGCAAACGACCTCGCACGGGTTCATCCGGCTACAGTGCTGCACGAGCAAATGCTTGCCTCGGCCAATCGGTTAGGTGCGCCGCGCGGCTGGCCAGACCAGTCAAGGCGGACGAGTGCCGCAGGTGATTGGGTATTTCAGTTTCTCGAACCGGCGATTCGAGATGAGATTAAGACAATCGTCGATTCGGGCCATCGAATCCCGGAGGAAACCCTCACCGAGTCCGACCTGATAGGCTGTTTCTCTAGTTGGTAAATTCGACCAGAGGCGAGATCAGGGGACAATTCCTTAATTCTTCGGCAACACACGGTCTTGCGGCGCGTCGTAACCTGCTGTGAATGAACACGTTGCAGCATCTTTATCTGCCTGCGCTGCGCAGTCCAACCTTGAGTCCTCAAGGGGGCACGGTCTCACATTTCTCGATAAACGCGGGAATTTTTCGTCGCTTCCTCCCGTGCAATGTCTGCTTGCTTGATGAGCGGTCGGCGCGGAGTTTTGCCGGGCCGCATGACGGCAGAAATCGACATCTGGCGGGTAAGGCATGGGAAGGCCGGCGAAGCGGTTTCACGAATTTATTGGCCAGCGGCGGGTTGTTGAACATCTGCGTCGGCTGATCGGCGGCGCGAAGCAGTGTGGCGATCCATGCACCTCGCTGCTGTTGGTCGGGGCGGCGGGTTTTGGCAAGACCTCGATTGCCAAGGCTGTTGCTGCTGAATACGGAAGCAACTTCCGCTGTGTGCTGGCCAGCGGCGATACGAAGCCCGCTGAGATCTGTGCCGTGTTGCGCGATGTTCGTCACGGCGATGTCGTACTTCTCGATGAAGCCCATGCGCTTTCACGAGACGCCCAGCAGATTCTCTACGTCGCGCTCGACGAATGGCGTGTGCCTGTCGAGACCAAGCGTGGCATTAGCCGCTCAGAGAACGAAAGCATCGCCCAATTCACGCTCATCTTGGCGACCAACGAACCAGGCGGAGTAAAACAGGCACTGCGGAGTCGATTGACTCGGATCGAATTTGATCCCTACACGCCCGCAGAATTGAAGGCGATCGCTGAGCATGTCGCCCAGCAGAGTGAGGCCAGTGTGACACCTCAGGCCGCCAATCTTCTGGCGCAAGTCGCACAGGGATCGCCCCGTGTGATTGCTCGTCGAGTGCAGAACCTCAAGCACTATTGGCCGGACGGGCGTTCGATCACCAAAGATCATGTTCGGAACTTTCTGACGAGTGAAGGCGTTGACGAGCACGGATTCACGCCCCACCAGCGGACGTATCTGCGGTATCTGGCCGCCCTCCCGGACCGCGAGTGCAATGTCGAGCGACTGGCCATCAAACTCGGCTGCGACACGGCCAACGTCCGGCAGGAAATCGAGCCCTATCTGATCGAGCAAGGGCTCGTCGACCCAACATCGCGACAAGGGCGCGGCCTCACGGAGGCTGGTGTTGCACTCATCGGCAGTCTTCGAGAGCCCAACTGTGCGGAATCGGAGGCATCACCATGATGAGTTTACCGGCTGGAGATGCCGTCGTGGAGATGATCGAGTTGGCGCGTTCCGCAAATCAGCCCGTACTGTTGTCGGGACGGCATGGCGTCGGCAAGAGCAGCCTGTTCGAGGAAGCGGCTCGACGGCAAGGAGTCGGTATCATCGTGCGTGATTTGTCATTGATGGAGCCAGTCGACCTTATCGGCATCCCCAAAATCAATGATGATGGTCGTACCGAATATCACCCACCGTCGTTTTTGCCGCACGATGGTGAGGGGCTGCTGGTGATTGAAGAACTCAATCGCTGCCCGCGATACGTCCAGGTGCCGTGCTTGCAGTTGCTAACCGCCCGGCGGTTGAACGACTACGTCCTGCCGCCGGGTTGGCTGCCATGCGCTGCAATCAATGACGGCGAGCAGTACCTTGTCGACGAATTGGACGATGCCTTGACATCGCGATTCGTTCAGGTGCGCGTCGAGCCAGATTCAACTGCATGGGCCGCATGGGCACGACGCGCTGGGAATGTTCACGACAAGATCGTTGATTTCGTTGAGCAGAGCCCAGGAGTGTTTGACGATCCCCAATCCAACCCGAGGGCGTGGACGTACGCAAGCAACCTTCTCAAGAGCTGGGAGGAATTGGCCTTTGGTGACGACACATTCGCAGTGGCGCTGGCCGGCGTGGTCGGCGAGACCTGGGCGGTGGCCTTCCTTGAGTATTTCGGCGCCAACACCGCACGTCCGCTTCAGCCGCAGCAAATCACCGACGATTATCTGAGACATCGCGGCCGATTCTTGAATTGGACCAATGACACACGGTTGGACTTGGTCTCGGCTTCGCTCGATAGCTTGCAAAAGCACCTCCAACGGCAGCGGGATTACGAAGCCGTGGCGCGCGAACCAGAAGCGAAACGAAACGTCGAGCAGTTCCTGTTCGACTTGCCGCCGGATCTACGCAAGTTAGCGCGGGGTTGGCTGAAGGATCGCGGGTTTGACGAACTCAAAGTGCCTCGGAAGTCGCGACTATGATGCCCAGCCTGGAGAAACATGCCAGCGGCCTATTGAAAATCGCTGTTCGTCGGATGGCGAAGTCGTACCCGTTTCATGCCCATCTGCTGGCGTCGGAGCAGTTCCTTTGTGTGCCAGAGGTTGGAACGATGGGTGTTACAATCCGCGACGTTCGGCTTCAGTTCTGGTATTCCCCTGAATTTGTTTGTCGTTGCGAATTCGACGAATTGATCGGTCTCCTGCACCACGAAATCAACCATCTGCTTTTTGGGCATCTGCTTGTACAACCCGACGAGTATCCAGATCAGTCGGCCCGCGTCATTGCGGAAGAAGTAACGGTCAACGAATGGATCGTTGAACCGCTGCCCGGCAACCCGATCAAGCTGGAACAGTTCCCTGAATTGCCGCCACTGGAAGACACCGCAACGCGATACGCACGATTGGTGAATGACCCTCTGCGCAGCGGACGAAAAACGGTACGCTCAGCACCGAAAACGGTACCAACGGGACGAGAATTGGTGCAATCGGGACAGAAAACTCCCAGTGCTGGACGGAATACCGAGTCGTCCGATGACAAAATCAGTCTCTCGCCGCTCGACAACCATGAGATATGGGAGCACGCTCAGGAGAACCCTCATGTCAGCCGACTGGTGATTTCGACCGCCGTTCGCCAAGCAAGAGACGCAATGAACCAACGAGATTGGGACAAGGTATCTTGCCGACTCCGCGATCAAATCGACGAGATTCTTGGCCACGGGAATTCAGAACGATCGAAAGAGGTTATCCATTCCAAAGTAGCTGGATCGATCGAATGGAAACAGGTTCTTCGCCGACTTCTCGCCAAGACCTTGCAGTGCCGACCGGCCCTCCATCGAGCACCACGTCGTTTTCCTGAATTGATCGGTGTCGTGCCTGGTAAATCGCAATCTGCGGCGCGACACCGGGTGATGGCTGTGATCGATACCAGCGCGTCGATGTCCATCGATATGCTGGAGCAGGTTGGCGGCGAACTGTGCAACCTCGCCCGCAATTGCGATGTGACGGTCGTCGAGTGCGATTGCGAAATACAGGCAACTTATCCATTCCGTGGTGAGCTGACCGGAGTCCAAGGTCGCGGCGGAACAGACCTTCGCCCGCCATTTGAAGCCGGCGTCCTCAACCGAATCCGCCCCGATGTAATCGTCTATTTCACCGACGGACATGGCCCCGCACCGGAGACACCGGCGAAAGTGCCGACGATATGGTGTCTAAATGAAACCGGCGTTTCACCGGTCAGTTGGGGTCGCGCAATCTTTATTTGAACAGATTATTGATGACCGGTTTGGTCAAACGGCTCCGCGCGATGAAGAATTTTGGGTAAATGCGATCGTCCTTCTTCATGCTAGAATCTTAATCGAATTCGCTCAAAATGCTGGCGGACGTGAAGAAATGGCAGACTGCCGCATCCAACAGTATGAGGTGCGCGCCGGCGCATCCCCTTGCCTTACCACCAGATGCCTAGATCGAACCGGGCAGGAGCGTAACCTGTGGCCACTGATCCAGTCTGCGGAATGGAAGTTGATGAAACGACCGATCTGACCG
>CALBSZ010000215.1 GCA_937967665.1 uncultured Planctomycetaceae bacterium
TGAATCTCAGCCCGCCGCTGTTGCCCGTCACCGACGGCGGCGACGTTGCCGGCGCGCTCTATCACGACCTGAATGCCGATGGAAACCGCGACGCCTGAGAACCGGGCATTCCGTGGTGGACCGTTTTCGCGGATACGATTGCAAACGGCACCTTTGATCCCGGACTCGAGCCCGCAGCACTTACGACGGCTGACGGTACCTACGTCCTGGATGGAGTACCGCCGGGACACCAGACGATCATCCAGCAGGTCGAGCCGGGCTGGAGCACCCCGACGGTTTCTCAGTCGGTCAACGTGACGGGAACCACGGTCACCGGCGTCGATTTTTCCGCCAAGAGACACAATATGCCGCTGACTCCCGGTAGTGTGGTGATTATCAAGAGCGCCAACGAGGACAGCATCCTTACCGAAGAAGAAATGCTGATCGAGATCACTCCGGATGCGCGAATCCTGCAGTCGTGGATCATTCCCGGCTCGGCGGAATTCGCGGGAACGGAACCGGAGGATCTGGTTTTCGACAGCCACGGCAACTTGCAGATCCTGCAGCGCATTGCCAACGCGGACCCGCGCATCACGACGTTCCATTCCCAGACGTTCACCTTCACCGACCATTTGATTTCCGGTTGGGACGCGGGCGAACAGCTCGAAGCCTTCGAGGACTATTTGTTCACCAGCGACCGAGCGACCGGACCAAATGCCGATGGCTTGCTGCGCATTCGCGTGGATACATTCGCCGTGGAACGCTTTGCCGCGGGGCTGGGAGATCCCATCGACGTGACCGTCGGCCGGGATGGCATCGTTTACATGCTCACCGACAGCGTCATTCCCAACTACACGACGTTGCACGCCTTCGACCCTAATTCGTTGGCCCATATCCGTTCGCTCGAATTGCAGGGCAACTACATCCGTGCCGTGGTCGACGAGGACGGCCATATCTTTGCGGACGGCAATCCGGTGACCCACTTCATGCCAAACGGCGCTGTCGTCAGGAGCAGTATCGCGGCCGGCGACGTCGGACCCGGCGACATGAACTTGACCTCGATCGGCTTGATCACGTTTTCCGATCCGTTTTCGGTCCAGTCTTTCGATACACGTTTGCACGTGGCCGCGAAATCGGACCTGGAACAACCGATTCCTGGATTCAAAGGAATTGCGGCATGGGATGACATCATTGAGACCGCGGCTCCCTTACCTGCCGTGCACAGCTCTGTCAGTGGCCGAGCGTGGCACGACCTGAACGGCGACGGGCTGCGGGACGCGGGCGAACCCGTAGTGGCGGCTGCCTACGTCTACGCGGACATCAACGACAACGGCCTGCTGGATACTCACGAGCCGTACGACATCACCGACAGCGACGGCTTCTACCTGCTGGCCAATGTTCCCGTCGGTTATGTGGCGGTCCGCCAGATCGAAAAGCCCGGCTGGTCGCAGACCTGGCCCTTCCATGAAGAATCGCATACGGTGCGGGTGAATCCGAACGAGCTGGCGATCGAAGTCAACTTCGGTAGTAAACGCGACCGGGTTCCCTTCACTTCGGGAAACTTCATTACGACCAACGTCGACAAGAACGACGTGGATATGCTGCTGGAATACACCGTGCAGGGCGAAATCGTACAGAGTATTCCCGTTCCCGGGTCGGCGGGGACGGGCGTTACCATAAACGATGTGGTCATGGACCGGCACGGCAACGCACGCTTCATCACACGCACTGGCAACGACGCGCGACTCACCACCTACGATCCCGTGTTCGAAACGTTTACCGACACCCCCATCCCCGACTGGAACCTTACGGGACCAGGTTATTTGGCCGTCTTTGACGACTTTGTTTTCGCCAACGACCATCTGGGCGGCGGCAGCCAGAGCGGCATCCTGCGTATCGATTTGTCGGACATGTCGTTCACGCGCTTTGGATCCGGCGAACCGCGGAGTGTCAGCGTGGGACAGAACGGGCTGCTCTATTCCGTGGCCGGTTCGACTATTTCACTCTACGATCCGGTCACGCTGGGGCTAGTCAGTACGGTGTCGCTGCCAATCAGTCCCGCGGCGGTGGCGGCGAACGAAGCCGGACACGTATTCGCCATCAGCACCGGCCTGGGCGGTTTGTATCACTTTGATCCAGCGGGAGTCCAGGTCGACAGCCTGGGATCAACCACGGTTCCCTTTCCCGACGACATCGCCCAGTCGGCGGACGGTCGCTTGCTCACCGTGTCCGACTTCAGTAGCAAGATCAAACTGACGGAACCGAACTTCGATTCGTCGACCAGCCTCGACACGATCGACCATCCGGCGGGCGGAGCGTTCGGCGCGTTCGTGAATCCGGTCGCCCAGACGGTGCTGCAGCCGGTAACTTCCGGTCAGATCCGCGGTACCGTTTGGCACAACTTGGATCAGGACACGGTGAAGGATAGTTGGGAACCTGGATTGGCAGGCTGGCGCGTCTACGTGGACGAAAATCACAGCGGCGGGGTCGATCCCGGCGAACCGCAAGCCATGACAACGGATTTGGGGAATTACCTGATCGACAGCGTGCCCGCAGGCAACCATCTCGTTCGACTCGACGTCCCCCCAGGTTGGCTTGCCTCGCATCCCATTCCGGCGACCCAGAACGTCACCACGACCGCCGGGGGCACGGTCACAGGTGTCCACTTCGGGGCCCTCGCACAGGCTCGACCGTTTACTGCCGACAACGTCCTGGTCATCAAGCAGGGGGATGCCGGCAGTAACGACCTGCTGCTGGAACTAACACGGCGCGGGCAAGTAATCCAAGCCGTATCGATTCCAGGAACGGCGGGCTCCGCCGGAGTCCAGCCGCGGGATATGGTTGTGGACGACGCGGGAAGAGTTCGAATAATTGGCGCGGACGGCAGCAACGACGCACATATCATCACGTACGATTCGGCGGTTGGCAGTTTCTCGGACGAGGAACTCGCCGGTTGGGTCGTGGGCGGCAGTGCCGGGGCGCTGGACCATTACCTCTTTGCGGACGACAACGCAGGAGCAGGCAGGATCCTGCGAATCGATGTCAACGATCTCTCGTCCACCTCGTTTGCCAACGGCTCGCAACCCCGTTCGGTAACTACGGGGCTGGATGGTCTGGTTTACGCCTTGGGAGATAGTCGCTTCGCCGACCATACCGAAGTGCGCGTCTACGATCCGGTTTCGTTAAACCATCTGCGCACCTTTGAAATCGACGTCAATACGAACGAGATCCTGGTGGACCAACGCGGGCATGTCTATGCTCACTTCCTGGGCGCTCAGCACTACGACGCGAACGGCGCGAAACTGGCATCACGCAGCATTAGCGTCCATCCCGGCGGTTATTCGATGAGCCATGACGGTACGGTGGTGGTCGCCAACGCGTTCAAAGTGGAGATGCGTGATCCACCGTTCGACAATTCCGTGGTCCTCGATTTCGGCGGCGGGATCAACGGCTTCCAGGCCGCCACATTTGTACAGACTCCGGTCAAGCTGGCCCCTCACGTCGTGGCCACGCATGTCTTTTACGACAACTCGTACTTCGACCTCGGCACGTCGGGACCGCATCCGGCGGACGACTTTGCCATTGATGCCAGCAAACAGCCATTGCGACCCGGACAGACGGCTACGTTCGCGAATTATGTGGGGAACACGAGCGGCTTGACCGGCCTGCGCATCGACATGCGCGTGGCCGCGCCCGAGTCCGTTAGTCTGGCGGACTTCTCGTTCCTTGCCGGTAACAACGCCGATCCATCGACCTGGTCGGCGATTCCCACGCCGAGCGGCTTTGACGTTCGCATCGGCGAAGGTGTTGGTGGATCGGATGCCTTTGTCATCACGTTCGCCGCGGGTGCGATTCAGGATCAATGGCTGCAAGTGACAATCACGGATTCGGTCTTGCCCGAGGAATTCGAATTCTATTACGGCAACGCGCGCGCGGATACGGGTGACTCGCCGGGCCACGCCTTCACGAATACCGTTGACTTCGCGGGCCCCCGCGACCACTTCCGGCCGCTGACCGACCTGGCCCCGGTCACCGATCGGTTCGACCTGAACAAGGATGGCGAAGTCGGTGCCGCCGACATGTCCGCTGCCCGGGATCTGACGAATGACTTCGTTACGGCATTGAAGTTGATCCATCTGCCGCCGGTCGCGCCTCCCCCGGCGGCCAAACTGGTCCAGCTCCCGCCAAATCCCTGGCAGAATCCGAACGACCCCACGGATGTGAGCGCGGACGGCGATTTCAGTCCACTGGACGTGCTGTTGGTAATCAATTACTTGAACGAACAAGGTTCGGGACCGCTACCGGAACCGACGGGCGACTTTGCGCCGCCACCTTATCTGGATGTCGATGGCGATGGCCATGTGACGCCACGTGACGTCATCGTCTTGATCAACTGCTTGAACGATGTGGCCTGCCATCCACCAACTGCCAGCAGTTTCAATGCGGAGGGTGAAGCGGACGTCGTGGACCTGATTGTCGGCGACGTCGCACGGCAATGGCGCGAGAAAGTAACCTGAATTGAGGTGGGGTCTAACGAGGCAAACGCTTCGCCTCGGCGTCCACGCGTTCCAACTCGTCCTTCAGTTCCTCGCGTACCACCGCTAGTTCCGACGGTGCCTCGACACCAATCCGCACGCCACCCCCCGTGATGCGAACCACTGTAATTGCGATATCCTTGCCGATCAGGATCTTCTCACCAACTTTTCGACTGAGCACCAACATGGGCGGCCGGAAAACCAGACGCTGTCCCACCTAAGCAGAAGTGTTACGAGTGGGAACTGCATCCTCCTTGATGTGTTGTAGATGGGTATGCGAAAGGCCGTGCCCTTCCCTACGTAGAGTCACGCCGATGATAGCACGCTTGCCAGACGGATGCAAGCATCCGCCACTGGCAGCCTGGTAAATCGGTAGAATCGCGTCACCAGAGCGATTGAGCGTCGCCAAGTAAGGTGAGGTTGAAGTTCGCCAAACAGCGAAACAGCCGACAACATAGGCAATCCTCGCAAGACAGAGGGACAGTTTTTGTTCCCATTTTGATCCAACAGCGCCAACTTTGCGGCAATCCGTAAGCATACAAGCACGCAGCGCGAGTTAGTGTATCCGGACGTAAGTGACCCACTAGCTTGCACTTCGAGCTTGCAGGACGGCGGAATATGGCGCTATCGGATTTGAGTGCAGCGGCCCCGTACGGACAGCTGTTTCAGCCTTCCAGACGCGGATCGTAACCACCGAGGAACGCAACGGCACCTCCCATACACCCCAAGCTACGCATCCTTCGCAGCTGTCACCTATGTTTCCGGTTCACTGCCTACGTAATGACGCGGAGGAGATGCGCCAACACGCGCCAGGAGCGACGCGTGCGTTTCAGAGTCGAAGGCAATTCACGACTTCGTGCGAGTCGCACGGATGTGTAGCGTCTCCGGCGCCGTAAATCCCCGTGTCAATTGGCGAACAAACGGCTACGCCTACGCGAAACGCGCTGTAATCGCTACGCCGGTTTACGAGCGCTGGCGACGAAGATCCCCGCGGCGCCCCAGGCATGCGTAGCGTCCAGCATCGCATGTAGTTCGCGGAGCAGTTCCTCGGCCCGCGACTGATACTCGGACGGGACCTGCTTCAGCTTGCCACCCGTAGCAATCTGTAGGAATGCCGGTACACCGATGTCGTTGGTGGTGATCGGCACGATGTTCGTTTCGATCTGCTCCAAACCCGCGGCATGAAACAAGCCGCCCAGCCGGTGCCCGATGTACCGATCGCCTGCTGCGGCGTTGTTGCCCAGGGCGACGAGTTTCGAGAGTTCCAGAAAAGCGTCCTCGCAGGGCTCCAACGACAGCCAGTTTTCGTCAACGTCCACCGCGCACAAAATGCCGCCCGGACGAAGGACACGCATGATGTTTTCGATCGCCGCTGGCGCGTCCGCAAGTTCCTGGAAGAGAAAACGCGCGTAGGCGAAGTCAAACGTGTCTTCCGGCAAGTCCAGCTGGTTGACATTGCCAAACTGAAAGCGCGCGTTCCCAAGCCCCTTTCGCGCGCGGTATCGCTCGGCATGCCCCAATAGTTCCCGGCACGAATCGATTCCAACAACGGGAGTAGGCATGACGTGCCTGGCAAGTTCACAGGTGATCACGCCGGGACCGCAACTCAGGTCGACGACCTTGTGCCCGGGTCGCAGCCCCAGGCGTTGCCAGATGTCCAGTTCCAATTGCGTGGCGACTGTCGCCTGGTGGTGGAGCGTCGCCAATTCCGCGGCCCGGTCGTCGGAGGATTCGAAGGCAAACGAGCCGGCGTCGGCACGAAAGATGGCGGTACTCATAGAAGCTTCTCCAGGCTGAGCCGTGAATCAGAGGTCGGCAAAGAATACTGTGTGTCCGTGAACGAGGCAACGCTAAACGGACGCCTGTTTTTTTCGAGCAATCCGAAGCGACGGCAAAGCGGATTGGCCATCCGATTTCAACAAATGGCTACGAACAAACGCCTGGCATTAGCACCCGCGCAGTTCGGTCGAAAAAAGCACCCGTTTTGAAAACATAGCCCCTTTTCTCGGCGGTTTTGCTGACCGGGCGTTGATTTCGTGACATCCGAGCCTGAATTCGGCCTAAATGGTAGAGGTTCTAGCGCGCGTCGCCCCGCTGTCGAGATATTCACGTCACGTCAGGCTGCGATCCATTTTTCCGATGAGTCGGAATACGCGGGACATGCGTTACGCGCGCCGAAGAGACAAAACGCTGGCGTAATCTGCAAATTTTGATTAGCAAACAATGAAGTCGCGGCGCGGTTCGCCAGCGCGAAATCTGGAACAGTCCACGTGATGCCATGATTCGACCGTGCAAATACTTTCAAGCCGCTCAGTCGTCGATTGCCTCGTGCCGTTTTATTCCGAACACTGCTACAAACGGCAATACCCGACCGGAGAAGCTTGACAGCTTGTATAAGATAAAGATTGCACATCTATCGAGAGCTTCCTCATGCCACTAGTAACACGTTCCGCTGTACGGAAAGCACGCCGACCCAACCGTCGCCGTCCGGGAATCGAGTCGCTCGAAAGCCGCGATTTGTTGGCCTACGTCATTGACCTGGGGACCCACGTGCTGGCGCGGGACACGGCGGGGCAGGTCATTGAAATCCATTCCACCGCATCGAACCCCGCAGTCGACGATCCCGTCACGGGAATGAACTTGCGGGTTGCCGTCGGCGATGGAGCGGGCGGCGCGACCGCCGAACCGGCCGTGACGGGCGTCGACTTCACTGGCGGTATCTGGGACGCGTTCGACACGACGGTGAGCGGAGATATCAATCCGGACCCGAGCGTCGTCGAGTCTCACGTAGTCTTCACGAATACGGGTGAAAACGTGGAAGGCACCGGCTTGGTCGCCAAGATTACGGTCAGTACCGTGGGGCTCACAAGCGGTTCGTTTCCCTTTGTCATTGAAGGCGCCCCGCTCACGGCAAACTCGAATTTCATCTTGTTCGGCGGTGTGACAGTGGTGCCCGTCGTGACGGATGGCGTGATCGTCGTCGGCAATCCCTGGCAGAATCCGGGACCCGAGGCCAGTGACCGATTCGACGTGGACGACAAGGGCGGCGTCGTACCCTTGGACGCCTTGATCCTGATCAACGAATTGAATACGAACGGTTCGCGCGATCTGCCGATTCCTCCCGATCGAGAGATCCCGCCGTACCTGGACGTCAACGATGATTTGCGGATCACTCCGCTGGACGCGCTGCAAGTCATCAACTTTCTGAACGATCCCACCGGGAACGTTCCGGATGGGGAGAGTGACATTGTTCTCCGCGAAGACTCTCCCGAAGCCGGCGGCGCGGACGCAGCGGCCTCGCCCCCCGTGCTGAGAATCGACGAACGGGAATTTCCCACGCCGGTGGAGATTCCCGAGGGCGAGGCGGCGTCCGAGCAAATAGCGGTGAAGCAGTATGAGGGGCAAGTCGATCTGGCCATCTCTCAAATCGAAACCGACGACTGGCTCGGTACGATTTCTTAACGCTCGCCGCCGGAAGCTTGATACTCGATCGGGTCGGCGATGCCGTTTTCGGCGAAGCCGCGGAGTCGCAACAGGCACGCATCGCAACGGCCGCAGGCCACACCTTCCGCATTCGGGTCGTAGCAGCTGGCCGTGAGGCCGTAGTCCACTCCCAGTTCCAACCCTTGACGGATGATTTCCGCTTTCGTGAGCTCGATCAGTGGCGTGTGTATGCGGATATCGCAGCCGTCCTCGACCCCCGCTTTCGTCGCCAGATTGGCCATCCGCGTGAACGCCTCGATGTATTCAGGACGACAATCGGGATAGCCGCTGTAGTCGAGCGCATTGACGCCGATAAAGATATCAGCCGCACCAAGCGATTCCGCAAAAGCCAAGGCAAAAGACAAAAAAATAGTGTTCCTTGCCGGGACGTAGGTAACCGGGATCCTGTCGCCGATGCCCGCTACGTTGTCGTGTTTGGGAACGTCCATTTCCGCCGTCAGCGCCGAACCTCCGAAACCACGCAGGTCGATGTCCATCACGACGTGCCGCGCCACCCCGAACGACTCGGCAATACGCCGAGCTGCCTGGACTTCATGCTGGTGCCGCTGGCCGTAGCGAAAACTCAAGCCATGAAGCTCAAACTGCTGTTCCCGGGCTATGGCGAGAACGGTGGTCGAGTCCAAACCTCCGCTGATCAAGACGACTGCTTTCGGCATCTTCTCTACTCCGTCTTTGGAGTTCCCTTTGCAGCAATGGTAGTGCTCGCGACATCTCCTGACAATCCACCTGCGTCACGCTACATTGGTAGACATTCTGGGAGACATTATGGCGCGCAACGAACAACTCATTCGCCAGCATAAACTGCTGGAATTGCTGGAGTACTATCGCTACGGCCGCTTGCTGGACGAATTTCGCGACGAGGTGGTTCAGGATCTGGGGCTATCCAATCTGCACACACGCACGATTCGTCGCGATCTACAGGCGTTGCAGCGTGCCGGCGTGCCTGTGTTGGAAGAGGTCATTCCCAGTCGCGGGAGAGTTTGGAGACTGGCACCCGGGTATCAGCGGAAGCACAAGATTACAGCCAGCGTGACGGAACTTGTTGCCTTATCGATGGGACGTGATTTGATGCTCCCGCTCGCCGGAACACCCTTCTGGGTGGGCATCGAATCTTTCTGGAACAAGCTCAACGACGAAATCCCGGCACCCGTCCGGGAACACTACGACAGCTACCGGCAATCCCTGTTCGTACGTGGCACCGTGGCCAAGTCTTACGAAAGGCACCGCGGGATTGTCAGCACGCTGAACCGCTGTATTCATGAGCATCGCGTGGCGGAAATCGAATACCAGCCAATCGGCCGCGACTTGCGGCGGCGTGAAATCGAACCGCTTGCGGTGGTCTTCCATCAATCCAGCTTGTACATTATTGCCGCGGCTCACGAGACGCCCGTCGATCAAGAGAATCGTTTGCGGCACTTCAAGCTCGACCGCTTCAGCAAAGCGACTGCACTGGACAAGTGGTTCAAGCCTCCTCAGGACTTCGACCTGAAGGACTATCTGGGAAAGAGTCTCGGCATCTTTTCGGGAAGTGGGAAGCCGCGGAAATTCCGCATCCATGTCAGTGCACTTGCCAAGCCCTGGGTGCTGGAGGACCCCTGGCACGAAGAGCAAGTCGTGGAACCACAAGCCGACGGATCGATCATCCTGAACGTCCTGGCCGCCCACGACTTGGAGATCGTCCCACGAGTCCTGGCCTTGGGCAACGAGGCCGAACTGTTATCGCCCCGCTCGTGCCGCCGGTTGATCGCCAAGCTGACACAGAAAATGTCGCAGAAGTACCAGGACGCCATATGAAGGCTGCCTGCAGTCGCATGCGATGCAGCGATGTCGATTTACGGACACGAAAGCGGTGGGGGGACAGGCGGCCGTTCGAGAACGATCTTCCAGCCATCCCTACTCTTTTGGCTCCGGGTCGCTGGTCTTGACGGCCTTCCGCATCAGTACCAACCGGACAGGCGTCTGCAGCGGAGGAATATTCTCCGTGAAGGCCTCGTACAGCAGGTCGGTGGCGTCCGCACTGCTCTTCACGGGCAAGTCGAGCGTGGCTGTGGGGAAGTTGGATACACAAATGAAGTCCCCCGCATCGCCGTGATAGTGCTTCTTGCCCGTCGCCGGATCAGTCCAGAAACCGCTGCCGGCAAACACCCAGTCGTAAGTCATGGCTTTTCCCGTCGCAACATGCTTGACCCACTGCTGGGCGCGGACCTGCTCCCTCTTGCCGTTCTTATCCTTCCACAAGACCAGAATCTCGATCGTATCGCCGGTCGCCGGCATGTACTCCGGATCGAATTGCACCGGGGTCCCGGATTTCGCTCCAATAGCCAGCAACGCCGCGTGCACAATCTGAGCCGGCGTGTTCACGGAGATCACCGATTCGTGCTCTTTTGTGCCCTTGGGGCAAGCGAACATTTCCAGCTGCCCGCGGCGCAAACATACCTGACCAGCCACGACGACCGGCTTTCGCTTGAGATCGATCCAGACGTCGTAATCTTTGGCCAGACGCTTCAGGCCGGCCGGCGGGTCGAATCCTCTTGCCGTTGCCTCCGCATCCGATTCATCGGTATCCGCTTGTTCCGCCTCGGACTTGGGAGACTCCGGAGTCAGGGACTCTGCAACCTCGTTGTCCTGTGTTGCCACCTCCGCCGGCGTTCCGTTGGGCTCGTCCGCCTGGACGGCGCCTCCCAAGACCATTAGCGAGCACAGTAATACGAAGCAACGGCAAAGTAAGTTTGTGGGCACGTTCGATCTCCGAATTACGAGGAAGCAGGATCGCGGTCAGCGTGCATCAGGGGGCAGGCAAACGCCACTCGGATTGTTATCATGAGCATCGCACGATCGGGCGAATTGTCCCATTCTAGGCCGGACTTAGTTTCGAGTCTATTATACCTCAGGATAGGCAAAGCAGGATGCCAAGTATTACGGAGTCGAAAAATCGGCGTCGCAAGTCGAAGGCGGAGGCGATTGAAAGTCCAGGCCCTGAGCGGTGGGAGGAATGGTCAAGGCACCTCCAGCGTCGAAAGCGTCCTCGCGCGTTTCACCAGCTATATGATGGCCGTCGATCCTCGCTACTCTGGTCGGTGCCGGATAATTTCAGCGATTTTTCGTTTGAGCTCGTCCAGAAATTGGATCGCGTCGCGGTAAGTCCTGTCGCGGAAAACGGGCGTCTGGCGGGGATGCTGGAAGAATGGCTGGCGGACGCGGTTCACCGCGCATTCGACGCCAGTCTGGCGCTCGAGGCCCTCGCCTGGACGCACTGCCTGCCAGCGCTCGCACGAACGTTAACGGCGGCTCCATGGTGCGAACTGTTCGAATGGCTCAAGGAAATGGCGCAAAATGCCGCCTCGTTGCCGCTCGCTGCCGACCCATTGGACCAGCAGTTGTGGGCAGGGGAACTGCCCATGGCACTTGGCTTCGTGCTCCCGGAATTGACAAGTTGCCAGCAGTTGGCACAACAAGGCGGGCGAACGGTTTCTCACGGTCTTATCGAACTCACCGACGGCGAGGGGGTCCTGCAGGGAAAGTATTCGGGAATAGCGCGTCCCCTATTTGCGTGCTGGACTCGTTGCCTCCTGCTGGGCGAAAAGGACGCCAGGATCGACGGCGGGGCCGCTAATCAGTTTCGTTGGCTGGTGCAACAGATGTTGCGACAATGCCGCGCGGATGGCAGCCAGTTGTTATCGTCCTCTGCGGCCGGTGCCTGGACAAAAAACCTGTTTCGCGCGGCCCTGGATTGGAGCGGCGACGAAGAGGACCGCCGCATCGCTTCCGTGGCCCTGCCAGGAAGAGCGTTCAGCGGAAAGAAAGGCCGCGTGCGAGGATCGATTGCCCGTCTTCCGTCGCCAACCTTGTATTCCGAATGGGCCGAATACGGCGTCTTGCGCAGCAGTTGGGATCGGGAATCCGTCAGATTGGCGGTCGACTTCAGTCACTCGGCGTGCGCCACCGAACTTGCGGTCGGGAGACATGTTCTGTGGTCCGGCGCCACGAACCTGCAGGTGACGCGCGAAGGTGTTCCGCTTTTTCCGACATCGGCATGGACGGAAACGTGCCGCTACGCTGACGAAGACGTCGAGTACCTTGAATTGGAAATCGCGTTGGGCGACTCCCTGTCCTTGGAACGACAGTTCCTGCTCGCGCCGCGAGATGGCTTCTGCCTGATTGCCGACGCGCTCGTGGGAGAAACCAGTCAGCGTCTTTCCTATCGTCTG
Source organism: uncultured Planctomycetaceae bacterium (assembly GCA_937967665.1). Lineage (GTDB taxonomy): Bacteria > Planctomycetota > Planctomycetia > Pirellulales > Pirellulaceae > CALBSZ01. The sequence continues at coordinate 12,227 of CALBSZ010000215.1, forward strand.
ACACTACCCCTGACTCCCGGTACGGACATTTACAATGCCGACGCGACGCGCGAGTTGTTCTTGCACCGTGACGATCGCGTGGCGGGGGTGTTGCCGCTTTCGCTGCCGGAATGGAGCGCCGCGCCAACGCCAGGCATGCTGCAGCAATCCACCAACGGTCTGGAGTTGCGATTGGAAACGGCCGCCTCGAAACTCTATGCACCTCTGTTCATCAATTTTCATCGGAAACGTCTGCGCAGCGAACTGACCTGGCGTCAACTCACCGTTGCCGAGAAACTGGAGATCCAGTCGTCCGCTACCGCGGTCGGCTATCGTGTTCAAATCGGCAAGAAACAGTGGCTTTTCTATCGTTCCCTGGCTGCCGCCGGGAATCGCACAGTGCTGTTTCAGAACCTGTCGTCGCAGTTTCTCGTCGGACGTTTTGGGAAAACGGGCGATGTGGAAACGATCATTGAGATTGAATAACGCGAGACAACAGTAGCCGCGGACATGAATGACCGTCGTTTGACTCTGGCCGACAACCTGAAACGCGTCCAAGACCGCATCGCTGGCGCCGCGCAGCGCGGCGGCCGGCATCCGGAAGATGTCACCCTGGTCGCCGTGACGAAATACGTCGAGGCAGACCTGTGCCGGTTGCTGCTGGAAAGCGGCATCCAGGACCTGGGCGAAAGCCGGCCTCAACAATTGTGGAAAAAGGCAGAGCTGCTCGGAGATTTGCCGGTACGCTGGCACATGATCGGTCACCTGCAACGCAACAAGGTCGCCCGCTCCGTTCCGCACATCCATCTGTTGCATTCCGGGGACAGCGTCCGTTTGCTGAAGGCCGTGTCGGACGAGGCGACAAAGCCGCTGGAAGTATTGCTGGAAGTCAACGTGTCCGGGGACCAGAATAAGCACGGCTTCTCCGCGGATTCCCTGCGCGATAGATTCCCGGCGCTCCTCCAATTAGAGAGCATTCAGATTATCGGACTGATGGCCATGGCCGGGATTGATTCGGATGCCGCCGAAGCGCGGCGGCAATTCATCCGCTTGCGCGACTTGCGGGACGAGCTGCAGGAAGTTTTTGAAAACCCGCTGCCCCACTTGTCGATGGGGATGAGCAGCGACTTTGAGGCCGCAATCGAAGAGGGTGCCACGTACGTTCGAGTTGGCTCGGCACTGTTCACTGGGATTTCGAATGATTGATTTCGAAACACGGGCGGATGGGGTTGTGTTGCCCGTACGCGCCATGGCGGGTGCGTCCAGCAACGCCATTCGCGGCATTCAAAACGGTTGCTTGAAAATCAGCGTCACGCAGGTTGCTGAGAAAGGGAAGGCTAACAAAGCGCTCGCCGACGTCATCGCCAAACAGCTGCGTTTACGTAAGTCGCAGCTCGCATTGCTGGCAGGTGCCACGAGCAATGTGAAAACCTTCTTGATCAAGGGCATCGGAGAAGCGGAACTGCGGGCCCGCATCGAAGGCGCGCTGATTTCAGGGTAGGAACAGCGACGAATCTTCCCCCGTGAGTCGGTAAAAGTTGTCGTGCTCTGGTTCACCGACGAAGATGTCGGGACCAACACCTCCGTTCAGACCGTCGGCCACGCCTTCATCCGCGAGCTGTCCCAGCTCCGTAGGTATGGCAGCCGTGTTGCTTAGCCAGGCAAGCCGCGCGTCCGCAAGCAGCTCGGCATTCGCATCGACGTCGGTCCGGCCACCGATCAAAAGATCAGCTCCGTCTTCGCCGTGCAGCCCGTCACCGCCCGCACCTCCAACAAGTACGTCGTCTCCCGAACGACCGAATAGTCGGTCGGCGTTGTCGCCCCCCACGAGCACGTCGTTGCCTGCGTAGCCAGACAGGATATCGTTCCCCGTACCGCCCATGACGATGTCGTTTCCAGCGCCGCCGCTGAGCAGGTCGTTCCCGTCGCCACCGAAGATCGTGTCATCCCCGTCGCCACCCAGAACCTCGTCATTGCCAGCGCCGCTATGAATCACATCGCTGCCGGAACCGCCATCCACGTCATCATCACCGCTGCCAGAGGTTACGGCATCATGGCCTCGGCCGGGCAACACGATATTGCGGCCGCCGGCAATGACGATGCTGTCGTCGCCAGCTCCGGTGGCGAGATAGTCATCGCCGTTTCCGGATGTCACCTCGCTGTGGTATTCGTCCAGGTTGCCGCTTACGACCAACGAGTTGGCTCCATCCCCCAGGTCGATCAGAAACCGACCGGTCGTCGGCGATTCGTTGTAGTTGGCCCCATTGAACCGCACGTTGATCGACCCGCCACTGCCTCTGGAAATGACGACCTCGTCGGGCCCGGAACTGCCGTTGACGCGCAGGTTGCCTTCGCCGTCGACAAACACCGGCAAGACGGGCGTGCCCACTTGCACCGAATCGCTATTCGTATTGTTGGATGCGTTAGAATCGGTGACACCTGACGGGGAGGTGACCGTCGCATCTGCCACGACGACCTGCCCGTCCGTGCTGGCGGGAAGAGGATCCGTGGTGATCGTGAAGGTACTGCTGGTGCTCGCCGGAAGTGGTGCGTTGGCGATGCACTGGATCGACTGCGGTGTCTCGCTATCGGACTGACAAGACCAGTCTGCCGCATCAGTGCCTCCGGGAGTCACCGTCGCCGCGCTGCCCGCGTTGACCGTAGCGCCGGCTGGCAGGTTGTGAATTACCGTGACGCCCGTGGGAGCATTGTCCGGCCCAAGATTGTCGACTTGCCGGAATCCAGGCTGATGGACAGGTCCGCGTCCGTCGTCAAACTCAACACCTGCGTATCGGAATCGCTGGCGGCATCGTTGCCCGGATTCGAATCATTCACCCCGGCAGGCTCCATAACGGTTGCCACGTTAGTGAGCGTTGATCCAGCGAGCGATTCGGGAATGGCATCGGTCGTGAACCGCAGTTCTTGACTCGTTCCGTCGGACACGCCGACTTGGCTCGAGCAGGTAACCGACTGGGGTGCTCCCGCATCGGACGAACAACTCCAGTCGGCAGCGTTCGCACCAGTTACCACCAGCGCGCCCGCCGCCCCTCCATTGACCGTGACCCCCGTGGGCAGCACGTCCACAATAACGATCCCGGCAGGCGCATCGTTCGGACCCGCGTTGGCAATATGAATGGTGTAAGTCAGCGATTCGCCCGCCAGTACCGAGGATAGGCTGTCGCTTACTGCCAAACCCAGATCCACTTCCGGTGTCACGTTCGTATCGCTGTCCTGGCTTGAATTGTTGGCCATATCTGCATCGGTCGCGCCGGTGGGAACGGTCGCGGTCGTTGTTTGGAGAAGCGTCGTACCGGCAACGTCGCTGGAAAGGACGTCGGTGACGAAAGAAAAATCCAGCTCGCCCGCGTTCGCTACCGCAGCCAGGCTGATGCAAGAAATTGACTGAGGCGAACCGTCGTCCGACTCGCAATCCCAATTCGCATCGCCGCTTCCTAAAGTCAGCGGATTCGCAAGACCCCCGTTGACCGTGACACCGGCCGGCAACGTGGCGACGACCGAGACTCCGGACAGCGAATCATCGGGACCGTCGTTTGATAACGTGACCGAATACGTCAGCGGCTGACCAACGTCGATCGAAGTCACTCCGTCGGTACTGCTGATGCTCAGATCGGTCTGCCGCGGTACGATCGACAACCGCTCGTTCGCAAGCCGATAATTGTTGTTCTCAAAGATGAATTCACTGACCTGATTGCCCGCGTCTGTCCTCACAAATACGTAATAGTCGCCGGTCAGGCCCGCAGGCAGCGTCACAGCAGCCTGTCCCGTGTAGTTGGCGTCCACAGCAAGATCGCCAGTGTGGGTAATGTTCGCCAGGCTCACGTCGTCCAGGTCCCCGAGGCGGTTATTGGAGGAAAGCACGACGTTGTCAAACCAGTCGCCTGATCCTGACTGTGCTGTCACCGCGCCAAAATTACCGACGATCCATTCCAGGGAAATGGTGTCACCGCTCTTGGCTGACACGGGAGAAGTGATGCTGGAAATCGCCAGGTCGGCAAAACTCAGTTCTGACGTAGGCTGAATCGCCATGTCCATCAGGTACTGTCCAAACGGGCCATGTCCCGAGGAAGCCAGCACCACGGCGTAATAGGTTCCCGGCGCTTCCACGTCCAATCGCGCCACCGAATCGGACGGATTGTCGGCGATGTCCAAGATATTCCCACCGGCATCGCGGATTTCCAACACGGGTGTCAGCGTACTTGCGCTCGTCAGCCGCGTACTGAGCAGGATCGTTTCACCAGCAGCGACAGAGCCCAGACGGTAAAAGTCTTCGTCAACATTCGCACCTTGATTCGCCATTAATGTTCCAGCCGCGATGCCCGAACGCGAATCCCCTGTTACCGATAATGTCACCAGATCGGCGTTGGCCAGGGTATCGTTGTTGTAGTGTTCGTCCGATTCCAGGTCGATGTCGCGGGCCAGGCTGACATGCAACTGGTACGTGTCGATCAGCGTCGAATAGCGACCCTTGCCGACCTGGATGGAATAGGTGCCGTCCGCGGGGATCTCGTAATGGCTGATCAACGCATCGTTCCCCGGACCCGCGCTGTCGTCGCTGTCCACCGTGCTTCCCGATGAATTCACCAGCGTGACGTAAGTGTCGCCGCTGTTATTGGTCGAATCGACCGCGATCCCTACCCGGTCTCCCGACAACGCCGAAAAACTCCACCAGTCCGGGTCGCTCAGGTAGTTGTTGTATGCCGCAGGGTCCACCGTCCCGATCCCGTGACCCAGAAACAGGCCGCTGCCACTGGGGTCTTCCGATAGCGGTAACGCCGTCGACGCCGGACGGTGATCGTTCACCGTCCCCTCGAACGTGAAGATACTTGGGAACGATACATCGAACACGCGCTCGAACGCGTCGTTCCCCGTGCCGTCCCCGTCCCCGTCAATCGGATTACCCACCACGTCGGTTAATGTGGTGTCACCCAGCAGGCGATAATGCCCGGCCGGCAAGGCACCATCCAGGATGCGGAAGTCGATCGTCGTGCCGCTGCTGTAGTCCGGCGTCACCAGCAGTTGGTAGACCTCGTCGTCAGACGTGTCGAACATCCCGTCGGTCCCTGCTTCACGCAAGTCCCAGTTCCGCGTCCGACTGCCGTCCGCGGGAAACGGGTCCAGTACGTCCACCACGCTGTCCCCGTCATGGTCCGGCGCCGACGAAAGTTCCACCAACGCGCGACGCGAATGCGTCACGTGCGCGTCGTACCACTGTCCGTCGTGCGATGAAAGGTAACTCGCATCGTAGCTGCTCGTATTCGGCTCGCCCGAGGACCAGTTCGTATAGCTGACCGCTTCGCCGCTGGTCCACACGTGCGTCCCTTCCAGCGCTTCGTCGTTCAGACCCAGGTGGAAATCCGTAAAGCCGAACTGCAAGTACACAAAATCCTGTTCCGCGGCGTCGTTGATCGTCACCAGGTGTCCGCCCAGTGACTGCGCGTATGTCTCGGCGTCGCTCCAGGTCATGTTCGTATCGGACAGGATATACAGATGGCCGTTGTAAGACACGACTTCCTGCGGCGGTGTCGCCACGGTGTCTGGGTCGAGCGATTCGCTGGTGGTCACCTGGAAACTGCCGATCGCCTCCGACGTGCTCCCTCCCGATGCCGGAATCCGGCTCACATCCGTGATCACCGGCGCGATCGGGTCGGTCACCGCGATGTCCAGCAGGTACTGACCCAGCGGACCAGGACCGCCGGACGCCGGATCGCCCACGGCGCCGGGAAGTTCCACAATACCAACCCGGGAATTCAGGAAGTAGTCGTCGTGCCAGAGCCCGCCACTCCCCATCAGGCCGCTGTCGTAACTGGAACCGCTCCCCGGTTCCCCACTGGCCCAGTTGGTATAGCCAACCGCTGTCCCGTCCGCCCAGACGAACGTCCCTTCCACATCGTAATCGTTGATCCCGATCCAGACCGCGCGGTCCTGACCCAAAGTGGCGTACACAAAATCCTGTTCCGCCTGATCGTCAATCGTCACCAGGTGACCGCCCAGCGACTGCGCGTATAACTCCGCGTCCTGCCAAGTCAACGACGGCGTCACCGTATACCGCTTCCCGTTGTAACTCCAGAAACTCGTCACTTCCGCGTAGTAACTGTCGTCCGACGTCAAGGTCGCCTCGAAATGCCCGTCCGCCGGATCCCCGTCTTCGTCCGACAACACATGCCCGCCCGAATCCAGCACCCGCAACCGCGGAACCAACGTGCTGCCCGACGGCAGGCGAACGGTGAGTTCCAATTCGTTCCCGCTGTTCAGCGTGCCGATCGAGAACAGGTCTTCATCGTAGTTGCCGCTCTGCCCACCCATCACCGTGCCCCCAACGGCACCGACTTGCTGGCCGCCCCCATTGACCAGTGTCACCAGATCGGCGTTGGCCAGGGTATCGTTGTTGTAGTGTTCGTCCGATTCC
>CALBSZ010000216.1 GCA_937967665.1 uncultured Planctomycetaceae bacterium
CTTCAGTGGATTTGGTTGTCTGCGGCTCGTCTTGCGACAGTGGTATGGTTTGGGCTGGCGAGTTTGAAACTCCATTGCCACTTAGCTTGGCGTCTTTCATTCGGGCGTTTATGCCACGCTGCATCAGTGCTTCCATTTCGCGGTTTATGGGATGCTTGCCATCAGTATCCGGCTTAGCTTCCAGCCACCATCTACTGTTCTCAAACTTGTCACAAAGCATTGGACTTGTTTTGAATGAGTCTACGATCCACGCCTCCCACCCAGGATCGTTGGGGAAAATGCCCTCAAGGCTACTCTTCATATCAAGCACAGTATCCATGACATCAAGCTTATCTTCGCATGCCACGTCAATTAGCGCTCTCAGTTCTGTATCAGCTTCTACGTTGCCGGTTGGCTCGAATGTCTTTCCATCGTAGAGGTATGGCGCCACTTGAGGAGCGTTTCTTATGTTCTGCGATAGCATGTTGCATTGTTGCATTAGATTCTGGTGAATCGTAGCCTTCGCCAGTTTCTGCGAAGTTTCAGCTTGTGCCTCCAGAGTGTTTGCTTGTTGGATCAGGTCGCTGGTTTGGAGCACCTGAACAAGCAGCGTAAAGAACACAACCAGCAAACCAACTAATCCCAGGTGGAAGCCGCGTTGCGAAAGAGCGAGTTGTTTCTCTTCAATCGAATAGCGTCTTTCTTCCAATTCATAGCTCTTTTTTGCGATCTCATGTTCCCAATCAGTTCGTGATTCAGCTCTCGTCTCGTTGGCTGCAGCCTCGCTATGGTAAGCCATGCCTTCCGGCTCCGTCACGGTGGTAGCACTTTTTCTTCGACGTTTCCTTTTTCGTTTCCTGGACACTTTGCTTCCTCTCGCTTGATGTTATGGCAACCTGCCTTCTGCAAAATCGCAATGTTTGCGGGCGATGCACGCACGCTCGCGAACTACGTGGTTTGCAGTGTAGTTATGCGTTGCTCTAACGAAGCTATTCGTTGGATAACTGGAGTTCTTGCCGAATTAACGTGGGCAGTACGTGCATTGCGAAGGACCAGCCGGGAATTCTCTGTGCCAAGCTTCCCGCTTAGCGCCTTAACGTTACTCGTCGTACAGCAGTCCCGCAACGTATCTCAATCGCATCCAGCAAAGCCTTGCTGGGTGGATTCAAGAATATCAGAGTGTTGCGCCCAGAGCAGATCTAGTATATGCTGCCCGTCTGATGCCGATACTTCCGTCACTAAAGCAGCAGGAGATTCAGCTCAGCCCCCCGGAATCGTATAAAATGTTTAGTCCGACACCAAGTAAGCCATTTGTTGCTACGCCCGCGGCGATTGAGATGTACACGCGGGATGTGATCATTACCTGTTGGAGTTCGCTTCGGCGACGCGCTGACGAACATGATGGATTGGACTACCTTCAAGTCTTTCAATCCGGCGAGTACGACGAGGATCTCTGGTTTATTGAAGACGGTGAGGGCGGAGCCATCACCGCGATGCTGCCATCAGACTACTAGTTCCAACGTCAAATTGAATTGAGCAGCGCTTTGATCTTGGAAATTTCGTCGGAGGTTAGTGCTTCCGTGGATTCAGCTGAATCCGTGTTGAGCAGTTTGTTGTGAATTTCTGTGGCGGCAGCCTGCGCCGCACGTGTCGCACCGTAATATCGTTCGGTCGTGCTGAAGTCCTTGTGCCTGAGGACAAGCTTCAACGTTTCCGCGGAGATTCCGGCATTGATTAACCGCTGGGCACAGCCGCGTCGAATGTCGTGCGCGGAAGCATACTTCAACCTTTTGCGGGTGTTCTCATCTGGTTGTTGCACGACGATGGCGGCTTGTTCACCGATCCTTCCTATCGTGCGTCCCACATGTTCCTTCGTTAATCGTGAAACGGAGCGGCGGGCCACGTAGGATTGATTCGCCGCTGCCCGTTTTCGAATCGGAGTCATAATCGATTTGGCAATTTGACCGACATTGCAATTGGAAGAAGTGCGTTGAATACCAGCCTGTTTCAGCCACTTGCGAACGCTGGCTTCTGTTACTCCACAAGCACGGGCAATTGCGGAATTGTTAAAATCGGCAGCAAGCCTTTCCAAATCATCTCGTGCTGGTTTGCACCAAGATTGGTCGGGAGTGATGGCATAGTCAATCGGCTCTGGATTTGCCACCCACCCGCGACGATCGAATTGAGGCGTCTTGCTCAACAACTCCTGAAGGCCAGGTAGCATAGGGATCTCTTGAACCTTCTTGTTCTTCTGGCTGGACGGAATTGCTAAGGTCGGATGATCGTCTTGACGCGTTGGCCATACCGGATGGATTCGCCGCTCGTCATCCCACGAAAAGTTCATCACATCGCCAACTCGAAACGCGCTTTCCCAGAGAACATACAGAACCTGCCGCCAGGATTCTGCTGACCGCTCACCGACTATGTCAGGTGCAGCGGCAATCATACGTTGAAATTCGTCAGGCGTGATCGGACGCCCCTTCATTACATCGGCTACATCCAGTTTTTGAATCGGCGGAACGTCCGTGATCCAACGGTGGGCATGGCAGTAGCGAATGAACGTCATGATTGTTCCCATCGTCGTATTGACTGTCATGGGCGAGCGGTACTCGTAGCGGCATTCATCGCCGTCCAAGAGTCGATCCTGTAAGTACTCCAATGAATCGAGCGTGGCGAACTCGCCGATACCCTTGTCGCATAGGCCAAGGCTTGACGCTCCCTCCCTTTTCTTGCGTTGAACGATATGCCCTGGTAGCGATGGGGAACTTTCCGTGAGAAGCGATTCCTTGACAGGCTGAGACTTGCCGCCGTTGTATACCTTTGTCAACTTGATTTGACGGGAGAGAAGTTTGACGCCTGCGAAGCGTGCGAAAGCATATTAGCACAAGTGAGACACACGGGAATTGACGAAACAAGAAAGGCGTAGTGCAATTTCACTACGCCTCGGTTCGGATCGTTCGATGCACACTACCTAAACAGTTAGCTCGCGTATCTCAACCCGACCGACTTCAAAGAAGTAGGCTTGATCGTCTGTTGCGTGGTTGGACGGTTGGAGCGTGTCGCTAAACGCACTGCCGAAATCGGCATTTGGCACCCAAGCGTTCAGGTACAAGGGGGCTGGTCGTGTCGGGATACCTTCGAACACTTCGCGTACAAGTACATCATCAACAAACCACGTGATTCTGTCCGGACGGACTTCGATTCTGTAGGTTGAAAACTCATCTAGTGGACGAGGTGTGGGAACGAATTCGAAGTTTCCAGGTGAAGAGAAATCATCGAGGTCGTCAAAAACGTTTGCGATGACATGACTCTGACCAGCGTGTAGCGAATTGGATAACAACTCTACGTCGATTTCCTGGCGAGCTTGCTCATTGAGCAAATCGAACGTGAAGATTCCGCCGACGATTCCGGCTGGTGTATCATTTGCTAGTCGTGCATCAACTTCAATCGCAATACCGGACGCTAAATCAAACTCATCGATTGTTGTGATTTGGCTGCCGAGAAAGCTGTCACCGTCATGGCCAGACGGATTATATAGCCGCAATGGAAGACGAAGCACGCCGTCAACAACTTTGGGTGTCCCAATCAGATCGAGTTGTGTCCGACCCAAAAAGGAGCCTGGGCCTGGTTCCGGTCCTCGCCATTTGGTACGCGACAAAAAGTCGCCGTCAAAGTTGTCTTGCAACAACAGTGCGGGATCGGCCAATGCATTCAGATAGTCAATGACTTGAATTGCATCACTGGCAGACACAAACCCGTCTAGGTCGGTATCGAAGAAGACAGTAGGAGGCGAAGGTGGCGACGTCGGCAGTAGCCGCGCGCCATTGAGATTGACCTCGTTGATAATGAGAAGAACATCAAGCGGCACAATTTGCCCATCGGCATTCACGTCTAGCGGGGACGTCGCGTTATGGTGGAGGGATTCGACCACAACTGTTACCGACGCAGTTGCAGTCGATAGCTCCGTGTCCTGGATCGTGTACGTGAATGTGTCCGTTCCAAAGAACTCGTCGTTAGGAGTGTACTCGATCGTGCCGTCGACAACCACGAGACGGCCATTCGCAGATGTCGTCGGCGCCAGAATTGTGAGTGGCGTCAGTTCGTGATCTAGGTCGCTGTCGTTTGAAAGTACCGTAATGATGACCGGCTGCGATCCGGTTGTAGTCGCTGCATCGTCGGACGCAATAGGCTCGTCGTTGACACCCGTTATAGTGATTGTTACGGTCGCCGATACGCTACCATTCAAACTGTAGCTAAACGTGTCAGTCGTAGTCGTATTTGCTGGCAAGGATTGGAAGGAAGGCACACTTGTTGGATCGTAGGCAATTGTGTTTTCAGGGGTCAAGCTAACCACTGCACCGCTTGTCGATTGAGTTGGGACAGTAATCGTCGGAGTCCCATCGTATTGGTCATTGGCAAGGACGTCGATAATAAGGGAATTGTCGTCTTCAGTTGTAGTTGCCGTATCGTCTACGGCAACCAGAGATAGTGGTTGGACCATTAAGGCAGCTACGGGACGCGAAATCTCAGACTCGGAGACGGGAGTGCCATGTGAAAGTAAGAGTGTCGCATCGATCACGCTATTGGACGCCGATGACGACATAAAAGTAACTGCGCCAGGAGCAACGGCCGTGAATTCTATTGAACCTAATTGTAGGTCACCGCTTGACGTTCCAGGTTCAGGAAGCTCGAAGTCCGTTCGAACGGCGCCAAACCGCTGAACGACGCCAGCACCGATAGTACCATCAGTTGCGTTTTGAAAATGGGGGCCGTGGACTAGTGTTCCCGACGGCACGACGATTGACTCGTCAAAATGAATGTTTACGTAGGCGGCATAGGTCCCAACAGGTACGGGTCTGTCGTCAGCAACAACCACGTTCAACCAAAAACGGTCGCCTACGGTCAGGTCTGTGATTGAATCATCCGTTGATGAAACTAAGTCAAGACGAAACTCGACAACATGCGGTGCGACTTCGTATGCACCAACGTCTGGGTGATCATCACGAACCCGGCCGTGCTGGTCGGTTAATGGGGGAGACGTGGGGTTCCCTGCTCCGATCCCGGGGGAGCTTGAAGTTAGCGGCAGTATTGCAGTAGATGTACCGTAATATCCGAGCGGTCCCAATGCTGGATCAGTGTTTACTTGGTCGGTGACTATGAGGCCACTCGCAGCTCCGCCATCGCCAGCAACGATATTGTAGCCGCCGGAAACAAACTCACCATTCAATTCCGGTGTGGCCGCGTGTTCGGCTGCAAAGATCGAATTGTCAATGGAAATCGGATCGGCACTCCGATTGTCTACTGCAGCCGAGCCAGCACCAAGTGATTCGTTACCAACAATAGTGGAATGGGAAATCGTGATGTCCGTGCTAAAGTCAGCTAGTACTGCGGCGCCTGAGATCGTCGAAGCGTTTTGACTGATTGTTGAATTTGTCAGCGAGAGTTCACCGTTGCTAACCCAAACGGCACCACCTAGGCCGGAGAAGAAGTCCGTCCCAAAGGACGCCACGTTCAACACAAACGAACTTGCTTCGACAACAGCAGAACCATTATCAACGTCTAATGCCCCACCTCGCTCGGAGCGATTGCTAATGAACTGGCTGGTTTCGATACTCAACCCATCATCACGGGTCGCAACGGCACCGCCTCGGACAGCCGAATTATCGACAAATGTAGAAGAAATGATGCGCAGAACAGACGAAAACTCGTCGTACACGGCGCCTCCGACGGGTGCCGTGTTGTTGACAAACTGCGAGTCGACCAGTCCCGTAGACCCATGATTTACTATGGCTCCTCCTTTTGTACCGGAAGAATTAAATTCAAACACACTGTCACGAAACAAGGACAGCGAATTATCTAGAAAGACCGCTCCTCCCGGGCCATCCGCGTGATTGTTGATTAACTTGACATCCTGAAAATCAAGGTCGCCACCAACGGAAGATATTGAGCCTCCACGGCCAGAGACATGCCCATTGGTCAGTGTCACCCCGCTAAGTATCAAGTTAGCAGTGCCAAACAACTCGAAGTGCCGGTCAATCATTCCGGCGTCAATGATCGTATGTTCAGATCCGGCTCCACGAATGACAACCGTTTCAGTGAGATCGAAGTCACCTCCGTCTGCGCCTGTTCGTGCAATCGTGTAGGTGCCAGAGCTCAATTCTATGGTGTCGATGCCAAATTGCTGATTGGCCGTTTCAATCGCGTCACGAAGCGATCCTGGATCTCCATCCAGCACATTCGGCATCGGTAAAAAAGTAGCGGGCAGGGAAAGAGGTTCTAGCTGTTCAAGCACGAGAGCCCGGACTCGGCGCATCCGCGAGTCGTTACCCTTACGTTTCGTTGGCTTGGCTCGAATTGGTTCCGTTAACGTTCGCGACGCGTGGGCTGAGGTAACCGAAGTTGGATTTACATTTGTCAGTCGATCGCGATTATCCAAGTCTTCGCGCGGGAGCCGGTCCATGCAAAATCGTTGGGAGATGATTTCGTGTGCCGCGTGCGGCTCGCGAATTGGCCGCAAGACGAATGCCACAGCATTGCTCGTGAACTTTAGAAGGGTCTGTCCAAGGACGCGAAGTGTGAGCCCGCTAGTTGTCACTATCCTCCAACCAAGTGCTTTGCAGTCTTGCTTTGGCGACACAGAGTTCACTAGACCGAGTTTTTTGCGTTGAATTGACATTTCGCACCTCCGTTTTGAATTCAAGAACCGACTTGTCGTCAGTTTCATAAACGAAGGTGCGTGAGCTAATGCGCGTTAATTCCCAAATGGGGGCATGGCCGCCAAGAACTCAACCAAGAGCAAACGCTCTTGGTTGAGAGGTACTAGCTTTGGAAGCGGTAGGTTATGTGACGTAGGGCGCAGGGAATTTGTCTAGTTTCGTCGCGGGACATCGCTAAGTGAAATCCAGTGTTCCTGGTTCTTCAGCTTGAACGAAAGAGTCTTGAACGCATCTGCATTAAGTGGGCCCGCAATCACGAGGTTGCCGGAGAAGCCTTGTGCATTTCGCTCAAGCTTTGAAACGAAGAGAATCTTGAATCCAGCGCCACCGCGAAGCTCGAAGCTCTGGTTTGAGACCTTTGAAATGTTACTGAAGTCAGACGAGAAACGCAGACGTATACTCGCAAGATTCGCGTCTGTAACTGTAAGAATTCCAATTGTGTTACCGATCGTATAACTTTCAGCCCCCCATGTTTCAAAATTAATTCGATTGTGTGCTTCATCAACTACTTCTTCAACTCTGATTATACGTAATGCAAGAGTAGCTGAGTTAGAAACAGCGGCCGTGTCGTCGCCCTGCATTTGCAATAGGCGCTCGGCGGCACCCGAAGCGTCTGGGCCGATGCTCGCTAAGCAGTTGGCAGCAACAATGCGGACATCGTTAGGATGACGGTGATTGAGATACGACGATATAACGGGCGTCAAAAACGCGCGGTCCTCCTCAGCGGCAATCTTGGTAAGTTTCAGTTTGGCAGAGTCTGCAACGTCGCCGTCGTGTTGGCGCAGTTTTGAGAATAGATTTCTAACTTTGTGTTCAATTACATATCTCTTGTCATGCTCGCTTAGTGAAACTAACGGTACGTCGATCACGCGATTGTCGCGTTTGGTCAGATACACTCGGTTGCCATCGGTACCTTGCAGCGTGGCCCAAATTGAGAATTGTCCTGAGTCGTCGGTCCACTGCCTGACTTGTTCCGCTCCACCGCACGTAGAGCCTGCTAAAAGAATGAGAGGCAGCGTAGTTTTCAGAGCTCGTTTTGACAGCATGGCTCGGTTCCCCTTTTTGCTGATATGCCAATATGAATTGGAACGCCTAGTCGATTGCTGATCGCCACTCGCGCCATTCGGAAATACGAGCGTCGTTAGCCGGTGGTTGCTGCAAACCGTTCTCATTTGCTATTCTTGCCAACAGCAAAGTAGCCTCTGTTCCGATGTTGCCGGGACGTTGGGTCAGCGGGATCAGATTGTCGATTGCATCGCTTGAAAAAACGCTTGCGAGAAATCTCATCCGTTGCCGCTGCGTTTGGGGAGCTTGTTTTACGATTCGCTCGCCTAGCAAGCGATGTACCTCGTTTCTGAGCGGCGCGCCGGCGACAGCAAATTCAGGGTTCGCTATGTTGAGCAACTCGTTAGTCGTCAGGGCGGCGGTGTCGATAAACGAGACAATGAGACCGGCCATGCGTTTTTGGCCAATGTCGCCCTTGAGTGCACGAATCGCCTGAGAGGTCTTTACCCAGAATGCGTATGGGCTGCAGATGGCGTAGTCTTTGATAAAAACTAGACTGCCACCGTCGTGAGTTTCAAAGGCACGTTGATGGTAAAAGATGGTGGCCTGGAAGTACGCAGTACCATCCTGGCTAACCAAGGTATACACGTTGGTACCGGTCGCTATTCGGCTTGGGGCTAATGTGCTGTCTCGTATCGGAGACCTCCCGACGATTTGGCCGGAACTTCTCTTAAATGTAATTCTAGTGCCGACGGTACGACTACTGACGACTGAAAGGCGAAAATATGATTTTCCGATGGGCGGAAAGGCAGTCAAAAACGTGTCGGCTGGTACCCACTGAATTCGCGCAGCTTTGCCGTCTTTGATTTGCCAACTGCAATGGTCCAGCACCTGTGCCGCCGCGTTTGCATTTCCGTGTAGCGGAACAATGCATTCAGCAACATCGTTTCGGATTCCAATAACAAAAGTCAAATTCTGCGCACCAATCGGATGACCAACGCGACCTGTAAGTCCTGCTCTGTAGAGTAGTTCATCGCGATATTCGGCTGGCTGCAGTCTTATTCCTTGCTCCAGTTGAGCAACCGAAAATCCAATCTGCGCGGAGGCGTAACGTAAGGTCATGAATGGAATCGCTAGTGTGATCGAAAAGCATATTAGAGGTTGGAAGTGTCGAAATTGGGCAGAAATCCTGGGGTGTTGGCTTTGAAAAATCATGAGGTGACACTCCGTTAGATTCGGATAGTTGTTGTGGTGTTTTCAGATTGATATATTGAGGGCATTCTTGGATCCGGACTATATCTAGAAACGAGTACGACCGTTCCCGTGCGCGGTCTTTTTTAAGCTTTCCGCCAGAATGTGAGCTTTGGTGGTCGGCGGAACAATTTATTGGCAGAAACTCGAGGGAATTCGATCTATGATCGCGCATCTGTGTCGGAGTCGTCGTTGTATTAGGAGAGACCAATAGTCCAAAACTCTCGATGGGAGGTTAATATGGCCACTGATTCTGAAAAACTGCTGCTTCGATGCGTAGAGGCGAACAAAGTGTTCAAGGATGCGTCGGAAGAAGTGATCAGTGCTTTCGAAGAGTTGCACAAGAGCGATCTTGCCGATCGGGTCAAGAACTTTCTACGGTGCAAGTACTTTCCAAATTCGGACACGCAAGGTGGAGTAGCATTAGATGATGTTCTTTCTGTGTTCTGGAGCAATCTTCGATCGTTGGGGCACTACGAAGAGCAGGGGAAATTCGAGGCGTTCATTTTCAAAATCGCCGAAAACGCTTATCTCGATTTGACAAAGTCCAAGCAACAAAGATTTGAGGCTGGAATGCCGTCAATAGACGTTTTGTCCGCTCCTCACTTGAGTGATGCGCCGTTCGATCCCCCGGCAAATGGCAGTACGCCGAGTGAGCCGGTTCGAAATATTGAAGAGCTTGCTGAGATCTTTCGGGAAACCGAAAAGTTGCCGGGAGACAAATGTGTAGTGAGATCCGTTCGTTTCGTTTGCTATGAGTTTACGCAGACGCAAATCGCCGATGTGATCAATGAGGCTTGCAAGCACTTTCCCTGGAACCGTCACATGGTAAAACGACGCCTGGTTGATTGAGGATCATAGTCTCAGACAACAAGTGAGATTCAATATGTTAGCTGTTCTTGAATATCCGCCGCCAGAAAAGTTCGAGGCACACATTTCTGGCGTTAGTGTTTGCCTGATCAACCAGGGTAAGATTGCGGGCGGCAGTTACGGTACTGTCTACAAGGTTTGCAACGAGAAGGATGACAGAGTTTATGCCGTCAAGCTTCTTAAGACCGCAAGTTCTCCTGAAGCACGTATCAGATTCGATCAAGAAATTGATCTGCTGAAGGATCTCGACCATCCCAATATCGTGTCGATATACGGTAGTGGCGTTCTTTCAGATGGCAGATCGTGGTACGTGATGGCATACGCCCCCAAAAAAACTTTGGGACAACACCTCGGTAAACGCGAGTGCAGGCGGGAGTCACTCGAATTATTCCTGCAACTAGCTGACGCGTTGAGTTACATACATCGCAAGGGAATAATTCATCGCGATATTAAGCCTGACAACTGCCTGATGTCTGCGGATGGCACTCTTCTATTGTCAGATTTTGGCCTCGTCAAAGACATTAAGCACCGAGCAGATGTAACACAGGATGGACGAGTTCTAGGAACCGTAAACTACATGTCTCCCGAACAGACGTCGGGAGACATGGAGTTGACTTGCGAATCGGATATATTCTCCGCGGGAATAATTCTATATCAACTAGTGGGCGGTAAGTGGCCGTTTAGAGACCAATTCGGGGAGCCGTTTCCGTCGCCCAGTCATCCCGACAATATAAAGCACCGTATTCGAGAATATGAGCCTCTTCCTTTTCGAGACCAAGAGAAAGAGAATGAACCTCAGGGTGAGGTTGACGATGGCAGCCTGTTGCAGTTGCAGGACATCTGCTTCAAGTGCTTAGAGAAGCTGCCCGAACACCGGTATCGTGACGGAAAAGCTCTCTATTTAGATATCCAGAAGCACTTGGCTGGCGAGCGAGTTGTGACAATTCGTTGCCCGCGGTTTTTCCCCCGGCAGCGGAGGTGGCTGCGAAAGCTTAAGCGAGACAAAGTCAAATGGAGGACGTTCTGGCTATCGCTTTTGCTCGGTGTTCTTGTGGTGGGAGCTGGTAGTGTTTTTGCGGTCGAGTCACATTTTCACGCTCGATCGGAGAGAACACTGCGTGAGGCAGCAGACGAAAATGCTCGCGCGGCAAAATGGGCGGAAGCTGAAGCGCGTGAATCCCAAACGCGCGCAGAAGAACTTGCCCAATCGGAACAAATATTGCGTGCCGCAGCAGATGCGAGTGCGCGCGTGGCGAAATTGGCGGAAGCTGACGCACACGAGTCGGAAGCAATTGCTGTCGCGCACGCTAAAATGGCCAATGCTCAACTTAAGTCACGCGATGTGTCAGCAGAGTCATCCATTGAGAGCACAAAGTTGGCAATGGAAGCAGTGAAGGCATTGCGGTCTTCGGAGTCAGTCGAGGTCTTGCGATCGTGCATGCGGTTGCTCCCGCGAAAAGCTGCCACCGTCGAACACGAAGACGCGTATCTGGTGAAGTACTCGGCGGATGGACAAAAAGTCATCACCTGCGGTTCCCGTTCATCCATTGTGTGGAACACCGCCACCTGGACGAAGATTCGCGAGATGCCGAATCACGCGGACGTTGTCGATTGCGTATTCGATGAAGACGAAACGCGAGTATTACTGCTCTTCAACGACCGGTTGAGCGGGTTTTCCATCACAGCTGAAGAGGATCCCGACATCCTACGGGAGAATGTCGCCGGTGCAAGAATCAGCAAAAGTGGAAAGTACTTGGGAAAGTACTTGGCAGACGCGCGCAGCCTGATTGAGATTGAGTCAGGTGAAACGATTATTGAGAACTTGTTTGAATTTGACTTCGCTACCCAATTGGCATTCAGTGAGAACGAGGAGTATGTTGCTGTTTGCGGGCACTATGGGGAACGGCAAGACCCCGGTCACGGCGCTGCGACGGTTTGGAGTATTCGTGAACGTAAGAAGGTGCGTCATGAGATTTTCGCTGAGCCGGCTAATGGTATCGCAGTCAGCGGCAAGTGCCGGCAACTTGCCGTGGGGGTAGGTGTTGACAAGACTGTATTGCTCTCGCTCGATGACGATTCTCGCGTCGACTTAGTGCACACATCATTGTCGATGAGGCAGGGGTATGTATCGTTGACATACGCAGTGCCCACGAATGGCAACGGCGGGCAGGCTCGACCTGATTTCAGACAACGGTACGAGGTAGTTGCACGTTTCTTGCAGTATTCCCAAGAAGGTACATTTGTGGCGAGTAGCGCCGGGTTTGGAGTGCTGCTATGGGACACTGAAGAGAATAGGCTCATGTCAGAAATTCGAAGTCCTGGCAGCCGGCCTGGCTTTATTACTCAACTCGGCGTTTCGGCATCTGGTGAATACATCGCGACAGCTGATCATCACGGGGAGCATCGCGTTTTTGAGTCTGCATCGGCAGAAGAGGTCGCGCGACTACCCGTCAGAGATTACGGTGCTCGCTCGTCTGCTCAGGTTGCATTTAGTCCAAGCGATGATCTCTTGATCACTACTGCTCGCCTTGTTAATGGTGGTGAAGAGCAACAACCTGTCGTATGGGATTATACCGCGCAAGATAGCGTTTTTCGCTCCAAGTATGCCGATGTGGCTGGCGCTTACTTCGTTGGCAACGGTCGGGTAATCTCTAGTACCGAGGAAGGTCTGCACTCAATCGATATCGCGACTAGGGCTTCTTCTCAAATCAGTAAGCCAACATTCGAAAGTGAAACTAGCGATTCAGCGAAAGAACACATCGATCAATCACTCGAATTCCACCGCGAAGAGTCAGGTTTACTCCTACTGGAGAGTTTAGAAGAGTCTCGCCAGTTCTTCGCACCGAAGCGTGGGGCTGCATTTGCTCCGAATCTGGATCCAGAGCCGGATCGACCACACGAATTCGTACGGATTGGGAAGACGGCGACGGGCGAAGCCATCGTGTTTCGCCAAGTGGACGACGAAAACCTCGAGGTGTTCAACAGTGATCTAACACGAAAGACTGTTCTTCCTGTCGGCGGGAGGGTGATGAGACTTGCGTACGATGGCAACAACGCAAGAGTCGCGTTAGCAATTGAGGATTCATTAGACGTTGTATTCGTTTGGGATATTGAATCGGCAACGCTTCTGTTATCGCACTCGTTGCTGGCGAATTATGGCGAAGTCGCGGGCCTATATCTTGAGCAGTCGCGACTTGCGGTTACCTCGCGGTCTGGACACGTAAATGTGTTTGAGACGACAGATGGGGTATCGCTGATGTCGGGGATGATTGAGAAACGCGAGCGCGAGGGTGGCGGCTTCCTGGGCTTTGCTCCCGATAATGGCGTAAGTCAACCATCCCAAGTTCGATCGTTCTCAAACAACCAGCAATCCACGCCTGTGACTGGCTTCAAGGGATTCGGGCCAGGGAATCTGCGTGGCTTTGGTATGCCAGAACCTAACGAGCCGAGTGATTGTGTAGGTTTGTTCGGTAATTTGCTACTTGTTAGCACGAACTCCCAAACTTTGGTGTGGAGTATTACGGAAGAAAGCCTTGTGGCAAAAGTTGATATGGGAAGGGTAAAGCCAAACGGACTCGGCTCATACGTATACACACGAAGTGAAAAAATAAATAGTGCGCCACGCGAGGTGTGGATACATGGGATTCAAGGCGACTCCGAACGGCTTGTGTACGCCGTCCCAGAAAACGCATATATACATTCGGCTGAGCTTCACCCAACAGAGAGTATCGCCTGCCTTGTCGTCAGCGAAGGGGGCCTGTTTAAGCCATCGTATCGGTTGGTTGTAATTGAGGGCGAGGATAAGACGAATCAGTTCAACGAAGTACTGTCGATGCCGATTGCATCAAGAAGTGATGTTCTTGGCGACATTGGAGCACAGTTCACCGACGACGGAGAATACCTGTTGCTCAGGGACGGGAACGAAAGAACGTTATTGCCCTCGAGTGTTGTTGAGTGGTTGGCCCTTGCGGAGGGTCGAATGCCACCGCGTCTTGGTAACGAGGAGCATAAAGATGAGTAAGGTAATTCGATTTGCATTCGTTTTGATACCGGCTTTCACTGTCTTGTCTCCATTGATTGTGGAAGCATCGGCTCCTCAACCGTTACGAGAGTGGTCGGATTCAACCGGTAGGTTCACGCTCGACGCACGCTTTGTGCGCGTTGATGGGATGTCGGTTGTCTTACGACTTGAAAACGGAACTATTCGGCGCGTGGAGTTGGCACGTTTGTCCAAACGTGACCAAGAATACGTGATGGAATTGCAGCCAGTCGCGGCAAAGCCTATCGAACAAGCAGGGAACGGGGATCTGGCAGAGTTTCCCAAGACACTACCAGAGTTACCTGAGGCCCTACCTGAAGAAACCCGCAACACGCTAATGAAAATGAACGTGTGGTATGAGTATTCTCCCGTTGTGTGCTATTTCATGCTTCGCGAGTTTTTCCAGGACGATAAAGAACGATTGGCGCGTGTTTGGGTTCGGAAAACGATCAGTGAAATCGAGCCGTTCTGTGTATCTATCGTACTTCAAGACTTGGACACTGCGATCAAGGCGCAAGATTATCGAAATGCGTCGATTGCCGCAGTTGTTGCTACGCGTATAGACGAGCACTCACTTGATCGTGAACGGAAGGAACGCCTCCTTGCACTTCAGCGACAAGCTATCGCGGGTCAAGGCAATCAGAAGCCGATGTGGCAGCTTGATAGAGTTCGTGCATCGTTTGTCGGTGCAGCAACCAAGTTTCGGCTTACGCCGCGCGACGAAGCGATTCTTAAGCAAATGCGCCGTCGAGGACATCTTCAGGTTCACGTCAATGCGACGGTCACGAACATCAGTGACAGCAAGGAATTGAAATACGCTCACTTTGCTATGGATGACATTCGTTCGTTGCTGTTCATGTTTCAAAAGACTGGTCGCGCGGAAGGAAACCTCATTCTGAGCGAATTTATCCATGCAATAACTCCAAATGGGGACGTCGTACGAACGCTTCATGTGTGTGAAAGTTCGCATGCCATTATTGGGAACGGCATCAAGATAGCAGGTGACGATGGGCGCTGGATTCCAATGGGAAGCTATGTAAAGAAAGGGGATTCGTTTCAAGTTGACGTAATCTTCTTGTTGCCCGAGAACATTACAGGACTTCAGCTATTTGTGCTCGGGGCAAGTCCTGCAAATGTGGAAAGGCTCTGGTAGCAGCTGTGTCCGATAGGGGAGACATAAGGTGAATCGTACAATTAGTGAAAATGTGGAGTCAAAACGGATCGTTTCCCTCTTGGCAACGGTACTTCTCGCAATCACGCCGGCGTGCTCTGAACAAGAGGGCCAACAGCGAATTGAGTTCGAAGGCTCGAGTGAGTCGACTTCAATTGACGCAAAACCTACAGCGGGGGACGCCAGCAACGACTTGGTATCGTCAACAGACCGCGACAACGACATTAGGAGTACGACGAACGAAACTAGCACTGAGGAGAGTGAAAATACCCCGAACGACGTTGATGCGCCTGTGGAGTCTGAGAAACCAGCGGATAACGCAGTCGATTCAAGACAAGTAGATGCAGGTCCTGAGACGCTAGCAGATCCGCCAGATCAATTGGCGGAATCTACCGACCAACGGACTGAAGAGCCCCAGGAGTTACCAAGGAGATGGCACATAGACAAAGCCATTGTGAATACCGTGTCAGCACCATTTGTTGACCGCGATTTGTTCTTCGGAGATCCGCTCTACGTCAAGCCTTCTGACGGAGAGCAGTTGCTTCAGCTGGAATTGAGATTCCGCGCAATTGAAAGTGACGGCAACGCAGTTGCCGAGCGCAAAAAGGTGTCGGGCTGGGACAATTACACACCGGACGTGCCGAATGGAATTGGTATACGGCTATTCGACATGAATTCTGTGAAGATTGCACACGGCGAAGCAACACGAAATGCAGTTTGGGTAGTGTCACCGTCTGCACGGCTATCGATTACACACAATGGACGGATGTTGGAAGCTGCGAAAGATCCGCAGCACTGGTTCGCTACGGAGCAGACACTTGTCGGGAACGGCGCAGTTGGGCGTTTTGTTGGGTTGGTCCAGACAAACAAGAGCGTGAATCTGATGGCGATATTCTCTGTTCCTAGCGAGTGGCAACTAGGTGATGTTTCGTTAGTCTTCTCCGACACACCTGATATGCGATTCGATCTACAAGGTAACCGTGCTGTCTACGTCAATCCAGAACAACTTGACATGCCAACTGGTGGCCAACCTGAAGAACTGCTCAATACCGACGAGTTCCGTGGATGGACTGACTCGACAGGTAAATTCGAAACTCGAGCTAAGTTCAGGCGAGTTACTGATGGCAAAGTTGGACTCTTGCTTGAAAACGGTAAGACCATCGTCGTGCCGCTTGAGCGTCTTTGCGAAGAAGATCAAGCTTACGTCGCCAGAGTCACGGCGGTGAGACCGTAACTTCGTTACGGGCAACGCAGACATTTCGCGTAGGGTTGTATCTCTGTTGCGATAGTTGTGGGAACTTAGGATTGGCAGAATGGTGACGCCAGGAGGAAACAAGAGTTGCGCGCGCGCGACTCTTGCGGCACAGTTGCACCCCCACCTACGTACGGGTGGGGAGTGTCCGTGTTTCTTCATAGCAAAGGGTTTGATATGCCAAGCAATAGGACTCCAGAAGCAACGTTTCGAATTGGTTACTGCTCAGCGTCGGTGTTTGTCAATGAATCGACCGGTGAGGGCGGTTCTCGCGAGTTTCGCTCGGTGAGCGTACAACGCAGTTACCGGGACGGTGATACGACGAAGTATGTTGCGTCGTTTGGACTGGCCGACTTGCCTGCGGCCATCCGTGCAGTGCAACTTGAACAGCAGCACGTCGAACAGGTCGAGGCGAAGGTCTCTGGGTGAGATGTAGCGCGAAACATGGTGCAGGGCGGTGAACGCAAGTCGTTCGCCGCCGTTTTTAGTTGCTAGCGAGTCGCCAGTTCGTGTTGAAGCATGGCATTAATCTTCTCAATAGGACGACCAAAGTGGCGGTGCGAAGCGTTTATGACTTGAGCGCGTCGATTGATAGTCGGTGACGGTGGCGGTAACGTGCAAAGTGAAAATGGGTGCGTTGGGATTCCGTCGGCCAAAAGGCGACAGTAGGCGTTGTACTTCGGCAAGTTGGTCAAATCACGAGCACACAGCTGACCAGGATACTTGACCAATTGGGTAGCGATGCGTTCCGCATCATCAATGCCAATTTGAAACGTAATCAAGCCGCCGACATTTCCAAACACAGCATTAGCGGTGGATTGATTGAGTTGACTGAGGTACTGGTGTGCCACGGTAAGACTCAGGCGATACTTGCGACTCTCCGAAAGAATCGTAGCGAATGAATTTGTGGTGAAGTTTTGGAACTCGTCGACTGCTAGATAGAAGTTTCTTCGCAAGTGTTCGGGACAGTCCGCTCGGCTCAGCGCCGCCTGCTGGATACCGCTGACAATCAGTGACCCAAGTAGCGCGGCGTTGGTTTCGCCCAGTTTGCCCTTGCTGAGGTTGACGACGAGGATCTGGTTGCTGTCCATGACTTGGCGAAGATGGAAGGATTGCTGACGCGAACCCACCATTGCACGAATACGCTTATTCATAAGGAACGGTCGGACTTTATTTTGCACGGCAGAAAGTGCCTCTGTGCGATAGGTCTTCGCCCACGACGGGAATTCGTTTTGCCAAAACATTCGTGCGAGTTCGTCTTCAACGTTTGCGATGATTTTCCGCCGATACGATTCGTCGGCAAGTAGCATGAGCAGATCGACAAGCGTTAGGTTCTTCTCGACAAGTACATACAAAGCATTCCGAAGAGTGTCTGTCAGTCGTGGAGTGCCGGCAAAGTCATAGATGCGAGAAAACGCGGAAAGAACGTCATCAACAATTAGGTCTCGGCGAGTGGGATCGTTACATGCCAAGGGGTTGAAGGGGACTACGAAATCCGAGCAACATGGGTCAAGGACAACTACGTCGTTGGTGCGCGATTGCGGAATGTTGGCGAGGACTGAATCGGCCAAATCGCCATGCGGATCAATGACACCACAGCCCCGCCCAGCACAAATGTCGGAAACCAGTTGCTGGAGCAAGAGTGTACTCTTCCCGACACCGGTACGGCCGATGATGTAGAGGTGACGTCTGCGGTCGGTGTTGCCCAGCGTCATAGGCTGGAACTGGCCACGTTTCGTCGCTTGTCCGAGCAGGATTCCATCGTTCTCTGTGTCGAGCAACTGTGCAGGTGCGTCTAGCGACTTGAATTCAGTTTGCTGGAATTGGTCATTCGCCGCAGTCTGGGTTGGAGGATGAAAGAGTGTAGCGAGTTCTTCGTGTGACATAAGAAATGTTGGGCCGCTCCTGCGTTGCGGACGAACTCGCCGAATACGAAATGTAGCCAGGCGTGAAACAGTAAACGAACCGAATGCCCCAGTGATCGTTTGCAGCGTTCGTTGGGCGGCTGTCGCATCGTCACCAGTGGGTGAGCAATAGATCCGCAGACGTGCATCGAATAAGTGGCCCCCAACTTTATCGCTTGCGGCCTGAATGTCATCTTCTCGATCGTGGCGTCGGCTGCTGGATGTGTCGATGGCCGACGTTTGAATCGAAGAAGCAGAGCCGCTACTTTGCCGTCGTGAAAATGTAAACAGTGGCCAGAGAAACCGGTGCGTAGCAAGGCGAGCCCACCGATATGTTGCCTGGGGATTGGCACGCAGCCGGGGGCCGTGGAGAACTTGGACGGCACGGGTTGCGCGCCGGTGGCGACTTCGTTTCGTGGGCATTACCGTGATCACAACCCTAGAACGCGTCGTGCCATCGGATTGGACTGAGTG
>CALBSZ010000217.1 GCA_937967665.1 uncultured Planctomycetaceae bacterium
CGAATGATCGTCAGCGAAATGAATCCGCGAGTCAGCCGCAGTAGCGCCCTGGCGTCGAAGGCGACCGGGTTTCCGATTGCCAAAATCGCGGCCAAACTTGCCGTGGGCTACCGCCTGCACGAATTGCCCAACGATATTACTCGACAGACCAAAGCCTGTTTCGAACCGACCATCGACTATGTCGTCACCAAAATCCCCCGCTTCGCGTTCGAGAAGTTTCCCGAGGCGGATGATACGCTGATGACGCAGATGAAAAGCGTCGGGGAAACCATGGCCATTGGCAGCACGTTTAAGGAGTCGTTTCAAAAGGCGCTGCGCGGACTGGAAGTCGGCAGCTTTGGCTTCGGCAGCGACCACCGTGACTCGTGGTACAGCGACAGCCGCCCCGGAATGGACGAAATCCGAGCGAAATTGTCACGCCCCAACGCCGAACGCGTTTGGCACCTGCGCTACGCCATGAAGAGTGGCATGACGGCGCGGGAAGTGCACGAACTGACCAGGATCGATCCCTGGTTCCTCGACCAACTGGCCGAAATCATTGAACTGGAAGACGAACTGCGGACGATCGAATCGCTGAACACCGTGGACGACGCAACATTGCTGCGGGCCAAAAAGTGCGGCTTTTCCGATCGCCAGCTGGCCACCATTTGGAATACCAGCGAAATCGACGTACGGGACGAACGGAAGCGGCGCGGAATTGTGGTCGCCTACAAGTCTGTCGATACCTGCGCGGCCGAATTTGAAGCCTACACGCCTTACTATTACTCGACCTACGAAGTGGAAGATGAAACGCCTGCCAAGGATCCCTCGCGCAAGCGAATCATGATCCTGGGCGGTGGACCAAATCGGATCGGGCAGGGAATCGAATTCGATTACTGTTGCTGCCACGCCAGCTTCGCCTTACGCGAAATGGGTATCGAGTCGATCATGGTCAACTCGAATCCGGAAACGGTCAGTACCGATTACGACACCAGTGACCTGCTGTTCTTCGAGCCGCTGACGACCGAGGACGTCTTGAACATCTGCGATCGCATGCAGCCGGAAGGCGTGATCGTTCAGTTCGGCGGCCAAACACCCTTGAACCTGGCGCGGGGACTCGCGACGGCGGGGATTCCGATCATCGGTACCAGCGTGGATACGATTGAAGCGGCCGAAGACCGGGAAAAGTTTCAGCAGCTACTGGGGCGGCTGAATTTGAAACAACCGGCCAACGGGATCGCTCGGAACATGAGCCAGGCCCGCAACGAAGCGGCTAAGATCGGGTTCCCTTCGCTGGTGCGGCCAAGTTTTGTGCTGGGTGGACGAGCCATGGAGATTTGCTACGACGAAACTCAGTTCGAACGCTATGTTGCGGAAGCCTTTGTTGTTGCCCAGGGCCAGCCGGTGCTGATTGATCGATTCCTGGAAGATGCCACGGAAGTCGATGTGGATGCCGTCAGCGACGGAGAACGGGTGATCGTCATGGGCATCATGGAACACATCGAAGAGGCCGGTGTCCACTCCGGCGATTCGGCATGTGCCATCCCTGCGTATAGCCTGCCCGGGCCGGTGGTGCAGGAGATTCGCGAAGCGACCATCGCCATGGCAAAATACCTCAACGTCGTCGGGCTGATGAACGTGCAGTACGCCGTCAAGGAAGAAGACGACAAATACAATGTCTACGTGCTGGAAGTGAATCCCCGCGCCAGCCGCACCGTCCCGTTCGTGGCCAAGGCGACCGGCGTGCCCGTGGCCAAGATCGCCGCCAAAGTAATGGCCGGGATGACGCTGGCGGAACTAGGCATCGATCGAGAACCGATTCCGTCTCACGTCTCGGTCAAGGAAAGTGTCTTTCCATTTCGCAAGTTCGCAGGAGTCGACATCATTCTGGGACCCGAAATGCGCAGCACCGGCGAAGTCATGGGAATCAGCGAACGCTTTTCCATTGCCTTTGCCAAGAGCCAACTGGCCGCGGGTGTCGTGCTGCCCGAACCGGGCACGAAGATCTTCGTCAGCGTGTCCAAACGGCATAAGGACCGCATCGGAGCACTGGCCAAGCGGCTGGTCGCGCTCGGTTACCAACTGGTGGCGACCAGCGGCACTGCCGCTCGTATCGCCGAAGCCGGGATTGCCGTGGAACCGTTAAAAAAAATCGCGGAAGGACACCCGAATCTGCTCGACTACTTGATCGACGGGAACGTTTCGATGGTCATGAATACTCCGAGCGGCAAGGGGGCTCGAACCGACGAAGGAAAGATTCGTGCCGCCGCGGTACAACATGGCATTCCGTGTATCACTACCATGGAAGCCGCTCAGGCCGTAGTGATGGTCATGGAGGCCTTGCAGTTGGAAGGGATGGAAGTGCAGTCGTTGCAGGAACGATTCGCCATCAGCGAGAATCAGCTGGTTTCACGATAGGGAGCAGAGTGGTTGCCATGGCAGATATCAAGCAAAAGTCGGAATTACAGTCACTGATCGACGTCATTGCCAGTGATGCCAGTCCGGTAGGCATGGACGCCGTCTATGTCCATGCCCTGATTCTCGACAAGCTGATCCAGATCGAACGGCGGCTGGATCAACTGGACGGAAAAGTCGCCGCGCTGGAAAGCACAAGCCGAACGGCATGAAGACGCTGATCAACAACGCCACCGTGGTCTTGCCTGGCGAGACGCTGAAGACATCGGTACTGGTCGACGGTACCAAGATCGTGGACATCGATGCGGCCCGGCAAACGGCGGCCGATGAAGTCGTCGATGCCGGCGGTTGCTATTTGCTGCCCGGCGTGATTGATGATCAGGTCCACTTTCGTGAACCCGGCTTGACTCACAAAGAAGACTTGCGGCATGCCAGTCGGGCGTGCGCCAAAGGCGGCGTCACTACGTTCCTGGAAATGCCGAACACCGTTCCGAACGCGGTCACACAGGAACTGCTGGAACAGAAACTGGCGCTGGGCGCCCGGCACAGCCTGGTCAATTACGGATTTTATATCGGCGCCACGCCGCACAATGCCAACTTGCTGAAGTCGGCCTCGCGCACTCCGGGAATCAAGATCTTCATCGGCTCCAGCACCGGCGACCTGCTGGTTGACGAGCAGGACGCGCTGGAACGGATCTTCGCCGAAACTACCTTGCCGCTGTGCGCGCACTGCGAAGACGAAAGTACAATCCGAGCGAATCGCGCGGCAATCGGCGATACGTCCGATGTGCGGGACCATTCGCGGATTCGCGATGTCCGCGCGGCGGTGGTCGCGACCAGCCGCGCGATCGACCTGGCGGTCCGGCACGGGCACCGGTTTCACGTCCTGCACGTGTCTACGGGAATGGAGGCGAACGCGCTGCTGGACTCCAGTCATCGCGGCTTGATCACTGCGGAAGCATGTCCCCATCATTTGTTTTTTAACGTCGACGACTACGACCGGCTGGGAACCCTGGTGCAAATGAATCCGTCGTTGAAGTCGCGCCAGGACAACCAGCAACTGTGGCAGGCCCTGCTGGATGGTCGCATTCAAGTCATCGCGACCGACCATGCTCCACACACCTGGGAGGAAAAGCAGGCCCCGTACCCGAAGTCGCCGTCTGGATTGCCGGCCGTCGAAAACTCGCTGGCACTGATGCTCGACCAGGTCAACCGCGGGCACTGTACGATCGAGCAGGTGGTGCATTGGATGTCGGACGCGCCGGCACGCGTCTGGGATATCGTCGACAAAGGCCGCATCCAGGTGGGCTACGATGCGGACCTGGTGCTGGTGGATATGAACCGATCCGCCACGATCGTCAACGAGCAGCAAGAGGCTAAATGCAAGTGGAGTCCCTGGAATGGCACTACGCTGCAGGGTTGGCCCGTGCGAACCTGGGTGATGGGGCATACCGTCTTTGCAGACGGAAAATTCGACGAGTCGCGACGCGGCAGCGAAGCCCTTTTCGATCATCACCGCGGCGGCTACTGGGCAAGCGTCTGAACGGTCTCGTCCTGCGCCGCGTCCAGCTCTCCCGGACGGAAAATAACGCATCCCAGCCACCCTTCCCTTCGCGTCGCGACGGATTACGCAATCCGCGATGATACACGCTTGTTACAAAACCTGCTCTGGGTCCTGCCCGCGTCCAGCGGTACGATAGATAGAGTCAACTGAGGGGCGTTGCGAATCCTGTTGCTGGTATGGACATGAATCGATTCATTCTATTCTGCGTTTTGCTCTGCGGTTTCGTCCTGACCCGCACGCTCCCCGCCGACGAAAGGGACTGGGAGTCGGTGCTGATCCGTGACGTCCCTCACATCCTCCAGAAGCCTGACTTTTGCGGAGAAGCGTGCGTGGCAATGTACCTGCAGAAACTGGGACACCGGGTGGACCAGGACTTTGTCTTTGATCAAGCCGGCTTGTCACCGGCCGAGGGGCGGGGATGTTACACGAAAGAATTGGCGGTTGCCGCGCGGCGCATCGGTTTCGATACGGGACCCGTATGGTCGCAGGTGGAAGCCGACGACTCCGACGCCTTATCGCGCGAATTCGCCAACCTGCATCGCGACCTGCGCAACGGTGTGCCCTCCATCGTCTGCATGCGGTATGACCAGCGGCCCGATACGACCGAGCACTTTCGGCTGGTATTGGGCTATGACGCCAAACGCGACGAAGTCGTCTATCACGAACCAGCCGTGCCGCAGGCCGCCTGGCAGCGCATGAGCCGCCACGACTTTTTGCAGCTCTGGCCGCTCAAGTACAAGTCGACAGCGTGGACGATGGTACGTTTGCGTCTTGAACCAAACGAACTTCAAGTTCGTCCGGCGGCCGGATTCACCGACGCCGATTACGCGCAACATATCATGCGGCTGAAGGAACGGCTGCCGAGCAAGGAGTTTCACATCGTCCTGCAGAAGCCGTTTGTGGTCGTCGGCAACGAATCGCTGGAAGTCGTGCGGAAGCGCAGTGTGAAGACGATCAAGTGGTCGGCGGATCGCTTGAAGCGAGACTACTTCCACAAGGATCCCAACGACATCATCGATATCTGGCTGTTCAAGGACAAAGCGAGCTACGAAAAGTATACCTGGGAACTGTTTCGGGATCGGCCCGGTACGCCGTTTGGATACTATTCGCCCACGCATCGCGTGCTGGTCATGAACATCAGCACCGGCGGCGGCACGCTGGTACACGAAATCGTGCATCCCTTCATCGCCTCGAATTTCCCCACCTGCCCGGCGTGGTTCAACGAAGGCCTGGCATCGCTGTACGAACAGTGCGGCGACAACGATGGGCATATCTGGGGCTACACGAACTGGCGGCTCCGCGGCCTGCAAGGTGCCATCGGCGACGATCGAGTGCCCTCGTTCAAAACGCTCTGCAGTACCACCACGCGCGAATTCTACAATGAGGATCCCGGTACCAACTATGCCCAGGCGCGATACCTGTGCTACTACCTGCAGGAACATGGCAAGCTGGTCAAGTATTATCACGCCTTTCGCAAGAATGCGGAAAAAGACCCCTCAGGATTCCAGACCCTTGTCGCAGTGCTCGGCGACCCCGACATGGACGAATTCAAGAAGGACTGGGAAGCCTACGTCGCCAAGCTGCGGTTTCCCTAAACGGTCACGAATCACCAGCACGCTCCACTACCAGTCTTAGGAGGATTCGTTCGACTCGGGCGGGGCGAGTCGATTCAATAGATTGTCGGCTTCTTGTACGACGCGATTCGGTGTCGCGCGCAATGCCTCCAACAAACCCGCGCCGCGCTGACCCAAATTCGCCAACAACTCCCGGGCGTCGTCCACCAGTTCCGACTGTTCGGCAAGGGCAACGAGTCTTTCTTTCAAGGCGGGTGACAGCGCGGCGAGGATTCGCTTCCCCGCCTCCGTGCGCGAAAGGATCATGCCAAGCTTCAACACAACGACCAGCAAAGCGGGATCCCAGCCGCATGCCAGGATCAGCATCGAGAAGACACGCGCACCTTGCGCTGTACCCAGTCGCGTGATCACCAGCGAGAGCAGTTCCAGCATCGCCTGTCCCGGATCACCCGGCGTTCGCGCCGCCGTCTTGGCGGCTTTCAGAACCACGCGATTCGTGTAGTCCGGACCCTGGTAACTTGGTCCTTGCTGGGATTCCACGTGACGCAAATCCTTGTCCAAATCGTCCGATTCGGCGATCTCGTCCAGCACGTTCTTCAGAATCGCCAGGGCCTGGTAGGAACCGTGTACGGCGCCGACGGCATCGATGGCTGCATTGACGGCGGCGATACTGGCAATGGTATAGACGGGCATGCATTCATCCTTCCCAGGAATCCTGTTGACGTGCGGCAACGAGGCCGGTCGCGGGGCCTGTGATTTGTCAGACAACCGTTATAGTATTCAATCCTGACCGAACATCCACCCGAGACATCCGACAGCGGCGAATATACTCCCCATGACCACGCAACACTTGCCGGGCAGTTCGATTGAAATCGTCGCTGACTGGTCTCCAGGCGAACCGCCGCGGCATGCGCTGTTCGATTTCGACGGGACGCTCAGTCTGATCCGCGAAGGGTGGCCGGATATCATGATTCCCCTGATGGTCGAGATCCTGGCGGAGACGGGCACCGACGAAACTCCCGAACAACTGCGGGAGATCGCCACGGCATTTGTCATGGAGCTGAACGGCAAGCAGACGATTTACCAGATGAGCCGTCTGGCCGAGGAAGTCGAACGGCGGGGCGGGCGGCCTCGCGATCCGCTGGCATACAAGCACGCCTATCATGAACGCCTGATGCATCGGATTCACGCTCGCCGTGAACGCCTCCGCGATGGCTCGGACGCACCGTCGGCCTGGCTGGTTCCAGGAAGTATTCGGATGCTCGAGTTGCTTCAGGCCCACGGCGTCCTGATGTACCTGGCCAGCGGGACGGACGAAGTGTATGTGCGTGAAGAGGTCGAACTGCTCGGCCTGAACCGTTTCTTCGGCGATCATGTCTACGGAGCCCTGGACGACTACCGGTCGTTCTCCAAGGCGCAGATCATCGCCCGCTTGTTCACCCAGCAAGAGATTCCGGGCAGTGCGTTGATCGGTTTTGGAGACGGCTACGTCGAAATTCAGAATGTGCGTGAAGTCGGCGGCACGGCAGTCGCCGTGGCCAGCGACGAGTCGAGCCGCGGCGGGAAGCCCGATCCGTGGAAGCGAGAACGATTGATCAACGCCGGCGCGAATGTCGTCGTGGCGGATTTTAGCGAAGCCGAACGGTTGCTGGGATTGTGGTGGCCGGCCTCGTGATGACGTCGCGCCGCGGCGTCCCGCGCGAAGCCTGGCCGTGCCGCGAGCGCAGCGCGCAGGAACACCCTTGCTTGGAGAGAAAAGAGTGACCTATCCGGAA
The DNA here is from genome assembly GCA_937967665.1 of uncultured Planctomycetaceae bacterium. GTDB lineage: Bacteria > Planctomycetota > Planctomycetia > Pirellulales > Pirellulaceae > CALBSZ01. The sequence goes on from CALBSZ010000217.1 coordinate 7,308, forward strand.
TTCGATCGTTTCGCCGTGCGGATGGAGTCGTTGTCGGAACGAAACAACAAGAAATTCATTGCCGACGATCACGTGGCCGCGGACGCGCCGCCTCCGCCCCTGCCCGACGAATCGGCACGCCTGATCGACGAGTTGGCTGGTCGGATGCGGCGCGCCCGCGAATCAAACGCCGCGATCGTCATGGCCTTTGGTGCGCATGCCATCAAGAACGGATTGGGCCCGGTCTTTCTGCGGTTGGTCGAAGAGGGTTGGGTCACGCACCTGTGCACCAACGGGGCCGGTATCATTCACGATTGGGAATTCGCCTTTCAAGGGAAGAGCTGTGAGGATGTCAAGCAAATGGTCCACGAGGGCCGTTTCGGCAACTGGCAGGAAACGGGCTTCTTCATCAACCTGGCACTCAACGTCGGCGCGTTCGAAGGGCGCGGCTACGGCGAATCCATTGGTGCGATGATTGAAAACGAAGGGCTGCACATCCCGGCTCGGGACGAGCTCAAACAGATCGCCGCCCGGGCGTTTGACGAAGAACCGACAATCGCCGCGGCGGCCGCGGACGTGGCG
>CALBSZ010000218.1 GCA_937967665.1 uncultured Planctomycetaceae bacterium
CAGGCCGACAAGAAGGCTTACCAGTTTGAAGTCAAGCGGATCTGCGAAGAGCAGGAAAACCTTTCGCTGCGCCAGGAAATCGTTGAAGACATTTTGACCGACGGATCGGCTGACGGCTGTCGCGTGACAGGTATCACGGCCAAAGGCGGCGTCTGCTACGCCGCGCCGACCGTGATCCTGACCACCGGCACCTTCCTGCAGGCCATCATGCACACGGGCGAAGCCAAGACGGACGGCGGCAGGGCAGGGGAGGGGACGACCAAGGGTATCAGCGGTGCCCTGCGGCGACTGCAATTTAAGCTGGCGCGTTTTAAAACGGGCACGCCGCCGCGACTGAACGGCCGGACCATCGATTATTCCAAGACACAGGAACAACCGGGCGACGATCAGCCGGAACCCTTTTCGTACTTGAACGACCGGCTCGACGTCGAACAAATTCCCTGCTGGATGACCTATACGAACGACGCCGTGCACGATCTGATTCGCGCGAACCTGGACCGCGCGCCGATGTACAGCGGGCAGATTGCGTCCAGCGGTCCGCGCTACTGCCCGTCGATTGAAGATAAGGTCGTCCGCTTCGCCGACAAGTCGCAGCATCAATTGTTCCTTGAACCGGAGGGTCGCCAGACGCAAGAAGTCTACGTCAACGGAATCTCTACCAGCCTGCCGCGCGACGTGCAGGACGCCATGTTCCAGTTGATTCCGGGCTTGGAAAACGCTCAGATCATGCGGTACGGCTATGCAGTCGAATACGACTACTGCCCGCCAGACCAGCTCAAGCCGAGTTTGGAAACCAAGCAGGTCGCGGGCTTGTACTTCGCCGGACAGATCAACGGCACCACCGGCTACGAAGAAGCGGGCGCTCAGGGGCTGATCGCCGGCGCCAACGCCGCGCTGCAAGTGGCCGGCAAGGAACCGCTGATCCTTTCCCGCGATCAAGCCTATATCGGCGTCTTGATTGACGACCTGGTAACCCGCGGCGTGGACGAACCGTATCGTATGTTTACCAGCCGCGCGGAATATCGCTTGTTGCTAAGGCAGGATAACGCCGACCGGCGTCTGACTCCGGTGGGACGAAGCGCCGGGCTGGTCAACGACCATCGCTGGCAGCGCTTGCAGGCCAAGGAAACTCAGATTGAACAGGCCCGGAACGAACTCCAAAACCACCGCGTCGACGGTGTGACACTGGAAAAATATCTCCGCAGGCCGGAGGTGGCATGGAACGATCTTTGCGAATTGCAGCCAGCCCTGCGTGCTTATGCGGCGGACGTCGCGCGGCAGGTACTTTTCGACGTCAAGTACTCGGGGTACGTCGCCCGCCAGGAACAGCAGGTTCAACGACAGCAGCGTCTGGCCGACAGGCGGATTCCCGAAACGTTCGACTACAGCCGCATCGTGCACCTGCGCACCGAAGCGAGGGAAAAGCTTGCCCGGATCCGTCCGATCAGCCTGGCGCAAGCGAGTCGGATCAGCGGGATCACGCCCGCGGACGTCGCCATGGTCATGGCCCATCTGGAGGGCAAGCATCGCTAGTCCCCAGACAAGCGACAGGGACCGCCTGTTGCGAAGTTGCGCATTTCCTCAGTTCTGAAAGGACGGCATTCGATTGCACTCGCCGGTCGCGACGTGATGCTGGGCATTTTGGGATACGCGACAAACTCCAATTCCCCCGCCTGCAAAATTCTGGTACTGCTAACGTATCCGCGTCGCAACATGAGTTATTTAAGGAGCTTGCGGCAATTGGATCAATCTTGACGGCATCTGTTTGACCGTTATAATCACGGCGATGGCAAGTTCGGTAATCCTGGAAGAGCCGGATAAGCTTATCAGATACGCCAATCTTGGAAGGTAAGTCATCTGCGTACGCCGCGAAGCTTTGCTTATCGAGGGGGCAGGGACGGTGCGGCGTAACTACGGAGGTTTTGGAACCCGCAACTTTCGAATGGGTCAGAGTTCACGGTTCCACGGAAAATCTAGTCGAACCAGTCGACTAGGGAAGGATGTTCCATGAGCATGTCGACTAAAACTGTATTCACCACTGGCGAAGCCGCCAAAATCTGCAAAGTAAGCCAGCAGACCATCATTCGCTGTTTTGACAACGGGACGCTGAAGGGTTTTCGGGTTCCGGGTAGTCGATTTCGCCGCATCCCGCGCGACCAGTTGTTTTCCTTCATGAAAGACAACGGGATTCCGACTGATTCGTTGGAGAGCGGCAAGCGGAAGGTCCTGATAGTGGACGACGACGAGGAACTGGTGGAATTGCTCAGCGACGTCTTTGAACGCGACGGCCGCTTCGACATTCGCACGGCGAACAACGGATTCGACGCCGGGATGCTGGTGAAGGAGTTTCGTCCTGACCTGGTGGTCCTGGATGTGATGCTGCCTGACATCAACGGAAAAGAGGTTTGCCAGCGTGTGCGCAGCGACAGCAGCCTGGAAGCCGTGCAGATCCTTTGTATCTCGGGCATGGTCGAACAAGACAAAGTGGCCGATTTGAAAGCGGCCGGGGCGAACGACTTCATGCAGAAGCCCTTTGAGGTGGAAGCCCTGTTGGATCGCTGTTGCGGTTTGCTGGACATCGAGCGCACGGCGACAACCTGACTTCCTCCAGCACTGTCGATAAACACTTTGAGATCAGCGTTAGAACGCGTACCCGGTCGCACGACGGGTACGCGTTTTTTTGATATCGTTCCGTCGCACAGCCCGATGAGGCGAAACACGACATGATTCGCTTGCTTCCTCAACTTCAACTGAAGACTGAACGCCTCAGCTTGCCGCTCGCGCCGCACACCTGCCGGCGTCTGCTGGAAGTCGCGTTGGATGAGGACCCTGCTTCGCGAACGCATTCACTGGTCCAGATCGTGTCGGCCGACGCTGCGCTGGCGTTGTGGAGTTCCTGCCGGTTCACCGAGTTGACAAACCGTCGTCCCCGCGACTTGCACGACCTGGCAGACTGGCTGTCGCGTCAGGCCGCGCGGATTTTCGTCTGGAGTGACGACGATCCGCGGGAATTGAGACAAAGCAGCGCTGCCAGCTACGATCGCTTTCGAGAAGTGGCCACCTACAGTTTGAGCGTCGCCATCACTTGCGCCGCGCGGGTCGCCGCGGCGCAGCAGTCAAACGCCTGGCTGCTGGGGCTGCTTTACAACGCTTCGGACTGGCTGATGATGGACGCGCAGCAGGACAGCCAGGCCGCCGCCGCGGCGTTGCCCTCATGGATTACAGGGGTTTACGGTCGTCTGGGTTTCCCTACCACGACAGATCCCGTGGAAGTGGGTGAACAGCTGTCTGAATGCGTGGGGGGTGTTGATGAGCAAGCAGCGCGAACCGTCGATGCCGTGATGCAACAGCGAGAACGGGCCGGACGGATCGCCGCCAGCGTTTGGCCTCCCCTTACCAACGAACCGCTCGACTGCCGGCACGAGTGCCCGCAGCCGTCACTGGAGACGCTGCTGCGACGATTGTCGCGCTGGCGGGATCTGGAACACCGCTTTGAAGAAACGCTGGAACGCGAGAAACTCGCCGCGATGCAGCAACTCGCTTACGGCGCCAGCCACGAAATCAACAATCCATTGGCGAATATCTCGACACGTGCTCAAACGCTCTTGCAGGGCGAGCAGGATCCGGAAAAGCGGAAACGGCTGGCAACGATCAACAGCCAGGCCTTCCGCGCACACGAAATGATCTCCAATATGATGCTGTTTGCCAAGCCGCCGGCATTGAATCCCGGCGCAGTGGACCTCGGCGAATTGACCGCCACGATTGCCGCGGAACTGGCCGAAGCGGCGGCAGGGCAGGGGACCGCGATCGAGGTCGACGTGCCCGAGGAGTTGCCGGCCATTGAAGCCGATCGCGACCAGCTGACCGTGGCGCTCAAGTCCCTCTGCACGAACTCACTGGAGGCATTGCAGTCGGGAGGAACCGTGCGGGTTTCAGTTTCCGAAAGCCGGTCAACCGAACCAGTCGCAGGGCACTGGTTTGAAATCACGGTGAGCGATACGGGGCCCGGCATTCCTCCGGAGGTGCGCCGTCACGCCTTCGATCCCTTCTACTCGGGGCGCGAGGCAGGGCGCGGTTTGGGGTTTGGGTTATCGAAGTGTTGGGCTATCGTAAATCAGCACGGCGGCAGCATCGTGGTGGATAGTCCGGCCACGGGAGGCGTCGTCTTCACGCTCATTCTTCCCGCGACCCAAGAACATGCCTGATTACGGTTGGCTCAGCCTGCTGCCGCCCTTACTGGCGATCATCCTGGCCATCGCGACGCGGCGCATCCTGTGGGCGTTGTTCCTGGGCGTCGTGCTCGGCGCCTTCATTATCGCGGCGCATCAGCAGCCCTTCACCATCACCGGAATCCTGCTCACCGCAACGCACACGGTCACCGAGACGTTTGAAGGTCACCTCTGGCCGGCGCTGGCCGATTCCGACCACCTGCGAGTCTTCGCGTTCACGGCACTGATGGGCGCCATGGTTGGCGTGATCCATCGCGGCGGCGGCATGCAGGGACTGGTAGAGTGCCTGCTCCCTCTGGCTCGCGGACGGCGCGGCGGGCAACTGGTCACCTGGCTGCTGGGCCTGCTTGTCTTTTTCGACGACTACGCAAACACGCTCTTGCTGGGCGGCACCATGCGACCGCTCACCGACCGTTTGAAAATCTCCCGCGAAAAGTTGGCGTACCTGGTCGACTCCACCGCCGCGCCGGTGGCCGGACTGGCTATCGTCTCCACCTGGGTCGCCGGAGAAATCGGCTACATCGACGACGGACTCAAAGCCGCCGGAATCGACGGCGGATCGGCCGACGGTTTCACTTTGTTCGTCGCTTCCATCCCGTACCGCTTCTATGTCCTGTGGGCACTGGCCCTGGTACCGATCGTATCGGCATTGAACCGCGATTTCGGTCCCATGCTCTCCGCCGAACAAAACGCCCAGCGCGAACCGAACGACCCCGGCACGGCGAAGGAATTGAATGTCGAGCAGGCCGCGCATCACTGGGTCAACGCCGTTGTGCCCGTGGCGGTTGTCGTCTTCGGAACGCTGGCCTTACTACTGGCGACCGGCAGAGCGGCGTTGCAACAGGATGGCATCGCGCAACCGACCATCCTGCAGACGTTCGGCAATGGGGATTCGTACTTGAGTCTGGTCTACGGATCACTGGCAGGTTTGATCGCCGCGTGGCTGCTGGCCCGGCGCGAGAAGACATTGACAGCGAAAGAACTCATCGCGGCCGCGGCGTCCGGAGTCCAGGTCACCCTGCCGGCCCTGGCCATTTTGTGGCTGGCGTGGTCCCTGTCGGGAATCACGGGTGACACGTTTTTGGGAACCGGCCATTATCTGGGTGGGCAGTTGAGTCGCGGAGTGCCCGCGGCCTGGATGCCGTCGATCGTGTTTCTGTTGTCTTCGGTAGTCGCCTTTGCCACGGGGACCAGTTGGGGCACGATGGGGATCCTGATGCCAATCGTAATTCCGGCGATGGTTCAAATCATGGGCGTGGACTCCGACGTCGTCCAACAGCCGGTCTTCGTGGCGACGATTGGCAGTGTGCTGGCCGGAGCCATTTTCGGCGACCACTGTTCGCCCATTTCGGACACCACCGTGCTCTCGTCCGCTGCGAGCGAATGCGATCACGTGGCCCACGTCCGTACGCAGCTGCCTTACGCCACCGCCGTCGCCGCGGTATCCATCATCTGCGGCACCATTCCCGCCGGCTGGAACGTGTCTCCCTGGCTGCTGCTGCCTACGGGCCTGGCCGCGCTCCTGGCCATCGTCCTGTGCTTTGGCCGCCATCCTTGACTGGCCAGCGCTAACAGGCGGCGGTCAGGGAAAACACCAGCACGCAGCGCGAGCACGGGTGCGCGGACGCGAGCAACGCATGCGTTTAAGCTGCGAGCTGGTATGGCGACAAACTGTGCGCTGCCCGATCAAGTGACTCGCGCGAAAGCGTGTAAAACTTACAAGACACTCGGGCACGCGGACCGCCGGCAACTTTGCTCAACCGCTGACTTGCATACAACCGCTAGCGTTTAGCATTTCGATTGAAGAATGGCGAGCCATAACGACTTAAGTTCACCATCGCGCGCTACGCTTCGTCGCTCTCACAAGAAAATCTCTCGTCGCGACTTGCCGATCGGCACCACGGTTGCAACGATGACAGGTGGAATGGGAACGAAGAGGCGACACGCGTGGTACGTCGCCGTACGAAATCGAAATTTCAAAGGAAGAGCAAAAATGAGAAACGGAGCATTCGTTTTCGGTCTGGCGATCCTGGGCACAGGGATCCTGGGTATTACTGGTGCAGGGTTCGCTCAGTGTACGGTGACGGCACGACCGGTAGTGGTGGAATCGTACGCGACAGCGCCGGTGAGTAACTACGTCATGTCGCCCGTTGTCCCGGCGCAGTACGTTGCGCCGGCAACGTCCTGCTGCCAGCCGGTGGCCAGCCAATGCGGTCTGCAACCGATTGCCTCGGCGCCGACAACCGCCTACTACGGGCAATGCGCTGCGTACAATCGAGTGCAGTACATGCCGACCACCGCTTACAGCCCGGTCACGGCGGCCCCGGCTTATGCGCCCGCTCCGGTGAACTACGGCGGCTATTACATCGGTTCGGGCCTGCTGGGACAGCCGACCCTGTACGCCGACGGCCAGCCACTGAGGAACTTCCTGCGGTACCTGTCGCCTTAGGCGATGCGTGCGGGCGAGCATGGCGGCGGTGCTGTCTTGCAGGCCGGGAGCTGTCCTGGCACTGACGATTCGGCGCGCCGGGACAGGTCCTGGCCTACGGTTCCCTTTCGCCGTAAGCCAAACGTGTGAACGCGGCGACCGGGCGGCGTTTCACGCCAGGCCGCGTTTGCGAAGTTCGCCGAGCACGCTGTGGACGATGGTTTCGATTTGCGCTGGTTCCGCCGCGTCTCCGGCCGGACAGCCGCCGACAGGCTGGTCGGTAAAACCTTCCGCAGCCAGCAGGCATTGCAGTTCCCGAGTCAGTTCTTCGATCTGCAGTTCCTGGTCGCAGGAGCGCGGCTGGCGCCCCGAACCGGTTTCAATTCCGCGAAGTCGCAGGGCGGCGCGAAATCCCTCGGGGAATTCGGCCGAATAGAGCATCGCGTCGAACAACTTCAACAGCCGATACTGCAGGCTCCGCGCCGCATCGATTTGCTCCCCCACGGTCAGATCATAAAGCTTGCGAGTGATTTCGGGAACGACGCCGCTGGTCGCATTCGTTCCGCCGTCGCAACCGATCAGGATCATTGGCATCAGCGCCGCGTCCCAACCTGTCAGAAAACTGAAATCGGGACGAATGGGCCGTACCGCGGCAATCATCCTCATCATGTGCGGCAAGTCGCCGGAGGAATCTTTGATGGCGACCACGCGCGGGCATTCTTCGGCCAGACGTTGTACGGTTTCGACATCGATAGGTGACGCGAACATGGGAATGTTGTAGAGCGTGACGTCGACGGGCGAATGGCTGGCAATCTCCTTGAAGTAGGCGTGAACGCTGGACGAATTCAGCTTGTAGTAGAATGGCGAAACAATGGCGACGGCGCGGACGCCCAGGTCGTAATAGTGCTCACACGCCTTGATCGTTTCGCGAGTGTTGGCCTCCGCGGCGCCGGCGAGAATTGGCACGCGGCCGCGATTCTGATCGGCGATGATTTCAATGATCCGCCGGCGCTCCTCCACTGTGAATCGAGTGAACTCGCCGGTCGAACCGTTCGGATACAGCCCGTGCACGCCGCGTTCGATCAGCCAATCGACATACCGGCGTGTTTCCGCTTCATTGATTTCGCCATGGCCGTCCAAGGGAACGACGTTCGGTGTGAAAATGCCTTGCAGTCGGTCTGAGGTCGACATTCGCAGTCCTTACTGGTTACCGGGATGCGGAACGGATACCCTGGCTCGGGAATGCAACAGCGCGTGCTACCCGCCACGTGCCCTCATCATTCCCGCTGAAATCCTTACAATTCTCGTAATCGCTTTTCGCAAGCGCCAATAATCACCTCAAGGATAGCTTATGTTCGCAGCGCGAGTGAAGCCAGTCACGGTCCTTCTGCTGCTGACCGCCGCACTGCTGGCCAGCTATCTGGCGGTGCCGGCACGGCTTTCCGCGCTGGTCTACCTGCTGCTGCCAGACGACCTGGTTCGTTCATGGTTTGGCGGCAACTGGTCGCAATGGGGGCTGTCGGGACAGCTGTTCGTTGGCTTCGCCGCCATGCTGATGCTGGCGGTGGCTTATTGTGGAGGTGGCGCGGCGCTTTCGTTACTGGGAGTGCAGGACAAGCTGACCGGTCTGGAAAGATTCGTGTTCAGCATGGGGATCGGATTGCATGGGTTGTCTTTGTACACGTTAGCGGTCGGCCTGTCAGGCGGCTGCCGGTCGCCCGTTTGGTTCGGACTGTTCGCCGCAACCGGTATCGCCGCGTTCGGCTGGCAGTTCATCAGGGGCAAGCGTGCGTTTCGCGTACCGCGCGAATTTGACAAATCGCTGCTGGCGCTGCTGCCGTTTTCACTCGTTGCCTTCCTGGGCGGCATGTTGCCTCCGTGGGACTTTGACGTGCGCGAGTATCATCTGCAGGCACCCAAGGAATGGTTTCAGAGCGGCAGCATCCACTTCTTGCCACACAACGTGTACGCCAACATGCCGTTGGGTGCCGAAATGCCGGCTTTGGCAGCCATGCCACTCGTCCCCGGACCTTTGAAATGGTGGTGGGGAGCGCTTGTTGGCAAAACGATCATCGCGACCTACCTGCCCTTGACGGCGGTGGCCATCTACGCGGCGGGGCGGCGTTCTGTTTCGCCCCGCGCTGGAATAATCGGCGGGCTGATTTATGTTGCCAATCCGAGCATGCTGCACGTCGCCATGAACGGTTTGATTGAAGGCACCGTGGCGTTCTACGGTTTCCTGGCGCTGTATGCGGCGCTGCGCGCTCAACAAAACCGCAAATCGCCCGACTGGCGCGGACCATCGGTTCGCTTTTTGGTCGTCGCGGGATGGATGGCGGGAGCGGCCGTCAGTTGCAAGTACCCGGCGGTCCTGTTCGTTTTCATCCCCCTAATCGGTTTGACGCTGTTTGCGTCGAAGTGTTTCGACTGGAAAGCGGCTGCCATCGTGGCTGCGGTAACGCTACTGGCTTGTGGACTGTGGTTCGGCAAGAATGCGGCGCTCACCCGGAATCCGGTTTACCCGCTGTGCTACTCCGTCTTCGACGGCAAGACGCGGACCGTTGAAAAAGACCTGCAGTGGCAACGAGCGCACCGGGTCCCGCGCGACGCGTCGGGCAATCGCTACAGTCCCAGGCAGCTCTTCGATTCGCTAGCGGACGTCGTGTGGCGGTCGCCGCTGTCAAGTATTCTCGTGGTACCCTTCGCGTTGCTGGCCGGATTCATGGCACCGCAGCGGAGGCTGGTGTTGGTCCTGGCGTGCTGGACGGCGTTCGTGTTCCTGGCGTGGTGGCTGTTCACGCATCGGATCGAACGGTTTTGGATGCCGGTCTTGCCGGTGTTGGCCTGGCTGGGCGGCATCGGTGCGACGTGGTCTGACGATGTCGTCTGGCGCCGTGGAATCACGGCCATCCTGGTGGTGGTTTTGAGCGTCCAATTCCTGACGGTTGTGGCGTTGCCGGACAATCGCTATTTCATGGCGTTCGAAAAGCTGCGCAGCGATGAACCGATCGCCGAGGGACAAGTGTCGCGCCTGCCCCTCCCGCATCGGCTATTGAACGAACGCGTCGACGAAGTCGCGACGGTCCTGTTGGTCGGAGAAGCGCGACCATTCGATTTGCTGATGCCGGCGCTCTACAACACCTGTTTCGACGATTGCGTGTTTGAAGCCATGTTCCGGGGAAAAACGACCCAGGAATGCCAGGAAGCCCTTCGCGCGGCCCATGTTTCTCACATCTTGATCAATTGGAAAGAGCTGCGGCGCTATCGGAGTCCCGGCAATTACGGCTACAGCGACTACGTCACACCGGCAGTGGTTCAACAACTGATGGACCGTGATCTTTTCCGACGTGTGGATTGGGGGCTACCTGCCGAAGACTATGAAGTGTTTCAAGTCCCGCTACCGGCCGACAATGCCCCAGAGCAGTCGGAACCGCGGTAATTGTGACCTATGTTTACAAAAAGCAACGTGCTTCCCTGGAAGGGATGGTGCCAGGTTTGACTTGTGGCAGCGCCGGTTACGTGCATGCCAACGCACGGTTGAACCCCCAGCCGCAGGCGTAGGCTTGGTGCATCCGCCTGCGCCTGCGGCTAAGGGTTAAACGCAATACCGTTCAATTTTCACGTGGGACGGGCACTCCTGCCCGTCGCTCATACCGCATCTTGTACGAGCGTGAAAACGCCAGCACAAGATGTGACGGGCAAGAGTGCCCGTCCTACATACTTTGAACGGTATTGGGGTTAAACGGCAGCACCGCCGCAATTGAAGTTCTGCATTGAGTCCGATGATTCCGGAAGTATGGTCTATGTCAGCAGTTGGTCGTGTTGCCGAAAGCGTCGCCTTCCGCCCTCGAGCGGCCTGGTGGCAGTACGGACTGAAGATCGGCATGGCGGGCTATGTCTACCTATTCTTCTTCACGACCATTCCCGCCCTGCGGGCGAATCGTTTCGACTACCTACTGGCGCACGTTGTCGACTTCCCAACACTCGCCGCACAATGGTCTGGCGATGACTTCGATCCATTCGGCGTCATCAGCCGCTTGCCGATCTTGATTGGCGCATCCGCCCTGTTGCTGCTCGCCGCCGGAATGGGACGTTTGGCGATAGATGCGTTAAGAATGGATGCCTGGCTCTCGCGCGCGGAACAGGTTGTTTTTTCGATCGCACTAGGTGGCAGCCTCCTTTCCCTTTTCACGCTCGCTTGGGGACTGCTGGGTGGATTCCGGTATCCGATGGTCGCTTATGGTCTTTGCGCCGCGGTCGCGTTGGGCTGCGGCTGGCGCATGCGTTCCTGGGCCAGCGCGGACGACAACACGCGCGCCGCAGCGGGATCATCGGGCCGCTGGATGTTCTGGCTGGTTGCGGCTTTTGTGGTGCTGATGCTGTTGGGAGGCATGCTACCGCCGTGGCACTACGATGTCCGCGCCTATCACCTGCAAGCCCCCAAAGATTGGTACATGGACGGCGCGGTTCATTTCATGCCTCATAATGTTTACGCCAACATGCCGTTGGCCGCGGAAATGCCGGCGCTGTTCGCGATGACGCTGGTGCCCGGTAACGATGGCTGGTGGTGGGGAGCGTTGATGGGCAAGACGGTCATTGCCAGCTACGGACCGCTCACCGCCTTGGCGATTTACGTATTTGGCATTCGTTTCTTGTCGAAAGCCGCCGCGCTGGTATCCGCCGCGGTTTTCATTTCGGTACCGTGGGTATCCTACTTGTCAATGACGGGACTCATCGAATGCGTGATCGCCTGCTATTTTGTACTCGCGCTGCACGGCTTCCTGTTGTATTGCCACGGCGATCGCAAAGGAACGCACGACGATGAAGCGGCTGCCACATTTCCGCGTTGGCGGTGGCTGCTCCTGTCCGGCTGGATGGCCGGTTCCGCTGCCGCCTGCAAATACCCGGCACTGGTCTTTGTCGTGCTCCCGATCGGCATCGCTTTGTTCGCTCGCGAGCTCTGGAGCAGTCGCCGTCAGTCCTGGCGTCCAGTCCTGGCCTGGACTTTCGCGGTCACGAGCGCCTGCGGACTGTGGTATGCGAAAAATGCCGTGACCACGGGCAATCCGACATACCCGATGCTGTACAGCATTTTTGGCGGCAAGAACTGGGATCCTGACAAGCAACAGCGTTGGCACGAGGCCCACGCGCCGCAACCGGATGAGCAGGGCAAGCGATTCAGTATCGCCCATGCCGTCCACGCGCTGCAGCGTGTCGGTTGGACGAGCACGGGCCACAGTTTCCTGCTCTGGCCGCTGGCAGCGTTCGGAATCGTGTCCGGAACAAATCGAAAGGTGATCTATTTGCTGCTAGCGGGAATCGCGACGTACCTTGTCATGTGGTGGCTGTTGACGCATCGCTTCGACCGATTCTGGACGCCCATGCTGCCGCTGGCGGCGATTCTGGCCGGAGCAGGCGGCGCGACGCTGTGGCAGGACGGACGGCGTCGCTGGCTGGTTGCCGCACTGCTGTTCGGCGGCGCGATGAATCTGTTCTTTTCGACAACCCGGGCACTTGGCGACAACCGCTTTGTGGCGCCGCTGGCGGTCTTGCGGCTGGAAGCGAATCCATTTCATCGCTACTTGAACTCCACGCTCACGCAAGAGGATTGCGTGTTGCTGGTCGGCGATGCCACGCCGTTCGACCTGCGCATCAAGTATCAATACAGCACCTGTTTCGACGATTGTCTGTTGGAACAGGTCGTGCGGTGCGGAGACGCGGAAGCGCAGTCGCGGATGCTCAGGCAATCCGGGATCACGCATGTCTATGTGAACTGGCAGGACATCGCCGCGTTTCGTCGCGAGCGGGACTATGGCTTTGCGCCGTTGGTAACGCGGGCAACCGTACAGCAGTTGGTCGATCGCGGCGTGCTGATACCGCTGTCCGAGTCGGAAGCCGGACAGATCTTTCGTGTGCCCTCGGCGACGCCGCTTCGCGCGGCCATGACGCCATGATGCGGGTTGATCTTGCACATTTCCGGCGATTCACTTAGGTTGAAGTTCGCCCACTTGCCCGGCACGAAGCACGGATGTGAGACTCCCCTGGTGAAAGCTACGCCGAACTCTTTCGGTCATGTGCCGGAAGATCCCGCCTTACGCACGACAGCACGGCACGCCGACGGTCCTCTTGTTCGTCGCGCGCGTCAAGCCAGACACCGCGCCGCGGCGTGGTTGCTCCAGCGGCAATGCGAGGCCGGAAACTGGTGTGGCACGCTGCAGGGGGACGCGAGCCTGGAAAGTGACTACATCCTGTTACTGGCATGGTTGAAACGGGAACATTCGGCGCCGGCTCAGAAAGCGGCCGCCTCGATCAGGCGGCAGCAGGAGCCTCACGGCGGCTGGTCACTTTTTCCCGGCGGCGACTTGGATATCAGCTGTAGCGTGAAGGCGTACTTCGCATTGAAGCTGACCGGGCAGGACCCGCACGTGGAATTCATGCAGCGCGCCCGTGACGCCATGCTCTGTCACGGCGGCGCGGCCGCAGTGGACGACGTGACTCGTTTTTTTCTCGCGCTGCTGGGGCAGATTTCCTACGATCGCTGCCCCGCGCTGCCGCCCGAGTTCATCTTGCCTCCAACGTGGCTGCCTTGGAACCTCGATCGTCGCGATGTTTGTTCGCAGGACCTGCTGGTCCCCCTGTCCATTGTCTGGTCGCGACAGCCGCTACGAAAAATCAAACTGGACGACGGCATCGGCGAATTGTTTCTCAACGAATCGGATCGTCGGCCAGAAATCCCGGCGGGCGAAACGAAACTTGGCCAGCGTTCCTTCAACACGGACGACCGTGCGGTCACGTGGCTGGAGCGGCACGGGATTCGGCCGCTGCGCAAGCGGGCATTAAAGCGCGCCGAACATTGGATCACAAACCGCCTCGTCGCACGCGATGGCTTGGACGCGGAATTGACCACGGTTCTTTGGAACGTTGTCGCGCTCAAGTGTCTGGACCACGACGATCACAGCCCGGAGGTGAGTTACTGTCACGAGCGGCTAAACGAGTTGATCGTGGAGGAGGAAGCGACGATTCGCCTGCAGCCCGGCAAGTCCCCGCTGGCCGATACTGCTTGCGCGCTGCAGGCCTTGGCGGCAGCCCAAGTCGATCCGGCGGCGGACGCGTGGCGGCGAGCCGCGGATTGGCTGCTGGAGACGCAGCTCTCCAGAACGGGCGAGGGGACACGTGCCACCGCAGGTATCGGAGAAAGCCAGCGGACTCGACCCGAGATCGGCGACACGACGCTGTTCCTGCAGGCGCTGCATGCACCGTTCGAGCGGGGACAATTGCCTTCGGGCCAGCCGATCGCGGGATTGGTTGTTAGCGCGCGATTCCCGGACCTGCGGCAAGCGCGGGCCGCGGCAAGCCGCACGGATCGCTTGCTGGAAACCTGCGAACAAGCACGGCGCTGGCTGTTGGCAACACAGCACTCGGCCGGCAGTTGGGGATCGACCGGCACCCACAGCCCTGCGGGATTCTGGTCGCAGGTGCGGTTCCCCGGCAAGGCGTCCAGCAACGATACGGGCTCGCCCGATGTCACCGGGCAGGCGCTCCACGCGCTCGGAATCTGGGGAATGACGGTAGGGGATCCGGCAGTGGACCGCGCGGTGGAGTACCTCCGTGACACGCAGGAATCGGATGGCAGCTGGTTTGGCCGCTGGGGCGTGAACTACGTTTACGGAACGTGGCTGGCGCTGACGGGACTGTCGGAAGTGAACGTGCCGCGGGAGGATCCGGCCGTCGTCCGCGGCGCGCATTGGCTGCTTTCTCATCAACAGGAGAACGGTGCCTGGGGGGAGTCGCCGCGGAGTTACTCGGCGTCGACGACGCGCGGACACGGTCCGACAACCGCGTCGCAAACCGCCTGGGCCCTGCTGGGACTCATGGCGGCCGGCTTGGAAAAACATTCGGCTGTCGAACGTGGCATGCGGTATTTGTTGGATCATCAAAGCCCAACCGGGGCGTGGCGGGAATGTGAATTTACGGCAACCTGGACTCCGCAACGCGCCTATGTGCGGAACCAACTCTCCGCGGTCTATTTTCCGCTCTTGGCGGTCAGCCGCTGGCTGCAGTTATTCGTGTAGGAGCTACAGCGCGTTTCGCGTAAGTGTAGCGGTTTTTCGCCAATTGACACGATGATTTACAGCGCCGGAGACGCTTCACGTCCGTGCGACTCGCACTAGTCGGACAGCCCGGCAAGCTCGCACAGATTCGCCGCCATGACGGGCTGCGGGCAGCTCCAGACCAAAAAGAAAAGGGCTTCACGACACCAGCGACCTGCCGGATGCCCGATGACAAAGCCGGTGCCCTTGGCTGCGGAAAGCGCGGCCTGCGAAGATCGCAACACCAGGCTATTCGCGCGTCCGCGAACGGACTCGTTCGAACACACTTCGCGTCCTTCGGCCAGCAACAGCAGATCGGACCGGAGCGATTTCCATTCCGAGCGAAATCTTTCAGCGGGCGGCAGCAGGTCGGGTCTGCCGGCGGCTTCGCCTTCAAGGAAATCGACGCAGGCATCCGCCAGTCCGATCGCCAGCGTGGAAGTCTGCAGACCCCCGGTCTTCGCGCCAACACCTTGCTGCATCACGTTCTCGACGGGACCGGCGAGCAACCATTTGTCGTCAACAAAAACCTGCTCGCACCGGACCTGTCCGGTTTGACTCGCCGACAAGCCGACAAGTTCGGGAGGCGGTGGCATCGTGACCCCGGCGCAATCGGTCGGCAGGACAACCAGGATCTGTCGATCGTCCTGCAACGTTGCTCCTGTGACAACATAGTCCGCCGCGGTCGACCCGGTGACCCACGGGCTGAAGCCATCCAATTGGAAGCCCCCGCGGACCGGTTCGGCGCGCAGCACCGGTTGCGCCAGGTGGCGGCGGCTGGTCGTCAGGTGCGAGATGCCCACCGTCGCGAAGTGGCGGCCGGCGACGAGGTCATTCAGCAACGTTTCGCGCGGATACGGGTTCTCCGCAACGGCGATGCGGCGGCAGGCCCCGGTAAACTGGGTCACGACAAAGGTGGTTGTCAAACAGGCTTTGCTCAACGCCAGATAACCCAGGATCACGTCCGCGTCGCTCCACCCCTGGCCGCCGTGTTCGGGCCCGATAAACCACTCGAAAACGCCGTAATCTGCCAGCAGCTGTAACTGGGGCGCCGGCCATTGACCGGGCCGGTCTAGATCGGTGGCGAGTTCCGCCAGCCTGTGGCATAAATCGGTCAAACCGGGGTCCTTAGGGGACGTGATGCGCATCTTCTGTTCGCGTCCTTGGCGATTGAGGTGGAAAGTCGTATTATTTGCGATTCGCAGGGCGACGGGAACCCGCGAAGGAAAGCCCGTAAAAACCTGTGAATGCGGCGCCTCAGCACCCTCTCCCAAAATGGGCCCCGAACCGCTATAATTGCCAAGCTTTTTGCAAATTCAATACGATGGATGTGTTTTGAATGCACCCGGAGGGGGAACTTAATGAGCCAGACCGAGATTATGCCCAGTACACCTGCACCCATGGCGGAATTGACTCCGGAGGCCTTGTACGACAAGTGCATGGCGTTGGCACGCAACCTCTGGTGGACGTGGCACCCGGAAGTGATCAACCTGTTTCGCGACCTGGATCCTATCCGCTGGCGGCAACTGGATCACAACCCGATCGCCTTGCTGCGTGAGTTCACGCCGGACCGCCTGGCCACGCGGGCCGCGGAAATGGTGCTCTACAGCCGCATTAACCATGCGTTCCGACGGCTGAAGGAATACATGACGACCAACAAGACCTGGGCCGCCACCAACGCCGGCGTGCTCGGCGGCAAACCGGTTGCGTACTTCTCCGCGGAATTCGGGATCCACGAGTCTCTCCCGACCTACTCCGGCGGCTTGGGCGTCTTGTCAGGCGATCATATCAAAAGTGCCAGCGGACTAGGTGTCCCCTTCATTGGGATCGGTTTGTTTTACGATCAAGGCTACTTTCGGCAGCACTTGGATGAATCCGGCTACCAGCAGCAGGAATACATGAACACCAAGGTCGAAAACCTGGCAATGGAGCCGGCGCTCTCCCCTAACGGACAGCCGATTACGGTGAGTATTGATACTCGAGCCGGCAAACTGTTCGCCAAGGTCTGGCTCCTGCATGTCGGACGCTGCAAGCTTTACTTGCTGGATTGCGACGTGGAGGGCAACAGCCCGGAAGATCGCGAACTGACCAGCCGGCTTTACGGTGGTGACACGCGCACGCGTATTCGGCAGGAACTGGTGCTCGGCGTCGGCGGCGTCCGCGCTCTACGCGCACTGGGAGTCACCCCCGGCGTTTACCATTTGAACGAAGGCCACAGCGCGTTCGGTTCGCTCGAAGTGATTCGCGAACGCATGCACGATGACGGCATGACGTTCGATAACGCGTTGCGTGAGGTCGCGCAGCATACGGTATTCACGACCCACACGCCGGTTCCCGCAGGGCACGACCGCTTCGATGCGCAGCTCATTGAAGAACATCTGGGACCGCTGCGAGACAGCTTGGGAATTTCCTACGAGCAGCTTCTGGGACTGGGCCGCGTCGAACCGCAGAATGAAAAAGAAACATTCTGCATGACCGTACTGGGCCTGAAGTTGTCGCGGCGGGCCAATGCGGTCAGCCAGTTGCACGGCCACGTTTCCCGCCGCATGTGGTCCCATCTCTGGCCGTGGCGTGTGGAGGAAGAAATCCCGATTGGACATATCACCAACGGCGTGCACATTCCCAGTTGGCTGGCCTTCCAGATGCGACAGCTGTACGACCGGCACTTCCAAGCCGACTGGATTGATACCATGGGCGAGGCAACCGCCTGGCAGGCCATTCACCAGGTGGATCCTGGTGAACTGTGGGAAACGCACAACGTCCTCAAGAACCTGTTGTTGACGTTTGTTCGCCGCCGGGTAAGCCGGCAATGCCGTCGGCGCGGTGAAAGCGATGACGCCGTCGAAGCCGCTCGCAACGTGCTCGATCCCAACGTCCTGACCATCGGATTCGGCCGTCGTTTCGCCACCTACAAGCGTGCGACGCTTACCTTGACCGAACGCGATCTCCTGGCGGAACTGGTCAACGACAGCGAACGCCCGGTGCAATTTGTCTTCTCTGGCAAAGCCCATCCCAAGGACGAACCGGGAAAGAAGTTCATTCAGGAGATCGCTAACCTGCGTCACGATCCCGATTTTGCCGGCAAGTTTGTTTTCATCGAAGATTACGACATCAACGTTGGCCGCCACATGGTGCAGGGTGTGGACGTGTGGCTGAATAATCCGCGACGTCCGCTGGAAGCATCCGGGACGAGCGGCCAGAAGGTGGTTCTCAACGGCGGCCTGAACCTTTCGATCCTGGACGGCTGGTGGGCCGAAGCGTACGACGGCAGCAACGGCTTTGCGATCGGCAAAGGGACCAGCCATGTGAATGACGAGATTACCGACAAGCGCGATGCCGAAGCGCTTTATCAGGTACTGCAGGAGGAAGTCATTCCGACGTTCTATCATCGTGACGTGGACGGCCTGCCGCGCAAGTGGATCAAGATGATGATGAACAGCATCAGCACACTCGCCTGGCGGTTCAGCGCCCACCGCATGGTCATGGACTACACGCGTGCTTGCTACGTCCCCGCGGGGGGTGGCCTGAGTTGCGACATGGACCACCGATAACCCGCGTTACCACCGACCGTACTTCGATCAAGGAATTTCGAAAGTGGAAGCAGTTCTTGCTTGCCGTTTCGAGGTTGTTTGACTTTGTTCCGATTCGCCCTCAACCCGAAGCCCGTCATGTCCATTACGAAATTCATGGATCACCACTTCCGGCACTTCAACGCCCGCGAAACCCGGGATGCCGCGCGTGCCTACAAAGAGCACTTGGAAGGCGGCGGCAAAATGCTGCTGGCCATGGCGGGCGCCATGAGCACCAGCGAAATCGGGCTGTCGCTGGCGGAGATGATTCGGCAGGACAAAGTGCATGCCATCTCGTGCACGGCGGCGAACCTGGAAGAAGACATCTTCAACCTGGTCGCCAAGGAAGACTACAAGATGGTGACGCACTATCGCGATTTGTCGCTGGCGGATGAAGTCGCTTTGCGCGACGAGGGCTTCAATCGAGTTACGGACACCTGCATTCCCGAAACCGTCTTGCGTCACATTGAAAAGCACTTCATCGGCTACTGCGCGGAAGCCGTGAAAAAAGGCGAGTCGTATTTTCCTTATGAATACTACTATCGCATGCTGGACGAAGGCGTCCTGCAACCGCACTACCATATCTCGCCGGAAGATTCCTGGGTCGTGGCCGCGCACGCCAAACGGCTGCCGATTTACTCGCCCGGCTTCGAAGATTCCACGCTGGGGAACATCACCGCCGCGCGGGTCATCGACGGCACCATTGCCAACCATTCGGGCATTCGCGTCGGCACCGAAATGATGGAACACCTGGTGAAATGGTATCTGCATAACGATGCCGAGTCGCCTGTCGGCTTCTTCCAGATTGGCGGCGGCATCGCGGGCGACTTCGCCATCTGCGCCGTGCCCCTGATCCTCCAGGACTTGCAGGGCGATTGCCGGCTCTGGCAATACTTCGCCCAGATCTCCGATTCGACCACGTCCTACGGTTCCTATTCCGGCGCGGTTCCCAACGAAAAAATCACCTGGTACAAGCTGGACGCCGAGTGCCCGAAATTCATGATCAACTCCGACGCCTCGATCGTCGCTCCACTGATCTTCGCCTACATTCTGGGCCAGTAGTTCGGCCTTGGAGAACGCGGCGGTACGGGCGGAGATAAAGCACGGCGGCTGCGGACGCCGGGGCGCCGCCAGATTTACTCAACCGGCGGCGACTCGACCGCCGAAGACATTACGAGAGACCTTGATTCCAGGACTTCGCCGACATAGGATTCACCAACAGCGGGTTTTGCTGAAAGGTAGCGTTTCATGCGTCACGTGACGCGAGGCTAATCTACTCCGGAGACACTACCTACCAGTGCGACTCGCACTAATCCGAAAAGTTTCTCCAAATTGCGACAACGATGACCCGCACGTCTCAACCCTGCCTGCTTTGTTCGTGTCGCTGTCCGGGTTAACCCGGACACCTTTCCCCGCGTCTTGCCTCCGCCTGGCAACTCTCTGCTGCGTCTCCTTCACCGAAGGACCCATTCGATGGCATCCGACTTACGACTGAAAGAACAACTACCGGAACTGACGAAACGGGTCGTGCAAAGTTATTCGGACATCGGCACGATCAATCACCTGGGGCATTGCCCGCTGCCGCAATACGAAGCCGTCAGGTCGATCGTCGACGACTTGAAGGAAATCATCTACCCTGGCTACCAGCGACGCGAAGGCTTGCACATCGGAAACATCATGTACCACGTCGGCGACTTGATCGACGGCCTGCATGACAAGCTCACCGTTCAAATCGCAAGGGCGCTACAACACGAAGAACGCGTGGACAAGTCGCACGAGACGTGCGACGAAGAAACCGATTTCGAAGCCAAGGCGCAGGCCATGGCGATCGCGTTTTTAGAGCGCCTGCCGGCGTTGCGGAACGTGCTGGCCACGGACGCTCAGGCCGCCTACGATGGCGATCCCGCCTGCCGCAACCTGGATGAAGTGATTTTCTGCTATCCCGGGCTGGAAGCGATTACCGTCTACCGCCTGGCCCACGAACTGGTCAAGCTGCAAGTGCCGTTCATTCCCCGCATGATGACCGAATGGGCGCACAAGCAAACCGGCATCGACATCCACCCCGGCGCCACAATCGGCAGCCACTTTTTCATCGACCACGGCACCGGCGTGGTCATCGGCGAAACCTGCGAAATCGGCAACCACGTCAAGTTGTATCAAGGCGTGACGCTGGGGGCGTTAAGTTTCCCGACCGACTCCGCGGGCAACGTCATTCGCACCATGAAACGCCATCCGACGATTCACGATGGCGTGGTCATTTACGCCAACGCGACCGTCCTGGGCGGCAAGACCGTGATCGGCCACGACAGCGTGGTGGGTTCGAGCGTCTGGTTGACCCACAGCATCGATCCCCATACCACCGTCGTGCTGGAGAAACCCAAACTCCGCATGCGTGCCGAGATGCCGGAGGAATTTAACCCCGAAGCGAATCATCAGATCTGAACGGGTCTTGAAACGACGGCGCAGGGTTGACTCGCGCGAATCAGCGGCCGTAAAGCGGAGTCACCTTCGGCGTGATGCAACCGGCGTCGGCGTAATTCAATCAATCGTAGGTCCACCGTTTACTCCCGCGGAAACGGCGGCGACCATTCGAAACTCATCCCGTCGTAAGCCAGTTCCATGCGTGGCGGGAGTTGGGCATTGGTGGTTTCGTAATCGAAGTCGTGCGAAAGGTGCGTAAAGACCGTCCGCTTCGCGTTAACGCGCCGCGCGACGTCCATGGCTTCGTCAAGGCTGAAGTGAGTCACATGCGGCTTGTAGCGAAGAGCATCGAGGATCAAGACGTCCAAATCTTCCAGCAGCGGCCAACTCTCATCCGGGATGGCATTCGTGTCGGTGCAGTAGGCGATATTCCCGATGCGAAACCCCAGCACGTGCAGGCGGGGACCGTGCAGGAGTCGTATCGGGACGATGCGCTGGCCCAGAACTTGAAACGGTGCGGTGCTGATCGAGCGGACCTCCAGCTTCGGGATTGCGCCGGCGTGCGTTTGTTTCTCGTCCGAAAAAGCATAATCGAAACTGTGCCGGATCCGCCGTTCCACGTCCGGTTCGCAATAAAGTGGCACAGCGTGCCCCAGATAAAACGGGAACAGCCGCAGATCATCGAGACCGAAGATGTGGTCCGCGTGCTCGTGCGTGAACAGCACGCTGTGGATGATGCCGATTCCTTCTCGGATCAACTGCGTGCGCAGGTCGGGAGGGGTATCAATCAGCAGGTTCCCCTCAGGAAGCCCGACGACGACGCCGCATCGAGTGCGTTTGTTGCGGGGATCGTCGCTGGAACAGACGCTGCAACTACAGCCAATCGCCGGGACGCCTACCGACGTCCCCACGCCCAGCAGGATCATTCGGCCTGAAATATTGGTCGTCTTGATTTCTTGATTCGTCACTCAGCACTTTTCCAATTTCTGCCCACCGTCGGCGAATAGACTCAAAGTCCCCTGGCGATGGTTGCCTGCCGCAGCCAGGTCGCGTGTCCGCGAAAGCCTATTTTGTCGGGTCTGCGGTGGATTCGCGAGCCGCCTGACTTCGAACGTGATCATCAAGCCACAGGCGGGGAAAGTTGACGCGACACCAACCGCAGCCGGCGTGGGTGTCGCGTCGAGCCGGCGTTGCAAATTCCCGTGCCTGTGGACAACAAACGGCTTCCCGGCAGCGAACCACGCTCCTGTGGGGCTCCATCAACCGCCGTTGACCAGCTTGCGCTATCGCTATAAACTACCTTGGCAGAGGATGTTGCGCGCATGGTTCGCTTCCTTTTTGCTCGTCCTCGCAACGTGAATCACTCTGGTTGGATACATGGCTGTACTAGAACGCATTTGGGAACTCATCGGCATCTTCTTCACGGGCCTGACCGGCGCGATCGAGCGTCTGGTCACGTCGATGTTCGGGTCTTCTAACGCTCGCTATATCAAGAAGTTACAGGCAAGAGTCGATGCCATCAACGCCCTCGAACCAAAATACGCGGCCCTGTCCGATGCGCAGTTGAAAGAGCAGACGGAGAAATTCCGCGAGCGATTACGGGCGGGCGAAACGCTGGATGACTTGCTGGTCGAAGCCTTCGCCGTTTGCCGCGAAGCGGGAAAACGGTACTTGGAGATGCGGCATTACGACGTGCAGCTGGTCGGCGGCATGGTGCTCCATAGTGGATCCATCGCCGAAATGGTCACCGGTGAAGGAAAGACGCTGGTCGCCACCTTGCCGGCGTACCTCAATGCGCTTTCCGGCAAAGGAGTGCACGTCGTCACGGTGAACGACTACCTGGCGCGCCGCGATATGGAATGGATGGCGCCCCTGTACATGGGACTGGGTTTGACGGTCGGAGCGATCCAAAGTGACATGCAGGGGCCCGATGGCATCCGACGCCGGCAGGCGGCTTATGCCTGCGATATCACGTACGGCACCAACAACGAATTCGGCTTTGACTACCTGCGCGATAACATGCGGCCGGCGGCCCGCGGCGACGAACGCTACCGCAAAGACATGCAGCAATCGCAGGGCCGGCTGACCTTTGCGATCATCGACGAAGTGGACAACATCCTGATCGACGAAGCGCGGACGCCGCTGATCATCTCGGGCCCGGCACATGAAGACGTCAGGCAGTATGC
Organism: uncultured Planctomycetaceae bacterium; assembly: GCA_937967665.1. Lineage (GTDB taxonomy): Bacteria > Planctomycetota > Planctomycetia > Pirellulales > Pirellulaceae > CALBSZ01. Next base: position 22,924 of record CALBSZ010000218.1, read on the forward strand.
GAAAGCGGACCAGATCGCCCGCCGCCTGAAGAAGGACTTGCACTTCGTCGTCAGTGAAAAAGACCACTCGGCGCACATGACCGAAGAAGGCGTCCGCGAGGCGGAAAAAATGGCCGAGGTGGAAAGTTTTTACACCGCCGGCAACATGCACTGGCCGCATTTGATCGACAACGCGTTGAAAGCGCATCACATTTACAAGCTGGATGTGAACTACGTTATCAAGGACCGCAAGATCGTCATCGTGGACGAATTCACCGGTCGCTTGATGGACGGGCGGCAGTGGAGCGATGGTTTGCATCAGGCAGTGGAAGCCAAGGAAGGCGTTCCCATCAAGGAAGAAACGCAAACGCTGGCAACGATCACACTGCAGAACTTTTTCAAGCTGTACGACAAGATTTGCGGGATGACCGGTACGGCCATGACCGAAGCGAACGAGTTCTGGAAGATCTACGAACTCGACGTGATCGCCATCCCGACCAACCGCGAAATGCAGCGGATCGAATACTCCGACGTGATCTATCGCACGGAGCGGGAGAAGTACACCGCGGTCGCCGACGAAATTGAGAGACTCAACAAGTGGGACATTCTGGTCCTGCAAAACGGCGACGAACTGTGGGGAACCCTCCTCAAGGAAGACGACGGCACCGTCACCATTCAGCCTCAGGAAAGCAAGCAGAAAGAGGTCGTCCAACGGACGAATATCTCCGCGATTGAAAGGAAGGGGAGGCCGATCCTGGTCGGCACGGTTTCGATCGAAAAAAGTGAACGCGTTTCCCATTTGTTGGATAAGCGAGGTATCGCGCACCAGGTGCTGAATGCAAAATTCCACAAGCGGGAAGCCGAGATCGTGGCGCAGGCCGGCCGCTTGGGCGCGGTGACGATCGCCACCAACATGGCAGGTCGCGGTACGGACATCGTCCTGGGCGGCAACGCGGACACGATGGCCTGGGCGATCCTGCAGGACAAATACGAAACGCGACTGGACGTTCCGCAAGCCGAATGGGACGCGCTGGTCATGGAGATTGAAGAGCGCGAGCAGATGAAGGCCAAGGGAGAAGAGATCAAGAAGATCGGCGGCCTGCATGTGATCGGCACCGAACGGCATGACGCGCGGCGCATCGACTTGCAGCTCCGCGGACGCTGCGGTCGCCAGGGCGATCCGGGCAGCAGCCGCTTCTTCCTGTCGCTGGAAGACGACTTGATGCGTATTTTCGCCGGCCCGTGGGTGAAGAGCATCCTGGAACGTCTGGGGATGCAGGAAGGCGAAAAGATTGAAAGCCGCATGGTCACGCGCCGTATCGAAGCCGCACAGAAGAAGGTCGAGGAACGCAACTTCGAAATCCGCAAAAACCTGCTCGAGTACGACGAGGTGATGGACGAGCAGCGGAAGCGGGTCTACAGCTACCGCCAGCAGATCCTGGACGGCGTCAACTGCCGTGATCTGATTGTGGAGAGCATCCGCGAACAGGTGGACTATTATCTGGACATGTTCCTGGCGCGGGACTACGCGGTCGAAACCTATGCCAGTTGGGCCGGAGCGCAGCTCTCCGTCACGCTCGAACCACGCGACTTCCGGGGAATGGATTTCCCCACCGCGGAAAGTTTCACACGGGATGAGGCCGAACGGATGGCGGAAACCCAGATCCTGGACGCCATCGAAGAGAACTTACCACAGGATGAAGAAGAACAAGAGTGGAAGTGGGAGGCACTGGCCAAGTTTGCGAACACGCGCTGGAGCCTCAGCTTGCGCGACCGCGACTTGAAGAAATTGGGATACCATGGCGTGGCCGAATTCCTGATCGAACGCGCTCGCGAGGCCATCCAGCACATCGACCTCACGGACGGCGAGGTCTTCCTGCAGGAGGATTTCGCGCTGAAAACGGTTGTCGGTTGGGTGCAAGCCAAGTTCGGCCTGGAGATCTCGGTGGACGAGGTGCGTGACCTGGACCCCGAACCGTGCAAGGACTTGATTGCCGAAAGGGCCGAGCAGGCTTACGACCAGAAGGAGCTGGAATTCCCCGTGATGGCAGGCATCCTGCGATTCTCGACCAAGGTGCCCGGCGGCGGATCAAAAATCGATCGCGAAGGACTGGTCAACTGGGCGCGTGGCCGTTTTCGAGCGGACATTGATTTGGATGATTTGAAGAACAAGCAGCGCGAAGAAATCCACGAAATGCTGCTCGGTTTCAGCCGCGCCAATCATGATGAAGCGCGCCGCGTCATCGAACAGGTCCGCAAAAAAGTGGACGAGATCTTCGGCCACGACAAGCACGTTGTGCAGGTGGCGGGTCGCATCCATGGCGGCAATGGCAAACTGAGTTCCCTGGCCGACTGGATGAAAACGGAACTCGGGGCGAACGTCGCTGCCAGTGATATTTCGCAGATGAATCGGCAGGACCTCGAACGCCGACTCTCCAACGCGGTCGAAGACCGTTACCGTCCCGAAATGCGGCGGATGGAGCGGATGTTGTTGCTGGAGATCGTGGATACCTCCTGGAAGGACCATCTGCTGGTCATGGACCGGCTGCGCAGCAGTGTCGGCCTGGTCGGTTATGCCCAAGTCGACCCGAAGGTGGAATACAAGCGCGAAGGCATGAAGCTGTTCGATCAAATGTGGAATCGCGTTGGCGAGCGCGTAACCGATCTGGTGTTCCGCGTCGAACAGTTGGACGAAGCCGCCGTCGGTTCGACAACCTGGGTGGAAACAGCGGCCGTCCACGAACAGGCCTCGTCCGCCAGCGAAATGGCGCAACAGCAACAGGACGCAATTAACGCCATCGGCGGAGAACAGCGGATCGAAACGATTCGCAACCGCGGCGGGAAAGTGGGCCGCAACGACATGTGCCCGTGCGGCAGTGGCAAGAAGTACAAAAACTGCTGCCTCCGCAATCGAGACCTGGTGTAAACACACCATGGCGGAAGTTAGGTGCGGAACCGTTCTGCCCCTGCGATGCTGACCTCAGCGCCGTCACAAACAATTCCTGGTGTACCGTGGGAAAGGATTCCCGATGCGATACGTCTTCAACTTTGCTTACCTCATCGCGATTGCCGCGCTGTCGCCCTCGCTGCTGTTCGCGGCGATTCGAAAGGGGAAGTATCGCGAAGGTTTCGCCCAGAAGTTGCTCGGCCGCGTTCCGCCGCGCCAGGGGTCCGGGCCGTGCCTGTGGCTGCATGCCGTCAGCGTTGGCGAAGTCAATGTCTTACAGCCGCTGCTGGCGGAACTCAAGTCACAGCAACCCGAATTGGAATGTGTCATTTCGACGACTACGAAAACCGGCTACGAACTCGCGCGAAAGAAGTATGCCGATCACTGCGTATTCTACTGCCCGCTGGACTTTTCGTGGGCCGTAGGCGAAGCCATGAAGCGTATCCGCCCCGACGTGCTGGTACTGACCGAACTGGAACTGTGGCCCAACTTGATTGAAACGGCGCGAAGGCATCAGGCGAAGGTAGCGGTTGTGAATGGCAGGCTGAGCGCGAAGAGCGCACGCGGTTACGGCCTGATCCAACCGCTCGTTCGAAGGATGCTTAGACAGATCGAGGTCATCGGTGTTCAAACGCCAGAATACGCTCGCCGGTTTGCAGATTTGGGCGCTCAGGGCTCGCAGGTCTCCGTCACCGGGTCACTGAAATTTGATGGCGCCGAAACGGATCGCAACAACGCCCGCACGCGGCAGTTGCGGCAGTTGGCCGGGATCACCCCCGAAGACACCGTCCTGCTGGGCGGCAGTACGAGCGATCCCGAAGAACAAGTTGTCCTGCAAGCCTTTGCTACCCTGCGAGAACGATACCCCGCCTTACGTCTGATCTTGGTGCCCCGGCATCCCGAGCGGTTTGAGGAAATCGCGAAATGGATCGAACGGACCGGAATTCCATGGCAGCGCCGATCGGCAATCGCGACGGCTTGCGATTCGCCGTGGCGCGTGCTCCTGGTCGACGTCATTGGCGAGCTGGGAGCATGGTGGGGAACGGCCGACATCGGTTACGTGGGCGGCAGCATGGGCAAACGGGAAGGGCAGAACATGATCGAACCGGCTGCCTATGGAGCCGCCGTCTGCTTCGGACCACGAACGCGCAACTTCCGCGATGTCGTTGCTCTGCTGCTGGAATCGAACGCGGCACGCGTCGTACGGGATGAACACGAACTAGCGGAGTTCGTCGAAACATGCATGCAACAGCCCAAGCAGGCGTTCGAAATGGGCCAACACGCGCAGGCGCTGGTCCGACAACAGTTGGGGGCTGCCGAGCGGACCGTGGCCATCATCCTGCCGCTGGTGCCCCGCCGTACGGTTCGAAAGGCTGCCTGACTTCCGCGGGAACGAACGTATTTTTTTGTTGAGAGTCCTCGGTTCCGCAACAATCCCGTTGTAGGATGCCGCCTAAACGGCCTATAATGCCGCCGTTCTCTCAGCATGATCGTCTGACAATCAGGCCGGTTTCGGCCCTTCCCATAGACAAAAAAAGGAGATGTCAACGTGGCAACCGGAAAGTTCTTGTTTACTAGCGAATCCGTCAGCATGGGCCATCCAGACAAACTCAGTGATCAGATCTCCGACGGAATTCTGGATGCCCTGCTGGCTCAGGACCCGACTAGCCGCGTTGCTTGCGAAACGCTGGTAACTACAGGCATGGCATTCGTTTCGGGTGAAATCACGACGAAAGCGATCGTGGACTACCAGCAGGTTATTCGCGACGTCATCCGTGACGTGGGTTATACCGACGACCACATGGGCATTTGCGCCGATACCTGTGCCGTCATGGTCTCGATTGACAAGCAGAGCCCCGATATTGCTCAAGGCGTGAACGAAGATTCGGCATCCGGCAAGGACGTCGGCGCGGGCGATCAGGGACTCATGTTTGGCTACGCCTGCAACGAGACCGAGGAACTCATGCCCCTGCCGATCGCCTTGTCGCATCGCATTTTGAATCGCCTGACCGAGGCCCGGAAGAACGGCGAAGTGGATTGGCTGCGACCGGACAGCAAGAGCCAGGTGACGGTCGAATACGAGGGCAATACGCCGGTTCGCATCGACACGGTTGTCGTGTCGACGCAACATTCACCGGAGGTCACGAACGAGGAGATCCATCGCTTCGTCAAATCGATTGTGGCTCCGTTATTGCCCGCGGAACTGGTTACCCGTGACATCACTTATCACATCAACCCGACCGGACGTTTCGTGGTAGGCGGCCCTCAGGGCGACTGCGGACTGACCGGCCGCAAGATCATCGTCGATACGTACGGAGGCTGGGGGCGCCACGGCGGCGGCGCGTTCAGCGGCAAGGATCCCACCAAGGTCGACCGCAGCGCCGCCTACATGGCTCGACACGTGGCCAAGAACATCGTCGCTGCCCAGTTGGCGGAACGTTGCGAAGTTCAATTGGCCTACGCCATCGGAGTTTCGGAACCCGTGAGTGTCCATGTGGATACGCAGGGGACAGGCAACGTCGATGACGAACGCATCTGCGAAGTCGTGAGGAGTTTCTTTCCGTTGACGCCGGCGGGCATCATCGAATACCTGGACTTGCAACGGCCGATCTTCCGCAAGACCGCGGCGGGTGGGCACTTCGGCCGTAGTGAACCGGAATTCACATGGGAAAACACCGATCGCGCGGTGGAACTTGCCGAGGCCGCTGGGCTGGAAGCCGCTGCCCGGTAAGTACACAGCGGTGAACGCACTGTCGAGCTCGCATGGAGGGGCCGTCGTTCAATGGCAACGGAGTTGTTCGCGGACTCACGCCAAAGCCACGCACGGCTGATAACGGTGACGCTTTCCGCCGGCCTGGCGGGACTGGCGGGCATCACAGCGTGGTCGGTTTCACGTCGTCTGGTCGGGGCGTATGTCCAGCCCGTCTCGGGCCTGACATTGTTGGGAATCACGGCGGCCACGTGCCTGGCCTTTGAAAGCCTTCGGCATTTCACCAGACGCTGGCACGCCAGAGGTCATCAGATCGTCACCGCAACGGCCCTCCTTTGCCTGATACTGTTGGTGCTGTCCGTTCATGACGTCCGGACGCCGGCCTGGTCGCGCGTGACGACATGGCTGATCCTCGGCGGTGCGATCGCGCACGGCCTGTCCCGCAGGCAGATGCCGCGCTGGCAGATGCCGCGCTGGCCGATAGGCGTGAACCGCCGCCTCCCGCGAAATCCCCCGGATGCGAATCCCGGCAACGGATCGCTGCCGACCGGCGTTTCCCAGCAACTGACGCGAACCGATTTGGAGGACGGCGAATCGGTCGAGGGTTTGCTGCGGGCCGTGTTCGCGGCGGGGGAAAGGACCACGGCCCTGCACGTGGCATTCTGCCCTCCGCTGGTTCATTCGCCCGAGGTCACCGTGGCGCAGCGGAGTGGCGAATCGGTGACGCTGAAAGTGACGCAAGCCGAGAAGTTTGGCTGTCGCATCGAACTACGGCGCTCGGCCCCAGCAAGTACTTCTGCCGGCGACGTCGTGGTCCACTTCACGGCGTGCTGTGCTGGTCGAGCACCTGCCGCATGGCCTCAATAATCCGCGGCGTCTTCAGGTTTCCGTCGGCCAACACCAGCGATACGAAATTATCGGCGAGAATTTCGTCGGGGTGAATGATGTAATTTGTATTACGGCCTATTTGCTCCGCATAAGAAGCAAGCTGGCGAGGATCATGCAAAACGGGTTCGCCGTTTTCTAAACGAACCTGCCGTTTCCCCGCGGTTTCCTCCAGCTCCATCACACGAAAGGTCAGGTAGCGAAAGAAAGTGCCGCCCGCCGACACATCGTAGGTAGCGGGGGTAGCAAAGAGAATCGGTGCGGCGGCGAATTCCCGGTCGCCAGCCTGGAGGCGAATGAAACAGTCGATCAGCGGCGCGTCCGGGTTGGTAATCTTGCGGTCGCGCAAGGATTCAGGCAGTTCGAGCGCCGCGCACGTCGTGAACCCGATAATCGCGTACAACTGCTTTCTCAAAGCCGGCTGATGGGAACTGATTACATGAAACAATTCGTGTACCAGCAATCTCTGCAATCGATCGTCGGGCATCTGGAGCAGTCGCAGGGGAAGCGCCACAGCGTGACGGCGGCAATACGCGGCGCCTCCTTCTTCCTTTCCGGTCGTCTTAATGAAAATAACCGTTTCCGGCAGCAAGTCCACGGGGAACTTCGCGCTAACCTGGTCGAGCAATCGTCTTAGCATCGCCTTTTCCGAGTCAGTCCAATACAGCACCTGCGCCGCGACGAACCGCTGCCGCGCCTTCAGGCTAACATCGTCTTTCGTTTGCAGTCGCGACTGCAGCTCAAATTCGCTGAGTGATTCCAGGAACCGATCGGATTCTTGCAAGAGGCGCGCGCCGGCATCCTTTTCGGCAAACTGGCATCTTGGTGAGAGATCTTCTGCGGCCCAGGCCGGGCCGGCACCGCTGCAAACCATGGCGGCGCCAAGTAATAGAATGAGGGGAATAATTCTCATCATTGGCGGTGGGTAACCTGACTGGCGAGCGACACTTTGGTTTGAGCCAGCGTGTCTAAGGAATTGAAGCATCTTTGTTTAACCCCCAGCCGCAGGCGCCGGCTCGATGCGTGCGCCCACGGCTGGGCAACAAACAAGATGCCCACATGTGTGCCATCGTGCCGCCACGCAGTGCACGTCGACCGTCCAGCTAGAGCTCAATCCTGATAATTCCAGTGGGGCGAAAAATATCGTCCGAGATCTCAATGCCCAATTCGGTTTCCGAGTTGAACTTGGCCGGCAGCGTTTCCGTGCCCCCTTCTCGTTTTGAAATACGTATGCGATAGATACCGGGATACAATCCGACTCCCATGACTCCCGAAACATACGCTTCCCCCAGATCGTTCGTCTTGCCTTGGCAAATCAGAAAGTCCGGTCCCAGGAATTCTTCTGGAACGAAGATCACCTCCGCTCCCGCCAACGGCGCTCCATTGCGATACACCTCGGCCGAGCCGTCGATTGTAATCGTGCCAGAATTGATCCAATAGTTGATGCGGGCCGCGATTTCCTGAGCATCGATCGCACCGTCTTTATTGGAATCGATCCGTTCCCTGGCGTCCGCGAGTCCCGGACACTCGAGCACCTCGCGCGCATCGATCTTCCCGTCTTGATTGGCGTCATACATTTCGATGGCCTGACGTGCCGATACTTCCGGCGTGATCTTCGGAGCCGGGGGCGGCGGAGGCGTGCGGCTACAACCACAGCAGGCGAGCGTTATCACGAGGCCAAGGATGAAGGAACGACGCATAGCCGACTGTTCGCAAAAAGCCAACGGGTTTTCGGGATTTGAACTTACAGCTTCGTGTCGCGGCGATTTCCCAGTTTCTTGTACGCGTCCAGAGCAATATTGTAGCGCACAAGATGAACGGAGCCGTCGCAGTTCACGGAATAGAATCCGGCGGAGTGCGCGCTGCCGAAGCGAGACGACATGGTATCGTGCCCAGGGCGATCCTGGCCGGGCAAGTAGTTCTTGTTCGGAATGGTCCAGCGAATAACGTCCCAATCGTTTCCCTGGTACATCGAATTGTTGTCCGCGCCGTCATTGCCCGTTTCGTATTTGCGCGGATTCAGATACTTTTCGCCGACTAGCAACGTGTAACTCTGGCCGTCATGAATGTGCTCGGGACGAATTTCCGAGCGCTCGCCGATCACCCCGGTGAAATGCTTACGCATCCAGTTGTCGCTATGACTCCAATTGCAGGCCGGATACTTGGTCAGGCAGCTGGTCCTGGGTCCCGTTCCGAGCACGCGCTGCGTACCGCCGTTGCCGGCATAGTCGGTCTTGGCCAGGTTCTTCGGTTGCGCTGCATTCCACGAAATTTCGACGGCCGGATACGCCCGCACGCGTCGGCGTGACGGACAATAGTAGGCGGGAAGCGGAATCGACTTTTGCTCGGACAGCGCCTGCTTCTTGGCGGCACCCGTTAAACCACGACCAATATTGAAAACTTTTTCTTGCTCCATGTACGGCAGCAAACTGTAAATCCAACCGCCTGGCTGCTTGTGCCCGTATCCCATATCGGGGTCGCCGGTCCACATGTATCCCCAACCGCCGGAGGGGAAAAAACCGTGAGCGTCGACATGGGAATGGCTGGCGATCCCAAGCTGTTTCAGATTATTTTGGCACTGCACCCGGCGCGCCGCCTCGCGCGATGCCTGCACGGCGGGCAACAGCAATGAAACCAGGATGCCAATAATCGCGATAACGACCAACAACTCAACTAACGTAAACGCAGGTTGGTGATTTGACGTACGCATTCGCCTCATTACTCCAAACTCGACGCTACTCTAAACTCGACGCTCCACTTCTGAATCCAGTCGATGCAGCCTGGGCCACATTGGGAAAAGGCTTCGATCTACTGGACCACCGCTGTTGGCTTTTATTATATTCATTTGCGGAGCATAACACTACTCATTCGGCCGTCGAAAACAAGATCCCAGAACACGCCCGGAATCCCACCCCGCAAATGGTACCGTAAGGAATGGCACGCTGGCCGAAAAAGACCTGGACTACCATTTTTACGTACGGGGCGATGTTTATCTTGTTTCCGCTGCTGTGTTTATTGGCCTACGCCTACGTCCGCGGCATCTTGTTTTGACCGCCTCTGCCGCGATTTCCGGGAATCGACCGCCTCAGCGATGCTATGGTTTTACAGGCAACGGACGAGACCGTGCGGATTACACGGTTTGCTTTGATCATGCGGGACACCTCGGCTTCGGGCGACCGTTCCGCAGGGACAAACTACCTGCTGTCCTGGCCTTCATGAGGTTGCGAATATGTTGCATGCAGTCATTATGGCCGGTGGCAGCGGAACGCGGTTCTGGCCGGCAAGTCGCGAACCGATGCCTAAGCAGCTGCTGAAGCTGGCTGGGCAACGCTCGATGCTGCAAGACACGGTGGATCGTCTGGGGAGCCTGGTTTCGCCCGAGCGACTGATGATCGTTACGAACCGGCGTTTGGTTGGCCCCATCGCAGGTCAACTGCCCAAGATTCCCAGCGGTTCGATCCTTGGTGAACCGTGCAAGCGGGACACGGCACCGTGCATCGGCCTGGCCGCGGCCCTGATCGAACGTATCGACCGGGACGCCACCATGGTTGTCATGCCCGCGGATCACGTGATCCAGCCGGCCGACGAATTCCAGCGCGCCGTTACGTACGCGGCGAACCTGGTGGAGGAAGATTCCCGGCGCATCGTTACGTTTGGAGTCCGACCCAGCTATCCGGCATCAACGTTCGGCTACATTGAACGCGGCGGGCGGCTGCGGTCCACCGTGGTTGACGTCGCGCCGACGTTTGAAGTCGCGCGTTTTCACGAAAAGCCGACCGCTGATGTGGCCCAGCAATATATCGACACCGGAGACTTCTATTGGAATTCGGGCATCTTCGTCTGGAAGGCCGCCACCGTTGCCGCGGCTCTGGCCACGCATGAACCGGAGATGCATCGACGGATCTGTGCGATTGCGGACGCCGTGGGGAGCGATGCATTCGAACAAACGTTGGAACGTGAATTCACCGCCATCCGGGGAAAGTCAATTGACTACGCCGTTCTGGAGCGGCATCCGAACGTCGTGGTGGTCGAGGCCCCGTTTGCATGGGACGACGTGGGAAGCTGGCAATCACTCGCGCGGCGGCACGGTCAGGACGAAGACGGCAATACCGTTCTCGGGAAACACCTCGGCTTGAACACCCGCGGTTCGATCGTCCTGGGCCACGACGAGCACCTGATTGTGACGGTGGGACTGAAAGACTGCATTGTCGTGCACACGCCCGACGCGACGCTCGTTGCAAACAAGCACGACGAGGAGGCCCTCCGCGATATCGTCAGGTTGCTCCACGAAAAGGGCTGGGACGCGTATCTTTAGGCGCACGTTCGGCCGGAGCGAGCCATCGCGTTGGCATGCTTGTCTTCCTGTTCACCAGTTCGTCAAACTCCGGGAAACTGATGTCGGTACGTGGGGGTACAATCGTGTATATTGCGGCTGTCAAAGCCCATCGCCACCCGGGAATGACTGGAATGAGAAATTGGATTGCTGTACAAGGATTCACGTCTAGATGGCTGTTCTGCCTGCTGGTGTGGAGTTTGCTGTACGCCGTGCGTGCCCGGGCCGATGAACCGACAGGGCCGAAAACCGGGCCCGTCAACCTGCCTTTCCGCACGCTGGGGGGAACCCAGTTCTGGTCCGACGTGCTGGTCGACCACAACTGGCGCATCCAGAGAAACGTCTATTTCGACCACTATCGCCTGCTGGATAACGACGACTACCGTCACGCCTGGGGAACGTATGAAGCCTGCTTGCGGCACTTCAGTGAAATCAAGAGCGAGAAAGACATTCCGCCGATGCAAGGACGAGTGGTCGTGGTACTGCACGGTCTGGCTCGGACGCGGGAAGGCATGTCGGCGATTTGCCAGTACCTGTACGAGCATGGCGAATACCAAATTGTCAACGTCGGCTATGCCAGTACGCGGGAACCCATCGGCAAACACGCGAAGTCTTTAGCGCGGGTGATCGACCACTTGGGCGACCAGGTGACGGAGATCCACTTTGTCGCCCATAGTCTCGGCAACCTTGTCATTCGCCACTACATGGGAGATGCCACCGCGAACGGCAAGGCACTCGACCCACGGATCAGGCGGATGGTGATGTTAACTCCCCCGAACAATGGAGCCAAGATGGCGGAGGCCCTGCACGACCATCAACTGTTCCGCGCCATCGTCGGAGCCAGCGGGAGTCAGTTGGGACCGGAGTGGGAGAAAGTCAGCCGCCGCCTGGCCGTTCCCCCCTGCGAGTTTGCCATCATTGCAGCCAGCGCCGGCCGCAATCTGCTATTGGAGGGGCAGGACGACTGGGTGGTCAGCATCGAAGAAACGAAGCTTACCGGCGCACGCGATTTCGTGGTCATTCCCGAGCGGCACAGCGGCGTCCTGGAAAACAAAGCGGTACACCGTTACATCTTGCGATTCCTGGACGACGGATATTTCATTTCCGAACCGGCGCGGCATCCGCTGGTAGCGGAACGGGAAACGGTGGGCGAAGAATAATGTCCGCTGCTTTTCCGACCACGGGGCGCATCGCCGGGATTGATTTTGGCACCGTCCGCATCGGTGTCGCGCTCACCGACGCCGGACGCGTATTGTCGTCGCCGCACGACAATTACACACGTCGCGATGAACTCGCCGACCGCCGCTATTTTCAGGAATTGGCTCGGCAAGAGGACCTGGTGGGATTCGTCGTCGGCCTGCCGGTACACCTCAGCGGCGACGAGAGCGAAAAGTCGCTGGAGGCCCGCAGGTTTGGAAAATGGCTGGCACAGATCACCGGTCTTCCGGTCCGTTACTACGACGAACGCTTTTCTTCTCGGCAGGCCGATTTGATCATGGGAATGGCGAACACGACGCGCAAGAAGAAAAAGAAATCGCGCGACAAGCTGGCCGCCCAGATCCTGCTGGCCGCTTTTCTCGAATCGGGCGGGCAGGATGACGCTACGCATGCACTGGACGATTAGACACCCAGTCGAGTCAATCGACCCCAGCGACACCAGGCGGGGGAGCGGATGCGTCGAGGCCGTTCAAATCCCCATCTGCCCGAGCGCATCGACCATGCGAAGCAGGATGCCGGAAATGGTTGGGTGCGAAGTTTCGAATTTCTGTTCGGCCTCTCGCAGGGAGTCGATCAAGCCGGTTTCCGGTGTGTCCTCGGGTTGCCGCCGCTCCAGGATGGACTGAATCTCGCCCACGGCTTGTTCCAGCAAATGTCGCGTGTCCTCGTCAACCGACTCGACTTGCTGCAGTTCCGATTCCAATTCCGTCAATGCTGTTTGCAGGTTCTCCAGACGATGCGGCATGGTCGCTAGTTTCCTTCTTTCGTTTCCTTCGTTTCCGTCTTGACCAGCGAAGCCCCTGGGGCCAGTCGACCCGACTTCAAGTCATCGAGCAGCGGCACCACCGCTTCGGCCGGCACGGCGTAACTGGCCACTCGGCTGGCGCGTGCGATGTTAATTCCCATCGCCGTTCCGTCCGTGCCGACCAGGGGACCGCCGCAATCGGCCGGCTGCAGGACGCAATCGTGCTGCAACACGGCCGGGAAACCATCGCGCCGACGGCTCAACGGCCCCCCCAGGTTTCCCTGGAAGTCGATGCGATGGCCGTTCGCGAGTTCGAAATGGCTGCCCAACTCGGCCGTCACGACCTTTTCCTTGTCGCCGCGCAACAGTTTCAGCTGCACCCGATCTCCGGGCCGGTAGGCCTTGACCCCTTCAATCAATTCGGAACGCGACTTGATCTGCAGGTCGTTGAGTCCGATGACCACGTCGTTGGGCCGGACACCGGCCTTTTCGGCCCCGCTCTCCGGCATCACCTGTTCAACTCGCGCGCCTTCCACATCGGAATCTCCGAGCATGACGCCCAGAATCCCCTTCACCTCCGGAATACCGCGGGAGGCGGCACTGACCACGCCAATGGCCTTGGGCAGCGATTGCAGGCCGGTCGTGACGACCCAACTGCCGACCTCCGATGTCGGAGCCGTGCTCCAACGAATGGCCGTCAGCTTGTCCGCCGCAATCCGCAGCATTGCCAGATCGGTATCATGGTGGATGCCCAGGATCTCGGCGTCGTAGTAGCGGTTGTCGTAAAGCTTGCAGCGAATGGCGCCGCTCAATTCGCTGGCCTTGGTCAACACGTAACCGGCCGCATCCACAATGACGCCTTGAGCTGTCTGTTTCCCGTCGCAGTAGATTTCCACGGTCGCCTTGCGACTCTCTTCGACCACGCTGCGAAATGCAGCCCGGACGGATTCATGGCTGCGCTGATAGGGCAGGGCAGGGCGGAGGCGGACGATCCGGCTGGGCCACTGCGGCTGCTTTTCCTGCGCCACGAGCGAACTGACGGCGAAGGCCTGACAACAGATCAGCAATCGGATCACCAACGCAGGACTTGCAAATCGCTTCACAATCGTCTCCTTCTCTTACTTTTGCTGCCGACCAATCGTAATCCGCAACTTGAGTTCCTGGTCACCGCGACGCACTTTCAAATCGACGCGGTCACCGGGCATGTACTCTTTGACCAACTTGGAAAGGGAACCAAAATCCGTGATCCGTTTTCCGCCAAATTCAATAATCGTGTCGCCGACTTCGATTCCTGCCTTCTCAGCCGGGCTGTTTTCAAACACCTTGGAGATGCGCGCGTCATCGGCATCCTGCTGTCCCTGGACACCGATCATGGGACGATGGCCGGGAAGGTATCCCCAGGCCTCGCCGCGCGTCAATCGGTCCCACGTATTGCGGTACGTATCAATCGGTACATGGATGTTCTGCGTGAGCGCGACGCCGATGCGGCTGTTGATGCCGATAACCTTGCCGTCGGCGTCGAACAGCGGTCCCCCCGAATCGCCACCGACCAGCGGACAGTCGGTAATGATCGCTTCGTTGGCGCTGGTCAGGACGCGGCCGAGTCGCACCACGGGCTTGCGGTCAGACAAATAGCCGCCCGGATGCCCCGTGACAAAGACCCATTGCCCGGCGAGCAAATCATCGGACGATCCCATTTCCGTGAACGCCCAGTCGCCCTCCTCTGAAATTTTCAGCAAACCGCCGTCGACCGTACGATTCAGGCCCATCGTTTTGGCACGCACCGTCTTGCCGTCCGGGAACGTGATAAAGGCATTCTTGTTGGGTTTGCCGATAACATGGGCCGCCGTCAGCACGTAGCCATCACGGCTGATCACCACGCCGCTTCCCTGCGCGTTGCCGACACGGACACCCACCGTGCACGCGATCAGCTTCTTGGCCAGCTCGCGCTGCTGCTTCTCCATGGCGAGCAGGTCGTCGATATTCTTGGGAACGCTGCCGGCATAGATCGCGGCCAGCCGCTCCTGGGAATCGAGCGCCGGAGCTTCTTCGGCAGCAGGCTGCGAAAACGCCGTGGCGGTCAGGAAGGAGAACACCGCGGCCAGCGCGATAGGAAGAATCGGTCGAAACATGAATGGGTTCCTTGAATAGCCCGCACGTAGGCGCAGTCCGCAAAGGCAGCTAAGTTGCATGATAACGCAAAGCTTCGAAATTTTCTCGTCGTCGCCCCACAAAACGCTTCGTTTCAAAAAGAAACCTTTATTCTAATGTCAAATTTAGTAATAGGTTATGGTTATTTGGGCAGTCGCGTCGCCCGCTTGTGGCAGGATGCGGGACACCGAGTCTTCGCGATGACACGTTCCCCACAACGCGCAAATTCTATTGCGGAGGCCGGTTTTTCGCCAGTCATTGCGGACATTACCGATCCGGCAAGCCTGGCAAACCTGCCTGACGTCTCCACCGTGCTGCTGTCCGTTGGTTACGATCGCAACAGCGGCAAGCCGTTGAGGGACGTGTTTGTGGGCGGAATCGCCAACGTCCTCGACGCGCTACCAGGAACGGTTTCCCGGCTGATCTACATCAGTTCCACCGGCGTCTATGGTCAGGACAACGGAGAATGGGTGGATGAAAACAGCGCGTGTCAGCCGCGGCGTGACGGGGGCCGCGCGTGCCTGGACGCCGAACGGATCATCGCGCAGCACGCTCTCGGTCGCCGCGCGACGATTCTTCGCCTGGCCGGGATCTACGGACCCGGACGGATCCCTCGCCGATCCCAAATCGAAAAGGGCGAACCGATCGCTTCCCCGTCGCAAGGCTATTTGAACTTGATTCATGTGGACGATGCGGCGGCGATCGTATTGGCGGCCGGGACCCTGGATCCGCCCCATCGCTTCGTGGTCTCGGATGGCACCCCGGTGCCGCGAGTCGACTATTACCGCGAAGTCGCGAGTCGGCTGCAATCACCGCCCCCGGTGTTCACCGCTCCGGATCCGGCCGCTCATGCAACCGAACGTGCCGGCACGGACAAGCGGGTCGACAACCGCCGCATGCTGGCCGCGCTGCAGGTCACGCTGCGATATCCCTCCTATCGCGAAGGACTCGCCGCCATCCTGGCTCAATAGGCTTTCGCGAAGATCGCACGCTGCGTCGTCGGCTGGCCGGTGAAGATGCACTTTCCTGAAGCGGTTTCCTGGTCGAGCGGCAGGCAGCGAATCGTCACCTTCAGGTCCTTCAGTAATTTGTCGATCTCGGGCGTTTCCGTAAAGAAACAATCGGCAAAGCCGCCATGGATTTCCGGCTTCTCCTGGTTGGACGGCGTGAAGTATTCGCGGAATTCGTCGAGATTCTCGATCACGCGTGAATTTTCTTCACGCTGAGCCAGGGCCTTCTGGAACAAACCGTCCTGGCTGGCCTGGAGCGCCTCGCCGATCGTCGCCACGAATTCCGCGCGGTCCCTCGGCGTCTTCGTCCCGGTATCGCGACGTCCGACAAAAACCCCGTTTTTGGCAATGTCTTTCGGCCCCACTTCACAGCGGAGCGGGACGCCGCGTTTGATCCACTGCCAGTTCTTCTCGCCGCCGCGAAGGTCGCGATCATCCAATTGCACGCGAATCGGCTGGCCGGCGAACGATTGGGCTTCGAGCTCCTGTTTGAGGCTGTCGCAATAGGCCAGAACATCCGCGCGTTCATCGTCGTTGCGATAAATGGGCAGGACGACGACGTGCCGCGGCGCCAGCTTGGGTGGGACAATCAGACCATCGTCATCGCTATGCGTCATGATCAGGGCGCCAACCAGGCGAGTGGAAACACCCCACGAGGTCGTCCAGCAGTAGGCTTCCTTGCCGTGCTGGTCCTGGAATTTGATCTGCTGCGCATGGGCAAAGTTCTGGCCGAGAAAATGGGATGTCCCGGCCTGCAGCGCTTTGCGATCCTGCATCATTGCTTCGATGGTCAGGGTCGACACGGCGCCGGGAAAGCGTTCGCCCGCCGTCTTTTCGCCTTTGATTACGGGCATCGCCATGTGGTTTTCGGCGAAGTCCGCATAGAGATCCAGGATCTTGACGGTCTCCTCCCAGGCCTCGTCGCGCGTGGCATGCGCCGTATGCCCCTCTTGCCAGAGGAACTCCGCGGTGCGCAGGAACATCCGCGTCCGCAATTCCCAACGTACCACGTTCGCCCACTGATTGATCAGAATGGGCAGGTCCCGATACGATTCGACCCACCTTGCGTAGGTGGCGCCAATGATGGTTTCGCTGGTGGGACGCACGATCAGGGGTTCCGCGAGTTTCCCGGAGGGTACCAGTCCGCCGTCAGGCCCAGGCTCCAAACGGTGATGCGTCACGACCGCGCATTCCTTCGCGAAACCTTCGACATGTTCCGCTTCCTTCTCCAGAAAACTCATGGGTATGAAGAGCGGAAAGTAGGCGTTCTCGTGCCCGGTCGCCTTAAACATGCCGTCCAGGACGCCCTGCATGTTCTCCCAGATGCTCATACCCCAGGGTTTGATCACCATGCACCCACGTACGTCCGAGGTTTCCGCGAGATCCGCGGCGCGAACCACTTGCTGGTACCATTCGGGATAGTCTTCCTGGCGAGTCGGGCTGATGGCGTTTTTGGGTGGCTTGGCCATGAATCGATTCCTTATCGCTGATCGTGGGCTCCGTGCCGATCTATTGGCGCGTTCACATGTGGCTTTCCAGCCCAACCCAAGAAGTCTTGGGAAGGACTGACGAGCGGGTCGAAGGGCGTCCCTTTCGACGTACGCAGATTATGACGGGGATGCGAAAGCGAACGCAAGGGGAGCCACAGCAGAAGGACCTGCCGCACGAAGCAAGGGTCGCCCGCGAGGAGGGTTCGCACAGCGGCGTTTACGCGACTACGGTTCTTCGATGATCACGGCACCGCTGGTATCCACCGGCCGATCTCTCGACGAGGGGTCACGATCCCCAGAACTCGTCAGGGCATAAATCGCCAAGCCCATCAGCAGCAATACCAGGCCACCGAGCGACAACCAGAGCGCGAGTGGCGGCTTGTTGGTACGGCGAGCGCGGTCGCGCCGACTATCCATAATGGAACGCTTACTGGTGGATGGATCGACGACGGCGGAAAAGTTGAGGTCCAAGTCAACGGTGCTCTTGCTCGCCGATTGCCCGTCGTCCTGGATGTCCACGGCTTCGTTGGGCTCCTCGTCCAACCGCTTGGCGACGGGCAGCGTGGATCGACGTCCCGATCCGGACTTGCTGGACCCGCCCGATTTCAACCCCGATTTGCTGGACCCACCCTTGGCCAGATCCTTGCCGGTGTCGGTCGTGGAGTGCTTGTTCGAAACGGTGTCCTCTCGCACGACAGGCGTCGATGGGCTGTCAGCGGCAACGGGTGGCTTCCCCGACTTTCGAGAAGCCTGCTTCACTTGCGTCGAACCGCTATTGCTGGCTTGCGCCGATGCGGCCGCCGCGGCCAGGTTGGCGATCTTGGATGAGGAATCCGAGCTGGCACCCACGAATTCTCGTCCACGGGAAACGAGCCACTGCTCCAGGGAATTCGCGACTTCCCGGCAGGATTGGTAGCGGTCCTGAGGATCCTTTTGCAGCATCTTCCAACAGATGCGTGCGAGCTCGTCCGGACAACCCGGCCGCTCGTCGCTGATCTCGGCCGGCATCTTCGTCTGATGCTTGGCAATGCGCTGCGCCAAGGTGCCGTCGGGGAACGGTGCGTGCCCGGTCAGCAGGTAGTAAAGACTACATCCCAAACTATAGATGTCGGCACGAAAATCGACGTCGTGACTGTTCAACGCCTGTTCCGGAGCCAGATAGTCGGCCGTGCCCAGTACGTTTTCGTTGTGGGCCAATGTCAAGGAAGCCTTTTCGTCATCGCTGCGTAGGGCCAACCCCAAATCCAGGATGCGGACGATGCCGTCGTCGTCAATCAAAAGATTCGCGGGCTTGATGTCGCGGTGGATCAAATTCGCGTCGTGAGCGTGTTGCAGGCCTTCGGCCGCCTGAGCGATGTAGTTCGCGGCGTCTTCAAACTCCAACGGTCCGGAAGCGCGAACGATGTTCTGCAAGTCCTTCCCCTTGACGTACTCCATCACCAGGTAGTGCGTATCCCCGTCGTTGTCCACGTCGTAGGCACGAACGATGTTGCGGTGATCAAGCGCCGCCGTAGCCTGCGCTTCCAGATGAAATCGGGCCAGGTATGACGAGTCGCCAACGCGACTCTTGGGCAGCACTTTGATCGCGCGCTTGCGATGCATCAGCACATGCTCGGCCAGATAGACACTGCTCATTCCGCCCGTACCCAGGTGACCGAGCAATTTGTACTTGCCCAGGAAGAAGCCTTTGTACTTGCGGTCATACAGCTTGTCGCGGTGCCACGTTGTAATCAACTCGCGCTCGATCAGAAAGTCCGCCAGGCTATCCAGGTCTTCCGGCAGCTTCCCGCCGTGCATCTTGGCGCAGTCCTTCAGCGCCAGTTGCAATTGGTCGGGCTCGACCAACTTGCTCTTGCGGACCAGATCGATAAATTGTTGAGGGCTGACTTTGGCCATGGGTCGGCCGACCCGTTATGCAGCTACCACGGAAAACGATCCGCATCGAAGTGAGTTACGAGAAGAACATCAACAAGAGCGATTTGAGAGCGCTCCTGGCGAACACGTCCTTTCGTCCGACAATGACAAATCAACATGATGAAGATTATGATGACAACGATAGACTATCATGAATCCGGAAAGCATACCATCGGTTTCGCGGACAAGTAAAGCACCTGCCCCAAAAAATACGGGTAATTTGTCCGCTACGCCAATTGGCTGGTCTAATCGCGGATTGACGGATGTGAGGAGAACAGGAACAATTCCGCTGATGCGGACTCTACCTCACGCCATCCTCTATACGCGAAAAGGGTGTCACCTGTGCGATGTCGCCCAGGCCCTGCTTTCCGAGCACGGAATCGAGCCCGAAGTCGTGGATATCGACGCGCATCCCGAGCTGGTCGAACGCTATACGAATTGCGTCCCCGTCGTCCTGCTGAACGGCCGGGAACGGTTTCGCGGCGTTGTCAATCCGGTCCTGCTCAAACGACTGCTCAAGTAGTCACGGCGCGGATTCCTACTGGAGGACTGCACATTCGCCTTTCCCACGAAAGCGACCGTCGCTGGTGACAGAATTCGGGATGTTCGGGAAGTACTGGGACCCCGGCCACGTCAAAACACGCCTGGCCGCGACGATCGGCGATCAGGCAGCCGCCGGCATCTATCGCGAATTCCTGGGGCACCTGAGTCGTGTCTTTGCCGGCGTCGCCGACCGCCGCGTTCTGTCCTTTTCGCCGTCCTCGGCGCGGAGCGCCTTTGAGAAGCTCGCGGGCGACGCCTGGGAGCTGCGGCCACAGTCCACCGGGAACCTGGGACAGCGACTTCGTCACCATTTCCAGCGTGCTCAAGCGACAGGCGTTACGCGCTGCCTGGTCATCGGCAGCGACAGCCCCAACCTGCCGCCCGCCTACGTCGAACGGGCGTGGCAACTGCTCGATTCGTCCCCGGTGGTACTGGGACCGGCCGACGACGGCGGCTACTACCTGATCGGATTCGCCCATTGCCTGCCAGATGTCTTCACAAATATTGACTGGGGATCAAACCAGGTCTGGCAGCAGACCACCCGGCAACTGGAACTGCAGGACCTTCGCTTCGCAACACTACCCACATGGTACGACGTGGACGATGAAGATTCACTTGAACGCCTGCTCGCTCAACTCGCCGAATCCTCCAAGCCCGCAGAGCAGCGGCTAGGCGCCACGATCCGGCAGATTTTGGACACTAGACTCGGCGCCTAAGTGATTTGACTCCTCGATCGCGGCGGCGAGCGGAGTTGCGTTGGATGATTAACGTCACTCCAGAACAACGGCACCGCGTCTTACGACATCTTCTTGTTCGTGTTAAAAACGGGATCATGGATGACATTCTGATTGTCGGCGGGGGAGTCATTGGCCTGTCCATCGCCTATGAGTTGAGCGGGCATGGCATGCGCATACGCCTGGTCGACCGCGCGCTGCCAGGCCGCGAAGCGTCGTGGGCGGGCGCGGGAATCCTGCCCCCCGCCAATCAGGCGACGGCCCGGCATGCCATCGACGCCCTCCGCGGACTCAGCCATCGCCTCCATCCGGTCTGGGCTGAACGCCTGCAACAGCAAACCGGAATCGATACCGGGTACCGCCGTTGCGGCGGCATCTACCTGGCCCGCAGCCCGGGCGAAGCCGTCTCGCTGCACGCTGCCGCCAACCTGTTCCGCGACGACGGCCTGGAAATCGAACCGCTTTCCCCCGACGACATCCGGTCGCTCGAACCGGAACTCGCCGACCTGGTCGACCGCGGCGCCCTCAAAGCCGCCTACCTGATGCCCGAGGAGGCTCAGCTGCGCAATCCCCATCACTTGCAAGCCTTGGAATTGGCCTGCCGGCAAGCGGGCGTGGAGCTGGAAGCGGGCGTGGAAGTCACGGGGTTCAATGTCGAGAAATCGACATGCCTGAGCGTCAACACGCGGAACGGCCTCCGCCGTGCCGAACGCATTTGTCTGACTTCCGGAGCGTGGACCTGCCTGCTGCTCAAAGAACTTGGCATCCCGACCGGAATCCTGCCTGTCCGCGGGCAGATGGTCTTGTTTCAATGCCAAACCGTTCCCTTTCGCCACATCCTGAACGAAGGTCCCCGCTACCTCGTCCCGCGCGACGACGGCCGCGTACTGGTCGGTTCCACCGAGGAAGAAGAGGGTTTTGACAAGAGTACCACGGCGTCGGCCATCGCGGACTTAACCGCCCTGGCACAGGATCTAGTTCCGGCCCTCCGCGACGCGAGAAGGGAACGCTCCTGGGCCGGACTGCGCCCTGGGTCCTTTGACGGCTTTCCCTATATTGGTAAGCTGCCTGGGCTGGACAACGCGTTCGTGGCAGCGGGACATTTCCGCAGCGGCCTGCACCTGTCTCCCGGAACAGCCGTCGTGGTGAGTCAGTTGCTGCGCGGCGAGCAGCCCGAAATTGACCTCACTCCGTTTCGCGTCGGACGCGGCTAGTGCCTCCGGTAAAGGGGTCAGGAGTCAATTGTGCGAAGCACCCGAAGGGCCGTTCCGGCAATTGACTCCTGACCCCTTTACCCTCGATGATTGTCACCTGCTTAGCAACGAGTACCCTCTAATGGCCATGGACACCCCCGCGCGGATCGCGATTCTCGGCGCCGGACCGATCGGACTCGAAGCCGCCTTATACGCCCGCTTCCTGGGATACGACGTGGACATTTACGAACAGGGGGAAGTCGCGCAAAACGTCCGCAACTGGGGGCACGTGGAAATGTTCAGCCCATTCGAAATGAACCGGTCGCCGCTGGGACTGGCAGCCCTGGCGGCACAGGACGACGCTTACCAACCGCCCGCGGACGACGCTTTGCTGACCGGGCGTGAATATGCCGAACGATACCTGCTGCCCCTTTCGCAAACCGATTTGCTGGCAGATCACTTGCGGTTGAAAACAACCGTCGTCGCGATCAGCCGCAGCGATTCGCGGAAGACCGACCTGCCCAGCGAAGATCGCGACGTATCGCCCTTCTTGCTGCTGGTGCGAGACGACGCCGGAGAACGCCACGAAACGGCCGATATCGTGATCGATACGACCGGGGTATACCGTCACCCCAACTGGC
>CALBSZ010000219.1 GCA_937967665.1 uncultured Planctomycetaceae bacterium
CGGCGAACAACACGGCGGCGTACAGAACGCCAAACACGATGGCCGCCTTGAGTTCCGAGGGGTCTTCTTCCAGAGGCACATGCTCCGCCTCGCCGCCGCGAAAGAAGAGCAACCCGACCGAGATAAAAGCCATCCAACCCATCATGACGGCCAGGGGTGGAATGACGTCTGGCAGAATGTCCGGCGCCACAATGGCGACTTCGATCAATACCCGCCCGAAGACGATCGTCGATGCGATCATGATTACCAAAGTTGCCAAGCCAGCGATCTGAGGGGTTCGCCGAGCACGGCGCGCATAGCTTACCGTTGTCGCCGTGCTGGATATCAGGCCGCCGAGAATACCGCCGAGCAACGCGCCGGCCTTCGGGCCGAGGAACTTGTAACTGATGAATCCGCCCAGGCTGATTCCCACGATCAGAACCACCATCATCCAGACCTCGAACGGATTGACGACGCGATACGGGCCGTAGCTCTCGTTGGGCAGGACCGGCAGGATGACCAGCGCGATGAGGACGAGCTGAATGATCGCGCGGATGTCGGCCTCACCGATACGCTCGACAACCGCATGAAGTGGTTCTTTCCAATGCAACAGGACTGCCGTTCCGCCGCCAACCATGATCCCCAGCGTCATTCGGTCCAGTGCAATTGCGACGCCGACCATGTACATGACCAGTGCAGCAGCCTGAGTTGTCAGCCCAGGTTCTTCCTCGGCATCGGCGAATTTCACAACGTTGCCCACGATAAGCATCGCCGCCATGACGACGAGGCCGGCGCTGATCAGCCAGACGCCCGCGTCGCCTACCAACAGGCCAACGAAGGCTCCGAAAACCGTGATGAGAGCAAAGGTTCGCAGTCCGGCGACGTGCGGCGCAGCCCACTCGCGTTGAAAGCCGACGAGCAGTCCCAAGCCTGTTGCAATGCCGAGTTTTTGAACAGTTATCAAATCCATTATTGTCATTATAACCGAATACGCCGTTCGGTTCCCCGAGGTGAATACGCCAAGGGTACGTCGAAGCGCGAGCGGAATGACAACAGTTCCTTTTCATTTAACTCCTCAGCGGTTTCCAACGTCTCTTGGGCTTCCGCACGAACATCCTGTTCCATAATGGGATCGTCCGCGGAATTCGTATCGGCACTTTCGGTAGGAGACGCGACCGCATCGTCTCGCTCGGACTGCGCAGTTGGGGAACCAATGCAGCCTATCGGAATGATGGCGGCAACAGCGAGCAAACTGATTGCAGTTCTCATGGCGGTCTCCGTTTCACACTTCGGTTGGTGGCTGCGATCGTGCTGCGGGATTGCAGAAGCATCTTGCACGCCGAATCGCAGATCGCATGGCCGGGAATGCCGCCTGGCACGAGTTTGCATTCCCAGCGGTCCACGCCGAGATCACTGTCTGTCACCTACGACAAAATGGCGGGGTTGCCGGTCGTCAGTGTATCTTGAGACGGCGCCGAGGATTTGTGGCTCCGCCGAGGATTCGACGCCGCCCTCAATCCTCCGCCAGCGATCTCAAGGGTAATCGGCGCTGTTTACTCGGGCATGAATGCCGCGGCAACTGTCTGCCATCACCGACATTCTGGCACAGTTCACTCGCCTGATTTCTCTCCGAAGAGTTGCGGCTGCACTCGGCGCGGATGGCACTTGATTTGCTTACTCGCATTGGGAAACCGATCAGCGAACGAATGAAGGGGTCCAACGATGGCATAGCATCGAAGGCAACGGCATGCCTAGGTGCATGCAAAGACTCGGAAGAAGAAGTCGAGTCGCCCAACCATCCGTCGGCGCCTCCATTGTTGCGACAGCTTCTGCGTCTGGGCAGCTCGGATTGTCGCCGCGGCAGTTGTGGCCATGGAACCAGTTTATGAAAAGGATCGCAGTCTATGAATTGCGCGAGTCAGACGGCCGGCTCCAATACCGCCAAGCTGGAGCAACCACATTGGTGCCTGGCGTTTTGCGGGGCGTCTGCGTCGACGTAACGTGTTGATGACTCCAGCACAACTACCGCCACATTATCCACAGGAGCCTTGACTATGACTAATCATTGCGTTGTTGCGGTCTACGAGTCATTTGATGATGCGAAGCAGGCTGTTCAGGCATTGGACAATTCTGACTTTCCTTCGGAGCAGATTTCGTTGGTAACGCACAGCGTGCCTGAAGAAGTGCCGCAAGTAGATGTGCTTCAATCGGGCGACGAGACAGAGAAGGACGCAACGAAGGGTGTCAGCGTCGGCGGACTGCTTGGTCTGCTGCTCGGCACGCCGCTGTTGATGATTCCAGGTGTCGGCCCGGTGCTCATCGCCGGCCCACTGGCAGCGGGCTTGACCGGCGCGATCGTAGGCGGATTCCTGGGAGCCATGGCCGGATGGGGCGTCCATGAAGACCACGTGCAGCAATACGAGCAGCAGGTAAAGGAGGGAAAACTGCTTGTCGTCGCCAATGGCGATCCAAAACAATCGGCCGAGGCAAAGCGGGTTCTCAGAGAAACGAATGCGGAAGACATCCACCTCCATGCAGCCACTAGCGCCGACGCGCCAGAGGTCGATGATTCCTAAGAGCGAGAAGCACCAGCGAAATGTTTACAAAACGATTCAAACTGTTTAACCTGCTCGGCTTTCCGATCTTCGTCGACCTGAGTTGGTTCATCATCGTCTTGCTGATCACCTGGTCGCTGGCTACGAACCTGTTTCCCCATTTCTACGACGGCTTCGCCGCAACAAGTTACTGGTGGATGGGGCTGGCCGGCGCGATCGGGCTGTTTGTCTCGATCTTGGCCCATGAACTGGGGCACGCCGTTGTAGCTCGGCAGTTCGATGTGCCGATGCGCGGTATCACGCTGTTTATTTTCGGCGGCGTCGCGGAAATGACAAAGGAGCCGCCGAGCGCGAAGGCGGAGTTTTGCGTCGCCGTCGCCGGCCCGATCGTCAGCGTCGTGATTGCCGTTGTGTGCTACGTTGCAAGCATCTACGGAGAAGCCGGTCTGGCGCCGCCTATCGCCGGCGTGCTCTGGTATCTGGGCATGATCAATGGCGTTGTCGTGCTGTTCAACATGATTCCGGCCTTTCCCTTGGACGGCGGCCGCGTACTCCGGTCGATCCTCTGGCAGGTCAAAGGCAGCCTGCGCTGGGCGACACGGATCACGTCCACCATTGGGTCCGGCTTCGGCCTGCTGCTCATTCTGATGGGCGTGGTCAGTTTCATTAGCGGGAACTTTGTCGGCGGCATGTGGCAGTTCTTGATCGGGATGTTCCTCCGCGGCGCAGCCCAGATGTCTTACCAGCAAGTTCTGATCCGCCACGCGTTGGAGGGCGAGCCGGTCGAACGATTCATGCAGAGCGACGTTGTAACGGTGTCCTCGGAAACTACCGTCCATCAGCTTGTCGAGGACTACATCTACCGGCACCACTATAAGATGTTTCCCGTTACTGACGACGGCCGCTTAGTAGCGTGTGTCACGACACGGGGCGTGCAACAAATCCCGCGCGGCGAGTGGGATCAGCGAACTGTGGGAGAGATCGTCGAGCCGTGTGTTGACGAGAACACAATTGGCCGCGATGCCGATGCCATGCAAGCGCTGTCCAGGATGAGCCGCAACGGCGCTTCGCGGCTGATGGTCGTTGAAAATGGTCATCTCGAAGGAATCCTTTCGCTCAAGGATCTGCTGAAGTTCATTTCGCTGAAAATCGAGTTGGAGGATGGAGACGGTGACGTTGCAGGACACCTCTTGGCCGGCGAAGCACAGGCTGAGGCGCGTGGGACACCGGTAAGCAGATAGTCTTGAAACGTCTTATGCGGACATTATCTGGCCGGAATTGAATGAGTGACAGCAAGGCGGAGAACGTTGTAATCGTCGTGACTCAAGTGATTGCAGCCCATGTCATTCGCTCGTTGTGGACACAAGAACTCCTGGTACGCTGATTCCCCGAAAGACACGATGGCGCAGATCTTTCATCCCAGTATGAATACGGTTGCTCGTGTGAGCATCTTTGGGGCGGTGTTCATCGCGGCAGCCGTTGTGTCGTTGCTGTTGCTGGTCGTGCGGTCCCCGTATGTGACTGAGGTGGGAGTCGTCCGCGAGCAACCCGTGCCATTCAGCCACAAGCACCATGTGGGCGACGTGGGTCTGGATTGCCGCTACTGCCACACGAGTGTCGAGAACTCTTCATTCGCCGGCATACCACCGACAAAGACCTGCATGAATTGCCATTCGCAGTTGTTCACCAAAAGCGCGATGCTGCAACCGGTGCGCGACAGTCTGCGGACTGGCGAGCCGTTGAAGTGGACGCGAGTCCACGACCTGCCCGATTTCGTCTACTTCGATCACAGTATCCACATTCACAAGGGAATCGCTTGCGTAAAGTGCCACGGCGAGGTGAATGAGATGCCGCTGATGTGGCGCGAACACACATTGCACATGCAGTGGTGTTTGGCTTGCCATCGACGACCGGAATTGTTTGTGGGTGATCGAAATGACGTGTTTGCAGCAACGAGCGATTCGACAATCGATCCGAGGTTGGCGAGCGATCTCGTTGCGGAGTATCAGATCGAGAGCAAGACAAGTTGTTCCACGTGCCATCGGTGAGGTCATGCCCAGAAAAGACGTTTCCCACTTGCAAGATTTGCGCAGGCGCCTCACATCACAACGCGGGCGCGGGTATTGGCGCAGCCTGGAAGAATTGGCCGGCAGCGCCGAGTTTCAACGGTATGTCGAACGCGAGTTTCCGGAAGGGGCTTCGCAATGGAAGGCGAACCGGCGGGAATTCCTGACTTTGATGGGAGCATCGTTGGCCTTGGCGGGCCTGTCAGGTTGCGGGGGACAGCCACCGGAACAAATAGTTCCCTACGTAGAGCAGCCGGAACAACTCGTACCGGGTAAGCCGCTGTACTTTGCGACGGCGATGACGACCGGTGGTGTGGCCACGGGACTGCTGGTGGAAAGCCACATGGGCCGGCCAACGAAAATCGAAGGAAACCCTAAACATCCAAGTGTTCCGGCCGCATTTTGGCAAGGCAGCGAAACGACCGCGCCAGGCGTGAGTGACATCTTTTCCCAGGCTGCGATTCTAACGCTGTACGACCCCGACCGATCACAGACCGTCACGCGCGCGGGTGAAATCAGCACGTGGGACGAGTTTCTTACAGCGCTTCGCCCGAAGTTGGAAGGGCAAGCGTCCATCGAAGGCCGCGGAATTCGGCTGCTGACCGAAACAATCACTTCGCCGACACTGGCCGCTCAAATCGCTGAGTTTCGCCAACGATATCCAGATTCCCAATGGCATCAGTTCGAGCCGGTCAACCGCGACAATGAATTAGCGGGAGCAAAGCTCGCGCTGGGCGAGTTCATGGGCACGCACTACCACTTGGATCGCGCGGACGTGATCCTCTCTCTGGACTCGGACTTCTTAACCAGTGGCCCCGACCATCTGCGGCATGCAATGGAGTTCGCCAGCAGGCGCGATGTGCAGCCGGCGACGAACAGTCGGGCGGAAATGAGTCGGCTGTACGTGCTGGAGAGCACGCCAACGTTGACCGGCATGAAGGCCGATCATCGCTTGCCGTTGCGCGCGGGCCAGATTGAAGCGTTCGCGATCGCACTGGCCGAACGGCTCGGTGTCAGCGTGGAAGAGTCTCAATGTACGGAGCTTACGGATACAACGCGCCGCTGGCTGGAGACGATCGCCGCTGATTTGCAAAACTATCGTCGCCAGGACGATCCAGGAGCGAGCCTGGTCATCGCCGGCCCATCCGCCTCGCCGTTCGTTCACGGCCTGGTCCACGCCATAAACCGCGTGCTGGGAAATACCGGTCAGACCGTGACGTACTCCGAGCCTGTCGAAGCCCAACCGGTCGTGCAGAACGAATCGTTGCGCGAGCTGGTCGCGGACATGGAAGCGGGGAAGGTTGATGTGCTGTTCATCCTCGGCGGCAACCCTGTTTACACTTCACCCGCCGATTTGCGTTTCGCCAACGCACTCGACAGAGTACCGTTTCGCGTTCGCCTCGGACTTTATGAAGATGAGACGTCGGCACGGTGTCATTGGCACATCCCCGAAACGCATTTCCTGGAGTCGTGGAGTGACGCGCGGGCTGCCAATGGGACGGCTTCCATCGTTCAGCCGCTGATCGCTCCTTTTTACCAAGGCCGGTCGTCGCACGAACTGCTTTCCGCGATGTTGGGCAAGCCAGGACGTTCGCCCTTGGACCTCGTCAAAGAGCATTGGCAGAACCGTCTGAATGACACGGAGGATTTCGAGTCCGTCTGGCAGACCGCCTTGCACGAAGGCTTCATTTCAGGGACCCAGTGGCCGAAAAAGAGTGCCACCGTGAGGCAGGTTTCCGACCTCCTGAAGAACGCGTCGCGAAGCGGCAGATTTGAAGACTTGCCCCGGGATCAGGTTGACGTCGTCTTCCGCCCCGATCCAACGATCTGGGACGGCCGCTTCGCGAACAATGGTTGGCTGCAGGAGTTGCCGAAACCGCTTTCCAAACTGACGTGGGACAATGCGGCGCTTGTCGGTCCCGAATTGGCAGAGCGGCTGAAATTAGAAAACGGCGATGTCATCGAGTTGGAACATGAACAGCGGAGACTCGCAGCGCCCGTTTGGATCGTGCCTGGCCATCCCGATCAGTCGGTCACCGTTCATTTCGGCTACGGAAGAGCGCGTGCCGGCCGCGTTGGCTCCGGTGCTGGGTTCAACGCCTTCGAGTTCCAAACCAGCGCATCTCCGTGGCACATCGACGGTGTGAGTTTGCGAACAACGGGCCGTCGCATGCCACTCGCAGCCACCCAGCACCATCATCTTATGGAAGGCCGCGATTTGGTGCGTGGTGGCACACTGGGACAACTTCGCGACAACCCACACGGTCCGGAGTTTATGCAGTCGCACGAACATGGCGAAGCGACTTCGCTGTTTCCGCCTGATGAGCACAAATACGAGGGCTACAAGTGGGCCATGACCATCGACTTGAACCGTTGCCTTGGTTGCAACGCTTGCGCCGTCGCGTGCCAGGCAGAGAATAACATTCCCGTGGTCGGTAAGGACCAGGTAGCCCGTGGCCGCGAGATGCATTGGATTCGTGTTGATTCGTACTACGAAGGCCCTGCGGTCAATCCACGGGTTGTGCATCAACCAGTTCCCTGCATGCACTGCGAAAACGCGCCTTGCGAACCGGTCTGTCCGGTAGGAGCAACGGTTCACGGCGATGAGGGGCTCAACGAAATGGTCTACAACCGGTGTGTTGGTACGCGGTACTGCTCGAGCAATTGTCCCTACAAAGTGAGGCGGTTCAACTTCCTGCAATACTCGGACCTTGAAAAACCCAGCCTGAAGTTGCTCAATAATCCCAACGTTACGGTTCGCAATCGAGGCGTGATGGAGAAATGCACGTACTGCGTGCAGCGGATCAGCGCTGCAAGAATCCAGTCCGAGAAGGAAGAACGATCGATCCGCGACGGCGAACTGGTTACGGCTTGCCAGGCCGCGTGTCCGTCCCAAGCGATCGTCTTCGGCGATTTGAATGATCCGGCCAGTCGCGTAAAGCAGCAAACGGAAGATCCGCTGAATTACTCACTACTGGGTGAACTGAATACCAGGCCGCGGACGACGTACCTCGCGGCCCTGAGGAATCCGAATCCGGAACTCGAAACGATGGAATCGAAAGCAAGTCACTAACGATGTCGGACGCGCAAGACAAACCCGCCGCAACCGAAGCAGGACACTCCAAGTTCCTGACGGGAGACTACACCTTCGGAACGGTTACGGACAAGATCAGTGCTGTTGTCCTGTCAGGGCAAACGCCGCGCAGTTGGTACGTTGGCTTCGCGATTGCTTTTTCCCTGGTGATGCTGCTCTTGTGGGCGATTACGTGGCTGTTTGTCAAAGGCGTGGGAATCTGGGGGATCAACATTCCCGTCTCCTGGGGCTTCGCGATCGTCAATTTCGTGTGGTGGATTGGAATCGGGCATGCAGGGACACTCATCTCCGCAATTTTGCTTCTGTTGCGACAGCAGTGGCGGACGTCGATCAACCGCTTCGCCGAGGCGATGACGCTGTTCGCCGTCGCCTGCGCCGGACTGTTTCCGTTGCTGCATCTGGGCCGGCCCGAATACTTCTACTACTTGATTCCCTATCCGGCGACAACGGGAGTCTGGCCGCAATTTCGCAGTCCGTTGATGTGGGACTTTTTTGCCGTCAGCATCTACGCGACGGTCTCGCTGCTGTTCTGGTACGTCGGACTGATCCCCGATATGGCAACGCTACGCGACAAGGCGAAGGGCAAGTTCGCGCAGATTACGTACGGAATTCTGTCCATGGGCTGGCGCGGCTCGGCACGACATTGGCTCAGGTATCAACGAGCGTATTTGATCCTGGCAGGCCTGGCTGCGCCGTTGGTGGTTTCGGTCCACTCGATCGTTAGTTTCGATTTTTCCGTGACGATCGTGCCAGGCTGGCATTCCACTATCTTTCCACCGTATTTTGTGGCCGGAGCCATCTATTCCGGATTCGCCATGGTGCTGACGATCGCCATTCCGCTGCGAGCAGTCTACCGCCTGCATGATCTGGTTACCGATCGGCATTTGGACAACATGGCCAAAGTGTTGCTTGCCAGCGGATTGGTTGTCGCTTATGGGTACCTCATGGAGATCTTCATGGCCTGGTACAGCGGCAGCCAGTTTGAGCAGTACATGATTCTCAACCGCCTGTTTGGTCCCTACGGCTGGTGCTATTGGCTGCTCATCGCCTGCAACGTCGTCATTCCGCAACTGCTCTGGTTTCGCGCAGTACGGCGAAGCGTGCCGTGGCTCTTCATGCTGGCGTTGATGATCAATCTCGGCATGTGGTTGGAGCGGTTCGTGATCGTGGTTGTCAGCTTGCATCGTGACTTTGTGCCATCGTCGTGGGGTATGTATGTGCCGTCGTTTTGGGATTGGGCGACCCTGTTTGGCAGCATGGGGTTGTTCGCCGCGCTGCTGTTTCTCTTTATCCGTATGCTGCCGATGATCTCGATCTTTGAAATGCGCGAGTTGCTGGAAGAATCCCAAGGAGAATCGCAATGACGGCGCCAACTTCACTGTACGGACTGCTGGCGGAATTTGCCGATCCCGAAGAGTTGGTCGAGGCCACGCAACAAGTACATCAGGCCGGATACCGGCGGATCGACGCCTTTTCCCCCATGCCGATCGAGGGCCTGGCGGAGGCGATGAACTTCCGCCGGACAAAGATACCGTTGGTCATTCTGATCGGTGGTATCGTCGGCGGGATAGCGGGTTACGTTCTGCAATACTGGGTTGCCGTGATCGCGTATCCCGTGAACATTGGTGGGCGGCCGTTGCATAGCTGGCCCGCCTTCATTCCCGTAACGTTCGAGGTGACCATACTGTTCGGGGCCATTGCCGGCGTGTTGGGCATGCTGGCCCTCAACGGCCTGCCCCGACCGCATCACCCGCTGTTCGGCGTGCCCGCCTTTTCCCATGCATCGCGGGATCGATTCTTTCTATGCATCGAGGCGTCCGACGAAAAGTTCGTGGAACAGGAGACGCGAGAACTGCTCCATCGTACCGGAGCCAAGGAGGTATTCGATGTTCCGCGATAGATGCCGAGCGCGACGGCGGCATGAG
The DNA here is from genome assembly GCA_937967665.1 of uncultured Planctomycetaceae bacterium. Taxonomy (GTDB): domain Bacteria; phylum Planctomycetota; class Planctomycetia; order Pirellulales; family Pirellulaceae; genus CALBSZ01. The sequence continues at coordinate 9,620 of CALBSZ010000219.1, forward strand.
CTTCTAACCCGCAGCGTTCATGAGGAATTGGATCGCGCCCGTCCCTCACTGACGCGCCGGGTCTCGATGGGGATGACGGTGCTTGCGCTTTTCGCCACGTTCGTCGGATGTTGGCAGGACATGGCGGATCAACCGCACTTCGAGCCGCTGGAGACGAGCGACTTCTTTGCCAACGGGCAGGCGGCGCGACCGCTTGTTCCTGGAACGGTCGCCCGCGGTCAATTGCGCATCGACACGGTGTTTTTCGAGGGCAAAGTGCGTGGGAAGGCCGTTGAAACGTATCCGCTACACAAGGTCGCTGAGCACTTCCGGGTCGCTGAGCAGTTCCGGCTGTCCGGCGGCGACGAACGGGTGATGGCTCAGATTCTCGATCGCGGTCGCGAGCGGTTCGACATCTTTTGTGCCGCCTGCCACGATCGGACGGGCAATGGCCAGGGGATGGTAGTCCAACGCGGATTTCCCAGACCGCCTTCGTATCACAGCGACCGTCTGCGCGATGAGCCTGTCGGGCATTTCTACGACGTCATCACGCATGGGTTCGGGCGGATGCCAGACTACGCCGACCAGATTTCTCCGGCTGACCGCTGGGCGATTATCGCCTATGTACGGGCGTTACAGCTGAGCCAACACGCCCACGTCGGCGAGTTGCCTGCACTCGATCGCGAGGCGCTGCAACGGAAGGGCGGAACTCCATGATCGACCCCAACAACACATTCCTCGACACCCTGAAGAAGTGGCAACGCGGTGCGACGGCTGTGGCCGTCCTTGGCGCGGTTCTCTGCGGGTTGGCCGCGGCCACGAGTCTGGAACAATTCTTGCGTTCTTACCTTGTGGCGTTCCTTTTCTGGTGGGCCGTGACGTTGGGCTGCCTGGGGATTCTGATGCTCTATTACCTGGTCGGGGGGCGTTGGGGAGTCGCCATTAAGCCGCTGCTGGAATGCGGCACGGCGACCGTGCCGCTGCTTGCCGGCCTGTTCTTGCCCGTGGCATTTGGTATCCAGCACCTCTATCCGTGGGCGGGTCCAAGCTATGAAGACAGACCGTCACGGCAAGTCGAGTCCCGAAGCATCAGCGAGGAAACGAGCAAAGTACATTCGACCACTCGCAGTGAAACTCGCCACGAGTTTCGACGGTTCGCGACTCCGAGAGTCCTGGCGACTTTCGCTGCGCCCAGCTCGGATCCAAAGAGCCTTTATCTGAATCCGGCTTTCTTCTACGGCCGTGCGCTTGGCTACTTCGTCATCTGGATACTGTTGGCGTTGTCGCTCCGCCCGCGGAAATCGGATGTGCCGACGGATCGGCCTCGCTGGCGGCGACTGGTGAGTGCCGGCGGTCTTGTTGCGCTGGTTTTAACGGTCACGTTTGCGGCCATCGACTGGGCCATGTCGCTCGATCCCCAGTGGTATTCCGCAATTTACGGAGCGGTGGTGGCAATCGGAGGAGTGTTGGCCGCGCTGGCCTTCGTGACGCTATCGTTCGCAGCTCTTTTTTGGCGGGGGCGAGCCGTTTCAACCACGAACCTGTCGCCAGCGCTAGGAGACTTAGGCTCGCTGATGTTGGCCTTCTTGATGCTCTGGGCGTACTTTGCCTTCTCGCAGTTTCTGATCATCTGGTCGGGCAACCTGCCGGAAGAGAACGTTTGGTACGTGTATCGTTTAGAGGGCGGCTGGCAATGGCTGGGACTGGCCATTGTGGGCCTTCAGTTCTTCGTCCCCTTCTTCGCGCTGCTGTCGCGCGAACTGAAACAAAACCCACGCACTCTGGCTGCGATTGCCGCGTTGGTCTTCGTCATGCAGTATTTCTTTTTCGTCTGGACTCTGGTGCCCTCGTTCCACCCGCGGCAATTGTTGATTCACTGGGCCGATATCGTGGTGCCCGTGACGATGGGAGGACTCTGGGCGCGCATCTTTATCGGGTTACTCCGGCGAAACATCCCGCAGATCGTGGCCATGAATCAATGATGAACGAATCCAACTCCAGCCAACGGAATAACGCCAGTCGTCGCGGCCATGAGCCGGATGTTGTCAATGCGCGCCTACTGAAGTTGTCCATATCCGGACTGGTGCTGTTAGTGGCATTGGTTCTGCTGACGGTATACGCAGCGAATCGCTATCTGGCCAGCCAGATGCCGAACGCCGCAGGATCAGCGACGGGCATGCACCCCACGCATTCGACGACCGGCCCGCAAGTCACTGCCAGGCAGCCGCAGCTTTTGCGCGAACTGCGACAGTCCGAGCAGCAACGATTGACTAACTACGAGTGGATTGACGCGCCGGCAGGCATCGCCCGAATCCCGATCCATCGTGCAATGGACATTCTGGCGAAAAGAGGGTTCCCGGAAGATGCACAGAAAAGTGAGCAGCACGATGACGACCAACCGAAATGACGGCAACGACTGCCGTAGCGAAACGCCCCAGGAGTTGCGACGGGTTGAGTGCCGAAAGTGTTGGCACCCGAAAGTCTGGGTGGCTTTCGCTACGCTGCTGGTGCTAGCCGGCGGTGCCTGTGTGGCGGTGGTATCTGCTAGTCGAGATGACCAGGGCAACTCACGCATTTCACCGAATGATTTGCCAACCGACGTGGGAATCGACCAGAAACTCGGCGCGCAGGTGCCGCTTGACATTCGGCTTCGGGACGAGACGGGCGCCGCGATTCCATTGCGCGATCTATTCCAGGGCAAACCGATCGTCCTGAACCTTGTGTATTACGAATGTCCGATGCTCTGCAACATGACGATGGACGGACAAGTACGCGGCTTGACGGAACTGTCACTTGATGCGGGCGAGGACTTCACCGTCCTCACCGTCAGTTTCGATCCACGAGAAGGTCATGACCTGGCCGCGGCTGCCAGGCGGACGGCGTTGAAACGTTACGGCCGCCCCGGCGCAGAACGCGGCTGGCGTTTCCTCACTGGCGACGAACCCCAAACGCGGCGATTGGCCAACGCCGTCGGCTTCCGTTACAGGTTCGATTCGACGACAGGCCAGTTCGCGCATGCGGCCGGCCTGGTTGTGTTGACTCCGGATGGCAAAGTGTCGCGCTACCTGTATGGTGTCGAATTTCCGCCGCGCGATTTGCGGTTGGCGTTGGTCCAGGCATCCGGTGGTCAAATCGGCACTGCCACGGACCAGTTGTTGTTACTCTGTTACCACTACGATCCGACGACAGGTAAGTACGGGCTGGCGATCATGAACCTGTTGCGTCTAGCGGGCCTGGCCACGGTGATCAGCATGGGCACGGCGATCATTGTCATGATTCGTCGTGACCGTGGGGCAGGCTCACGTCCAGCCAGGCAAACAGTTCGACAGGCGGGTTGCGCTGTTAGCCCATCCCACGAACCAGCACCTTCTGACCAACATTGTTAGCCATGGACACCAGTTTTCGCCTGTTTCCTGAACAAGCCTCGACCGCCGCCGAGCAGGTGGACCGGTTGTATGTTTTTTTATTGGGCGTGGCGTCGTTTTTCACGCTGCTTATTTTTCTGCTTATCGTGTACTTCGTGATCAAGTACCGTCACGGAGCGCGCGCGGATCGTTCGCAAGTGTCGGGAAACCGTTACTGGATTTTGGAGATTACCTGGTCGTTGATCCCGCTAGGACTGACGATGATCATGTTCGGCTGGGGAGCCGACTTGTTTTTTAAGGTACATCAGCCGCCGCCGGACTGCATCGAGATCAATGTCCTGGCCAAGCAATGGATGTGGAAGATCCAGCACGCCGACGGCAAGCAGGAGATCAACTCGCTGCATATTCCCGTCGGCAAGCCGGTCAAGCTGCGGATGATTTCTCAAGACGTGATCCATAGCTTCTTTGTTCCCAGCTTTCGCGTCAAACAGGATGTGCTGCCAGGTCGTTATACGACGATTTGGTTTCAGCCCACAAAGACGGGGCGTTATCACCTCTTCTGCGCGGAATATTGCGGTACGAGCCATTCTCGGATGACTGGCGAAATTGTGGTCCAGCAGCCGGCGGAATATGCCCAGTGGCTCCGGGGCGCATCGAGCGAATCACCCGAAGCGGCGGGCGAATCGCTATACGATCAGTTTCGCTGTGGGACGTGTCACAACAATCCGACCAACCCCCGCTGCCCGCCACTAGATGGCATCTTCGGCCGGATGGTCAGGTTGGAGGACGGCAGCACGCTCCAAGCCGACGAAGCCTATCTGAGAGAATCCATTCTTGATCCCACTGCCCAAGTCGTCGCCGGCTACAAGCCGGTGATGCCGACGTATAAAGGGCAAATCGGCGAGGAAGAAGTCTTCCAACTGATCGCGTACTTGAAATCATTGCAGCCGCCGCAGCAAAGGACTCCGAAAAGCGGACCACCGCCGTTTGAAACTCCCAATGATACGGACCAGCAACCATGAGTGTCGCCGAATTGCCCAGACGCCATTACTTGAACGCGAACTACAACATCTGGTCGTGGTTGTTGACGACGGACCATAAGCGGATCGCGATCTTGTACATGATCTCGCTCACGCTGTTCTTCTTCGTGGGTGGCGCTGCTGCGATCCTGTTCCGGTTGGAGTTAATGACTCCCCAAGGAGACTTGTTGATTTCCGAGACCTACAATCGGCTGTTCACGCTGCACGGCGTGGTGATGGTGTTCTTCTTCCTGATCCCTTCGATTCCCGCTGTGTTAGGCAACTTTCTGGTGCCGATGATGATCGGCGCCCGCGACATGGCTTTCCCGCGACTCAACTTGCTCAGTTGGTATCTGTTCATGGCCGGTGGAATTCTGGCCATTGCCGCGATCGTCGGTGGCGGTGTCGACACCGGTTGGACATTTTACACGCCGTACAGCACAACATACGCCAATTCGCAGGTGATGGCGATGGCAATGGGAATCTTCGTGGCCGGCTTTTCGTCGATCCTGACTGGCATGAACTTCATTGTCACGACGCACACGATGCGAGCGCCGGGGATGACCTGGTTTCGCCTGCCGCTCTTTGTGTGGTCGCATTACGCAACGGCGGTCATCATGGTGCTGGGAACGCCGGTGCTGGCCATCTCGTTGGCGCTAATCGCGTTGGAACGAGGACTTGGTGTCGGCATTTTCGATCCGAAACTCGGCGGCGATCCGTTGTTGTTCCAGCACCTGTTCTGGTTCTACTCGCACCCAGCAGTCTACATCATGGTGCTGCCCAGCATGGCCGTGGTCAGCGAGATCGTTCCTTGCTTCGCCCGCAAACGCATTTTCGGTTATTCGTTCATCGCTTTTTCCAGCGTGGCCATCGCCGTACTAAGCTTTCTGGTCTGGGGGCATCACATGTTCGTCAGCGGCCAGTCGGTGTTCGCGGGCATGGTGTTTTCTTTCCTCAGCATGCTCGTGGCAATCCCCTCGGCGGTGAAAGTGTTCAATTGGACCGCCACGCTGCACAAGGGTTCGATCTCGCTGGAAACACCGATGCTTTACGCCTTGGGATTTATTGGCCTGTTTACTTTGGGCGGATTGACCGGACTGTTTTTGGCCACGCTTGCCGTCGATCTTCACGTCCATGACACCTATTTCATTGTCGCCCACTTCCACTACATCATGGTGGGCGGAGCCGTCATGGGGTATTTGGGCGGCGTACATTACTGGTGGCCGAAGATGACCGGCCGTCTCTATCCGGAGTGGTGGGGACGCGTCTCGGCAGTCGTCGTGTTTGTGGGCTTCAATCTCACTTTCTTTCCGCAGTTCGTGCTGGGCTACCTGGGGATGCCGCGGCGTTATCATGTCTATCCTGACGAATTTCAAGTGCTCAACGTCATGTCATCCGCCGGCGCATCCATCCTGGGTTTGGGATATCTGATTCCGCTGGTCTACCTGCTGTGGTCCTTGAAGTACGGAAAAGCCGCCGGACCGAATCCGTGGAATGCCAAGGGAGTGGAATGGCAAACGCCATCGCCGCCACCAACCTTGAATTTTGACGAGACACCCGTCGTGACCGAAGAAGCTTATGCTTATCCACCGCTGGACGAATCGTCAGCGGAAGGCGAACCATTGGAGCCAGTTGCGAATTGATCACGATGAATACCCACCTAGCTCACCATTTTGATGACGCCGATCAGCAGTTCGATGCCGCGCGGTTGGGAATGTGGATCTTCCTGGCGACCGAGATCATGTTCTTCGGCGGAATGTTCGTTGGCTACACCATCTACCGGGTCAATTATCCCCAGGCGTTCGCTGTGGGTAGTTCGCATCTGCAGCTTGTGGCCGGAACGGTGAACACGGCCGTGCTACTCTTGAGCAGCTTCACGATGGCTCTGGCCGTACGCTGCTCGCAAACCAACCGGAGAACAGGGACTGTCTTCCTGCTCGCCATCACATTGCTGTTGGGCGTCGTGTTTCTCGGAATCAAGGGTTTTGAGTACACGGAGAAATTTGCGACACACCATGTGCCCGGCGAGTCATTTTCACTGAGCGAACCGCACAGTTCGCCGGTCGACCCGCAACATGTTGAATTGTTCTTCTCGTTCTATTTTGCCATGACCGGATTTCACGCGCTGCACATGATCATCGGCGTCGCACTTGTGACAATTGCAGCTACGCAGGCCTGGAAGAAGTGTTTTTCCGCCGAGTATTATACGCCCGTCGAAATCACGGGGCTTTACTGGCACTTCGTCGATATTGTATGGGTATTTCTGTTTCCGTTGCTCTATCTGATTCGCTGATCATGACACACCACATTGTACCGGTGAAAACCTATGCTTTCGTGTTTGCCGCGCTCCTCGTATTGCTAGCGCTGACTGTGGCCGCCGCGCAAATTGAGAACGAAGTTCTGAATCTGCTCGTCGGACTCACCATCGCCGTTTCGAAAGCAGCGTTGATCATGTTGTTTTTCATGCACCTCCGCTACAACACCTTCGTCATCCGCATGGCCGCGGTAGCGGGATTTTTTTGGCTGGCGATCCTCATGACACTAACGATGAGCGACTATCTATCCAGGATGTAAACTTTCTCATCCGAGTCTGTGTGGGGCGGTGACGGCTGCCGCTCGAGTAAGTGATTGGTGGGCCAGCGCAAACGAATCACGCTTGTTTTCACACGCTGTCTGCTCACGAGAGTTGTTCGCGAATGCAGAACCACCCGTTTTCGCTCGTTTGCTCGACACCATCTACAACCATGAATCATCCGGGCGAGCCGCCTGTTGCGTTGCGATGTCGTCGCGGCATGGTTGGACCCTAACCACTGTGCACGTGCAAATGCCACCGAAATAAGACCCGACCCTGTTTCTGCTGCCCGCTTCGTCAGGCAAGAAAGACAACAGGCCAGCGAATCGCTGGCCTGTTGTCCGACGAGGGTACTTTAGAGTTTCGGGAGGGGCCGTTTCGGCGGGCCCTTTTTGATCATCTTCCGCGTGTCGTTGGCGGGTGCCGGATTGTTGTTGTTGCCACCACCCGCGCCTGTATTTCGCGGCGTCAAATCGGTGTATTCCTCGACCCATTCGAAGCCAAGCGGCGTTTCGAGTTCCCGCTGGGCGAGCAGGGCCCACGGCGTTCCGGCGTGTTCTTCGATAACCCGCGTCAGGTATTCGTTGGCTTTCGTTCCGGACTTGGCGAGAACGCTGCCGAGTTCCGTGAGGTCGTTGGTTGGCCTCAGAATCCACGTGTTGTTCTTGTCGTTCTTGAAATTCATGCCGCGTTTGGCTTTGGCCAGCATGGCATTGTAGGCTTCCGTCCGAACTTTGACCGCCATCACGCGCCCCATTGCCAGGTCGTACCCGGCCTGCCAACGCGGCGATACTTCCTTCGCCCGATCGGCCTCGCCCAGTTTCAACGTCTGATAAAGCATTTCCACTTCCGGTTCCAATCTCGCGGCGGCTTGCTGTGCTTTCGTCAGATCGTTGGCCAGTTCGGCTTCACTGCGTTTCACAAACCGCGTTTCGGGCTGATCCAGGGGTTTGAGCCACGACATTTGAGCGGCCTTCAGCAGAGCCGCGCGGGACTTGATGCTGCTGACGCGACGCAAGTACTCGTCTGGCGTCACATAATCGGGACGATAGGCCCGCATGATGTGCGGATCGAAAAAGTGCTTGATGTGCGCAGAGAATTCAGCCGTCTCGTTACGCGACACCTCGCGATTCACATTGCGATTCGGATGGACGGTGAAGTAGATCCCGCCGGTCTCGTAGCAAAGTCGTGTCAGTGCGAACGGCCCGAAGCCGGAATCGATGGGGTCTTTGTCCTCGCGACTCGCTCCGAAAGTCAGGTTAATCCGCTCTGGCATGAACGATTCCGGGCCCTGATTGACCCGTCCCCATTGCGGCGTTTGATCGTACTGCGGATCGGGATCGACCCACTTCACCAGCGTCTCGCGGCGACCGAACGGGGCCGGCACGCCGACCACGTAGACCGGCATTTCGTAGCGTCGACAAATCTGGATGGTCGGTTCCAGGCCGTTTTGATCGTCACCGATCTCGTCCGTAAACACGATCAGCATGACATTCCGGTCCGGTTCGCCGCTTTCTCCCTGCGGAACGCGATAGCTCTTGTAATGATCGGCTGCCATGTGTAACGCCGAGAACACTTTTTCCTCGCCGGAATCATCTTGCTTGATGGCAGCAACCGCGTCCTTGATTTCAGCCAGGTTGTCGGTCGGCTTGTTGATCATCAAATTGACCTGTTGACCGAAACCGACGACCGATGTCAGCAGCGGCTTGTCTTTATGCTTGGCGAACGCTTCGTTGCCCGCGGCTTCGATGACGCCGAGCTCTTCATAGATGCGGTCAAAGCGGTCGTGAATCGCGGCGCGCTGTCGCGCCAAGCTTCCCGACTGGTCGAACAGCCAGATGACTAATGTCTCGCGCTCTTCCAGCGACAACAGGATCTCGTGCGTGATCCGATCGATCGCTCCCATCGCGCCGGTAGTTCCCTGTCCGGCGGCTCCCTTCACGACCATGTTTTCGCTGTAGTGCAAGCCGGTCGCGACGGTGATCTCCTGATTGATTTCGATCTTGGCGTCAACCGTGGGTTCAAAATCGACCGGGCTGGGGACGTCTGAAACCTCAGAGAGATTTGGCGCCAGGGACATCGCCATCTGGACGCCGCTGACACTGTTGGCGCCGACCTGCTCCGCGGGCTGTTCGCTGAAGTAGAACTCTTCCGGCAATTCCAGCTCTTCAACCTCCTCTTCCTCCAGCGGAGTCGTGACGTCCAGGGTCACTTGAATATGTCTCCCCACCAAGGGAATCAAGCCGAGAGCAATCAGCAGGCACATGTGAAAAAAGAGGCTGCCGAGGAAGGCAAACGAATCGCCATCGAAGGGGGTTTCCTCTTCTCCCGTTTGCCTTTGCCACCACTGTTGTAGGGATTTCACTGCCTTCATCCTCCTGTTGCTCGAAAAGAACCCAGAGCGACCTATTGTCCTTGAATCTATGTTCCGCCGCAAGCTAGCCGTTACGTAATTCGTTGCCTGAACGTGTTTTATATTCCCCGTCCGGTTCAAACACACCAGCGTTCACCATCAGTTAGAACGCAACTATCCCACGAAAGTACTCCAAAAACCGAGCCAACAATCGAATTTTAGGTCACCGCTTGATCCGATATGGCATGCGGCGAATGTGTGTAAGTTGTGGTCGCGAAATAAGTTATGCTTAGTGGCAATAACGGGCTACCGCGGCAGCAGCCTGGTTTCGTTGACGAAACACGTTGGCCCATCTAGGATTAAGACGTACAAGGGCCGCTGGAAATTCCCCGGTGGTCATCGCCAAAATGCTTCATCCTCGACTTCGCGAGAAGTTTCAATCAAGAGGTCTCTGTCATGAGTAGTGTCGACAGCCGTATGTCGTGGCTGATCATCGCGTTCCTTTCCCTGATGGTGTGCTTGCGAAGCACCGCCGCCCAGGAGGAGGAAGAACCGAAAGGGCCGCCGGAACCGGAGGACATTACGCTGACGACGGGGGACGGTGTGGTCCTGAAGTGCACCTATTATCCGGGAACGCTCGGCAAGGAGGCGATCCCGTACGTCCTGGTTCACGGTTGGGAAGGACGTCGTACGGAATTCCACGAATTGGCATTGGCGCTCCAGAAACCGGGGCATGCTGTTATCGTTCCCGATTTACGAGGACACGGCAGCAGCACGACCCAGAAAACCAAGTTTGGGGACGAGCGTCAGATTGACCCTAACCGAATTAAAGACGTCGGCGCCGCGGTGGTCGAGGACTTGCGAACGGTGAAGCGGTTCCTCATTGAAAAGAACAACGCGGCCCAATTGAATATCGAAATGCTGTGCGGCGTCGGTTCGGAGTTTGGGGCGCTGGCGGTGATGAATTGGGCCGTTTGGGATTGGAGTCGTCCGCAGCTTCCCGCCTACAAGATAGGACGCGACATTAAGGCCATGGTGCTGATTTCGCCCCCCCAAACGTTCAAGGGCGTTTCGGGCCAACTGGCTATCAAGCATCCGATTGTGGGACGCCTGCTGTCGACAATGATTATCGTCGGCAATCAGGACGGTGGCCGCACCTACAGTGACGCAAAGCGATTGTATTCCTCTCTGAAGCGCCTGCATGCCCCCATTGATTCGAATGACCGCAAGGAGCAGTTGGAAAAGCAGGACCTGTTCTATGTGGAACTGGAAACCAGTTTGCAGGGGAACAAGTTGCTCATAGGCCAGCAGGCGGACATCATTCGAAACATCATGGGCTTTTCCCAGTTGCGGCTGATCAACAAGAAGGACGACTTGAAGTGGACCGAGCGATTGGATTTGCAGAATTAGCCATCCCGCTTGCACCCATTCGTCCCTCCTGACCGCGACGTTTTCTGATTGAATGCGGTTGCCCGCCGCTGGCACCAGTGCAGGTTCGTTCGGTGCCCAGCATGGGTTGCATTGGGATGCCTGCGTGTGCCCGCCAATGCAAGGTTGCCTCGCCCACGGTGCGCCCACCCTGCACGAAGCGTCTCGATGGGAACATGCTGTCCAGCCACCGCTCATGTGAAACCCCACTCCGCTGCGCGAATCGACCGCAACCAGAAGCAGGTCGGACTGGGGCCGGGTATCGGAGGTCGAGTTTCCCAGAACGCGTTTCAAAACCCCTGGCAGGATCAGAAACAACTTGTCATGATGTGAACCTGTGCACGGTTGAGACGCCATCTATTCAGGGAGGGTTCGCGGATGAGTCGACTTGCGATTGTTCTGGCAGCCGGGAAAGGAACCCGGATGAATTCAGACTTGCCAAAAGTGCTTCATCCGGTCTGCGGGCGAGCCATAATACACTGGGTCTTGGACGCGTTGCGCGAAGTCGGCGTCACCAGGTTGCTGGTCGTCATCGGCTACCAGTCAGATCGGGTGCGGCAGGAACTGGCCGAATATGGGGATATCGAATTTGTTGAGCAGACGGAGCAGCTGGGGACCGGCCACGCGGTAAAAATGTGTGTGCCTTTGCTTTCCGGCGGTGATGGTGCCGTACTGATCGTGTGCGGGGATTCGCCCTTGATACAGACCTCATCGCTGAACTCGCTGTTCACCGAATTCGACCGCATGCAGCCGGCTTGTATCCTGGGTACGCTGCAAAAAGACGATCCACGCGGATTAGGCCGAATCGTTCGCGATGCAAACGGGGACTTTCTCGGCATCGTTGAAGAAAAAGACGCCACGGACGCGCAACGGGCGATCAAGGAAGTTAATATGAGTACCTACTTGTTCGATTGCCCCCAATTGCTGGAAGCCTTGGAGCAGTTGCGCAACGACAATCGACAGGGCGAGTATTACGTGACGGACTGCCCGGGGATCCTCAAGAACGCCGGCCGCGACGTGCGGGCCCTGCCTGTGCTGAAGGACTGTGAAGCGTTGAGTATCAACACGGTGGAGGAATTGGGAATTGTCGAGTTGGAAATGCAGAAACTGGGTTACTCAAACGGCGCACCGGGTTCGTCCGCGGACCGGTAGCCTCGCCTCCGCGCGGCGTCCCTAAACACCAGCAGTGAAGCCACCAGCAGTGAAGCCACCAGCAGTGAAGCCACCAGCAGTGAAGCCAACCGGGATCAGGTAATTTGATGCGTGAACTGAAGATCTTTAGTGGACGAGCCAACAGGCCGCTGGCTGAGGACATTTGTGGCTTCCTCCATTTGGGGCTCGGCGAAATCACGCTGGGAAAATTCCCGGACGGCGAGAATTTCTGCAAGATCGAAGAGGACGTGCGTGGTCGCGACGTCTTTCTGATTCAATCGACTTGCCCGCCGGTGAACGACAACTTGCTGGAACTGTTGATCATGATGGACAGTTGCAAGCGTGCCAGCGCGGAACGAATCACCGCCGTGATCCCGTATTTCGGTTACGCGCGGCAAGACCGCAAGGACGAGGGGCGTACTCCGATTACGGCCAAGCTGGTGGCGAACTTGATCACCCGCGCTGGCGCGGACCGGGTGCTCACTATGGATTTGCACGCCGCACAGATTCAGGGTTTCTTCGACGTTCCGGTCGACCATCTCTATGCCGCTCCCGTGCTGAACGAATACTTTCACAACCAGGGCATCAAGCCAGACGAACTGGTGATCGTCAGTCCCGACGAGGGCAGCATCAAACGCGCCGTCGGGCATGTGAAACGCTTAGGCGGCAAGCTGGCGATCGTGGACAAACGCCGTGCGAGCGCGACGGAAACCAAGCAGGAGAATATCATCGGCGGCCCGATTGAAGGTCGTATCGCCTTGATGTTTGACGACATGATCAGTACCGCGGGGTCCATTTGCGGTGCCGCGAAACTGGTGCACGACGCAGGGGCGCGTGAAATCCACGTTGCCGCCACGCACGCCCTCCTTTGCGGACCCGCCATCAAGCGTCTGGATCAGGCTCCGATTACAAGTGTCGTTGTCACTGACAGCATTCCCGTGGCCGCCGCGCGGAACCTGGACAAGATCAAACGCCTGTCGGTGGCCCCGCTGTTGGCCGAAGCCATTAAACGCATCCACCACGATCAATCGATCAGCGAACTGTTTGAGCACGCAAAATAGGCGGAAACCGCGAGGATCGATCATCGGCGAGGTGCTTGAAGCCATGTCCAGCGAACCGTCCTTTGATCCGTACCAGCAGTGGCTGCAGATCCCGCCGCACGAAAGGCCGCTGGACCATTATCGTTTATTGGGCATTGCGCGCTTCGAAACGGACCCGGCTGTGATCATGAACGCCGCCGACAACCGCATGGCGCTGGTGCGCCAGTACCAGACCGGGCCGCGCGGAAAATACACGCAGAAGGTACTCAACGAAATCGCCGCGGCCCGCGTCGTCTTGTTGAACCCGCAGTCGAAGAGCAACTACGACGAGGCGCTGAAATCACGTCTGGCCAACTCCGCAGCGATGCCTGCCGGCGCTCCCGTTTCGGCGGCAATGCCGATCCAGCCGTACCTTGCTCCCGCGTCGAGTCCTCCGCCACCGGCGCCGCCAGCCACGCCGCCGGAGTTGACGAACCGGGAACCAACGTGGGCGACCGATGATGACGACCATGTTGATGCCGACCCGTTTTACGCTACGGCCTGGTTTCCTATCCTCATCGCCTGCCTCGTTCTTGCCGGGGCCGGTATTGCCTGGGGCATCGCGAAATATCGTGCGCGTTCCGCCACCGTGGCCAGCTTACCAGCAGGCGAACCATCAAGCGGAGAAGTGTCGGCCGATGACGTTCCCACGCCACCCGGCGCAGCGATGGTCCAGGAGACGGAAGTTCAACAACCGGTTGTGATCACGCAGGAAGGGACGGGAGAAATTCACTTTTCGGCAGCGGTAGCCACATTGCACGGCAGTACCATCACCAGGTCTTCACAGAACGGCGACGAGGTGATCGCCAACTGGAGTGCCGTGGAAGACTGGGTTCAGTGGGAGTTTCGGGTCGTCAAGCCCGGTTTCTTCAAAGTCGAAATTGTCTACGCCGCCGGCGACGCTGCCGGCTCGGCGGAATTGTCGATCGACAACGAGCGGGCCAAGAGCATCAGCTTCCGGAGCAGCCAGCCGCCCGGCACGTGGATCACCGACTTCTATTTTCTACCGATTACGCGGAGCGGGCAGCACACGCTCTATTTGCGGCCGCAGTCCATTCCGGGGGCGGAGCTGATTACGCTCAAGTCCATTCATTTCGTACCGCACAACGCGGGTTAATCGTCCGCGCCGCACGGCGCGAACAAACCACCTGGTACCAGCATGCCTAAGTTCAAAGCCATCATCACGGATTACATAACGGACGAACTGGAACCCGAGAAAACACATCTTGGCGACCTCGCCGACCTGGTCGCGCTGGACGCGCACAGCGACGAGGAATTGCGGGCCCGGGTGACGGACGCGGATGTCCTGATGGTCTACCACAATACGACGATTTCCGCGGAAACGATTCGAGGTCTAAGGCATTGCCGCTTGATCATTCGCTGCGGCGTCGGCTTCGACAACGTCGATATCCGCGTTGCTCGCGAGCACCAGATTCCAGTGGCCAACGTTCCCGACTATGGCACGGAGGAAGTCGCGGATTCGGCCGTCGGTATGGCGCTGTCGTTGGCCCGCGGGATTCACCAGGCAAATTCCCTTCTGCGGCAGGCACCGGCCCGGTGGGACTACCGGATTGTAGCGCCGTTGCCGCGGCTGCGCGGCCGCATCTTCGGCATCGTCGGACTCGGCCGCATCGGTACCGCGGCGGCGCGGCGCGCGGCGGCTTTGGGCATGGACGTGATCTATTACGACCCTTACAAGCAGGATGGTTATGACAAAGCGAACGGCATTCGACGAGTGGACAGGTTGGACGAGCTGCTGGCGCAATCGTACATCGTCAGCCTGCACTGCCCGGCGACCGACGAGACGCGTGGGATGATCGATGCGGCGGCCATCGCAGCAATGCCGCGCGGTTCGATACTCATCAATACCGCGCGGGGAGTGATCCTTGATACGGCGGCGCTGCCGGACGCCCTTGCCTCGGGGCACTTGCGGGGCGCCGGCGTGGATGTGCTGCCGTGTGAACCGCCGGCGACCAACGATCCGCTCACCGCGGCTTGGCGTGATCCGCAGCATCCGGCGCATCATCGCCTGCTGATTAATCCTCATTCCGCTTTCTACTGCGAAGAAGGGTTGCTTGAAATCCGCGTGAAGGCCGCCACGAACTGCCGGAACGCGCTAACCAGCCAGCCGATCCGCAACATCATCAACGGGGTTTGACACGACAACTCGGCATTCGCGCTCAGTTGGTTTTCGATGACCCGCCATCGTACGACGCCGGGCAATATCCCGTTTCCTCGATGCCAGTGCGGTGCGGCCCGCAAAACCGTTACGTCCCGGATTCCGCGATCCGTTGTGGGGATCGAGGCAGCGCGGTCGCCGCGGGCCCAACCGGTTTTGCGGTCATCGCGCGCCGGAATCGCGTCAGGGCGCGACCGGTAAGCTATGTTTGCTTGTGATCCCTGCGGGATCTCTGGGCATCGATATAGGTACGCGGAAGAAACACCATGAAAACATTGCCGGCCAGACCACGTGCCACGGGGGGCGCGACCAATAAGGAAGAATTCGATAATCTTAAGCGCAGCATCCACAACAAGCTGGTCGACAAGCTCGACTTGACTAAAGTTGGCGACATGCAGGGAGACGTCCTGCGCAAGGAGATCCGCACGGTTATTGAACATCTGTGCGATGTCGAAAACACGTTTCTGAACCGTACCGAACGCGAGCGGTTGGTCGAAGAAGTCCTGGACGAAACATTCGGTCTGGGGCCGTTAGAGTTGTTGCTGAAGGACCCGACGATCAGCGACATTCTGATTAACGGGCCCAAGAACATCTATTGCGAACGAAACGGCAAGATGGAAAAGACGTCCGTGGAGTTCCGCGACAACGCCCATCTCGTGCAAATCATCGACCGCATCGTATCGAAAGTGGGTCGTCGCGTAGACGAAACGTGCCCGATGGTAGACGCACGACTCACCGACGGTTCTCGTGTGAACGCAATTATCCCGCCCCTGGCTTTGGACGGCGCCGCCGTTTCGATTCGCCGTTTTGGTTCCAATCCGTTGCGGCTGGAAGACTTGTTGAACTTCAAGGCCTTCACGCCGGAAATGGTGATGCTGATGGAAGGGGCCATGAAGGCGCGGCTGAACATCGTGATCTCGGGTGGTACGGGTTCCGGTAAGACGACGCTGCTGAATACACTCTCCAGCTTCATCCCCAACTGCGACCGTATCATTACGATTGAAGACGCGGCGGAATTGCAGTTGCAGCAGGACCACGTGGTACGCCTGGAAACGCGCGCTGCCAATATCGAAGGCAAGGGGGCGGTAACAGCCACGGATCTCGTCCGCAACGCGCTGCGTATGCGTCCTGAACGAATCATTATCGGCGAATGCCGCGGCCCCGAAACACTTGACATGCTGCAAGCCATGAATACGGGACACGAAGGATCCATGACGACGCTTCATGCCAACACACCGCGTGATGCCCTGGCCCGCGTGGAAACGATGATCATGATGGCGGGATTTGAAATGCCCATCAAGGCCATGCGGCAGCAGATGGCCAGCGCCATTGACCTGATCATTCAGGCAAATCGCCTGCAGGGAGGCCCGCGGCGGGTGACTCACGTCACGGAAGTGGTGGGCATGGAGCAGGAAACCGTCATCATGCAGGATATTTTCCGGTACATCCAGGAAGGCGTGGACGAAAGCGGCAAAGCGCGAGGACGCTTTGTGGCAACGGGAGTGCGACCGTCCTTCATGGACCGCCTGGAAGCGGCCGGCGTGCGGCTTCCGGCTAGCGCTTTCCGCGAACGAGTCATGCTTCAAGACTAACGGAATCACCAGCCGAGCGCGACATGCTTACCATCGTTCTGTTTATTGCGATCATGCTGTGCGTCACCGCCGTTGTCGGCGCGGTCGGACTGCGGTTCATGGGCGACCAGACTTCGGCGCAGGAAAGCCGGCTGGAAGCCCTGACCGGAACTTCGTCCGCGAACAACGTCGGTTCGTCGAGCCTCTTGACGTCGACCTTAACGGATCAGCAGACACCGCTGGAGATGTTTTTCATGCGCTTCTTCGACTTGAAGAAGTTGCTGGAACAGGCACAAGCACCAATTGACCGTTTGCAATTCATCTACATCACCCTGGCCTGCGCCGGCGTCGGTGTCCTGGTCTGCGTATTGGTTTCGGCAATTCCCATGTACGTGGCGCCCTTCGCGGGATTTGGAGCGGCGACCATCCCTTATTTTGCCGTTGCGTTCAAACGCAAACGCCGACTGGCGGAGTTTGATCGGCAGCTTCCCGACGCGCTGGAATTGATTTCGCGCGCCCTCCGCGCCGGTCATAGTCTGGCCGCCGGATTGCACCTGGCCGGCGAGGAAATGCCGGATCCGATCAGTGCCGAATTCACACGCTGTTACGAAGAGCAGAATTTCGGTATTCCGTTGGAGACGGCATTGGAACAAATGACAGAGCGGGTGCCCAACCTGGACCTCCGCTTCTTCGCGACGGCCGTGATCCTGCAGCGGCAGACGGGTGGCGACCTGGCGGAAATCCTTGATAAGATCGGCGCGCTGATTCGCGAACGATTCAAGATCTGGGGACAGGTTCAGGCGCTGACCGGCGAAGGCCGCTTGTCGGGTATCGTATTGCTGGCACTGCCGCCTGTGCTCTTCGTCGTGATGTACTACCTGAATGCTCCCTATTGCATGAACCTGTTCGAAGATGAGCTAGGCCAGAAGATGCTCATGTTTGCGACGGTGATGCAGATCGTCGGTGCCATCGTGATCAAGAAGATTGTCAACATCAAGGTCTAGGACTCCTATTCCGGCTCGGCACGCTAGGGCTTGCGCGGCCGGCTGGTAGTAACAGGCTACTTCATCATGCAATTATTCGCCCTGGAAATAGCGACCTTCTTTCCGTTTGCGATCTTTGGTTGCATCGCAGCGCTGCTCTGGTTCCTGTTGGACATGTTCAGTGCCAAGAAACCTCGGTCGGAAGAACGATTGGAGAAACTTCGCGATCCATCTGCGCGGACGGCCGAATCGTCGCAGACGTTTGCCAGCGTGCTGGGAAAAGCGACTCCCGCGCTGGCAAAGCTGAACCAGCCGACGAAAGAGAAAGAGATCAGCAAGCTGAAGCAAAAGCTATCGTACGCGGGATTTCGCAGCGATGATGCTCCCACCATGTACCTGGGTCTGAAGATGGCCTGCCTGTTGACAGGCGCTATGATG
The DNA here is from genome assembly GCA_937967665.1 of uncultured Planctomycetaceae bacterium. Taxonomy (GTDB): domain Bacteria; phylum Planctomycetota; class Planctomycetia; order Pirellulales; family Pirellulaceae; genus CALBSZ01. The sequence continues at coordinate 27,738 of CALBSZ010000219.1, forward strand.
GGGGGTGGCTGGGCGTTTTTGCAGTATGGCGTTAACATGAGCGGCCTGATGCGTTTCATCGTGGTCGCTGGCCTGATGTTCTATCTTCCCGAGGTCATTCTCGGCTTCATCAGTAGACGCCGTAAGGAGGCGATCTTCCTGGGCTTACCCAACGCCCTGGACCTCATGGTCGTTTGCGTGGAAGCGGGCCTGGCCTTGGACCAGGCCATGCGCAAGGTCGCCGAAGAAATGAAGAAGACGCACCCGACGATTGCCGAAGAATTCGGACTTTGCAACATGCAGTTGCAAATGGGTTTGACTCGTTCGGAGGTGCTCCATGAACTCGGCCAGCGGACCGGCGTGGACGACTTGCGGCAGCTTGCTTCCGTCTTGATTCAAGCCGACAAGTTCGGCTCCAGCATCGCGACGGCGCTGCGCGTGCAAAGCGAGTCGATGCGTACGCGACGCCGTCAGATCGCCGAAGAAAAAGCGGCCAAGACCGCCGTGCAACTGATCTTTCCGCTGATCCTGTTCATCTTCCCGTCGATTTTCGTCGTGCTGGTCGGGCCCGCGGCCATTCAAATGATCCGCGAAATGATGCCCGCCATGAAGGGCTGATGCGTTTCGATTGCCCAGCGTCTATTCGGGAAGCCTGGCGATTCGAGTGGTTTCGGCGGGGGACCAATTCGTTCCCAGCCAGAGTCGGTAGTGATGTTCGCGCTGCTGGCCGACGGGAATCACCACGGACTCAATGGGCTTCACGGCGTCGAATTCGGCGCGCAGACCGTCCGGCACTTCGCGGTCTCCCGGCGTAATGACGACAGCGTGTTTGCGCCGCCGCTCCGCGGGCAAGCCCCAGACGTCGTATTGCGAGATCACTTGCCCCTTGTCATGCCAGACGAGCACAGTCGGCTGGTCGGGTAGATAGAAAGCCAGTTCACTGGCCAGCCCGCGCCCTGCCGTGACGACGAGGACGCGTTTTTCAGCGTCCGGAAGCGCTGCCAACTTCTGCCCGACTTCCGCACCCAGGTCCTGCCAGCCGCGCAGGCGAACCACGGGATCCAGTTTGCTTCCCTGCAGCCCAAAGCCAAAGGGCAGCAAGTACGTGATCAGGACGCTCGCAACACCCACAATCACGGCCCGGCGCCAGGCATGGCCCGGCAAGTTCGCCGCGGATTGCAGGAACCCGCCGCCGGCCAGCGTGCCGGCCAGCAGCACGAAGCCGGAAACATAAAAGGGTGCCGGCCAATTAAGTTCAACGCGGCGCGTGAAGCTGAACAGGACGACCAGCAGCAAAGGCAACAGGCAGTACGATAACAAGAAGCGTTCTCGCCGTTCCAGCCGACGCAGGGAACGCCCCGCGACAAACAACGTCATCGCCAGCAACCAGAGCGTGACTGGAGATGCGACCCCAAACTGCCCCAACAGGAACTCGCCCGCCCGTGTGAAGCGTTTCAGCAAGCTCACCGATTGGCCGGAGAAATGCTCGCTCGTATGCTGAAACGTGATCCAATCGTGCTGGCTGTTCCACCACAGGACGGGAGTCAAAAACGCCAGCGACGCCAACACGCAAAGCCACACGTGAGGCCGCAGGAACTGGCGGCGATCCTCGGGACTGGTGAGCAAAAACAGGCCGCTCAACACAACGAATCCCAGCATTGTTTGCTTGGACAGTAAGCCCAGCCCAATCGTTATCGACAAGGCCAGCAGCCAGCGGTTCGAAGTTGAACCGCCTTCCAGAAAACGCCAGGTGAAGTACAACGCGGCACTCCAGCAGAACATCAGCGGAGCGTCGATGGTCATGATCAGACTCATCGCGGCATTACCCGGCGTCGCCGCGGACAACACGACGGCTACGAAACCAACACGGTCGTCATACATCCGCCGGGCCAGCAGAAAAACGAACAGCAGCCCGCCCGTGCCCAGCACGACGGCAGGTAGCCGGACAGTAAACGCGGAGGATCCCATCGACGTCGAGAGTGCGATGAGCCAGGCGATCATCGGCGGCTTGCTGTAATAGCCCCAGTCCAATTGGCGAGACCAGTCCCAGTAGTAAGCTTCGTCGTGGACCAGATCGATAGGAACGAACGCGGCATAGATCAGCCGGCCAACAAACAGGCAGGCGATGAGCGCCAGGGTTCGGCGAGTCCACTTGGTTTCGATTACGTTCGGCGGCGACATGCGATCTCACTGGCTGGTTAGTGTCGGGTAAACTTGTACGTCAAACCTGCTCCGGCCACAAACAAAACGGTATCGGCGAGCCAGACGGAAAGACTCGGCAGGACACCGCCGCGCGCGATATTTTCGCCGACGATGAGTAGCGGGTAGTAGACGAGCAGGATGGGAAGGAAGCAAATAAAGAAGACCGACATCGTGTCGGCCGAACGACTCCACATCGCCACAGGGATACCGATGATGGCAAAACCCAGGCAGGCAAAGCCGTTGGAAATACGTCTCGGCACCTCTGCCTGCAACCGATACAATCGCTTGCGGTGCCGCTCCAAGGCGGCGATCGTTTCAGGCTCGGCGTGCGCCCGCGGTCGGCTCGCCAATTCGTCGATCAAACGCCGCTCGCGGGCGATCTGCGAGCCGACGAGCGAAGAGCGGAGTGCGGCGGGCGACAACTTATCCGCGCCGCGCTCCCGCTGTTCCACAACCGGAACCTCGTGAACAAAGTCGCCCGGAAAAAAGACTTCCGCGTCGTCGCCTACTTCTAATCGACCGTTGTGGCACTCGAACCGCAGCTTACCCGTCTCGTCCTGGAACGAAAGTCGAGCTGATTGTGCCACGAGTGTAAATCGCATCTCGTTGTTCCGCGGCTGGAATACGATGATGGGGGAGAGCAGCGTGTCGCCGTCCATGCCCTTGACCACGATCGAAAGATCGTCCTTCTGGTAGGAACGATTGACGGCAAGGTAACTGATCGCAATCTCGTCGATCGAGTTCACCAGCAGCCGATGGAGGTTCGGCCGCGACCACGCGGCGCAGACGTCGTACAGCATGTACGTGCCGACGCTCAACAGATAGGAGAGAACCAGGACGGGCCAGACCAGCCGCAGCGGATTGATACCGCTGGCCTTGATCGCCAGGATCTCGTTGTCGGCCGCTCGCCGGCCGAAAACATTGCAAACGGCGAAGAGCAAGCAGCCGGGAACGATGAACCGCAGCATCTCGGGTACCAGCAGCGGCATCGTTTGCAGCGCCAGCGGGACAGGCAATCCTTCCTTGATCCCTTCCTTAACGCCGCCGCCCAAAGTCATCAGTACCAGCAAGGTCCCCAACGCTACGGCGAATGTCTTGACGACGGCCACAACAACGTCTCGTTGAAGAATTCCCATTGTCATGACTTCGATTGCGGCCGGAATCCGAAAACGACTCAGGCAGCATGGCGTTGATCGTTCGCCGCCGCCGTGGACGGCTGCTTCTGGCGATACGTTTCCAGGTTCAGGATGGTCGCTTCTTCTTCCTGTTCGGCAGACGACGGTTTCTCCGCACGGCCGACAAAACCAAACAGGATCGCAGTCAGCAGGCAGGTAATATAGACCATCCCTCCAGCCCACACCACGTCACTCAGAAAGTGGCCACCCTGCATGATTCGAGCCACGCCCACGCTGCAACCAAACGCCAAACCAAACGCAAATGTCGCTGCCGCCAGTCGAAATCGCGTTCGGTAGAGCAAGAACGCGGGAGCGATCATATAAAAGGCCACGGATGCATGACCGCAAGGGAACGACTTGTAGTTGCCTTCGGCCGCGAAACCGAAAACGCCGACGAACTTCGTGCTTCCGCCGAACTCCTCTACGTGTACGGGGCGAGGCCGGGACCAGTTCGGCTTCAAGATTGCGTTCACCAACAGGCCGGGCCCCAATGCCAACGACGCCGCTAGAAAGAAGGCCGGATTCCGATACGGCTTCCACCGTTTCCAGAGCAGGCTGACCGTACCGACGACGCAGCCGCCGATCCCCAGGATCAGGCCCGGTATTTCGCCGACGTCGTACAGTGTCTTGCAAACACTCCCCGCCTCGCCGCCGATCCAACGACCATCCTGGTAACAGAGATCGCAGACATAGCGGTCCAAATCAAAGGCCAGGATCAGCACGGTCGAGGTAAACAGGAACAGGAATGGAACAATCGCTCCGAAGAGGATTGTGCGAAACCGTGTGGTTGCAGGTCGTTCCATCCCACCACTTTCTGCTTTGAATAACGATCGAGCGCCGTTACGAGGGTCAACTATCTTCGATTTCCGTGTCTGATCGGCTGGCAAATTGCTAGCATGGCCCCACCTCCACTGGTTCCTTTATGTGGACCTTAGCGATTCTATCGGTCAAGCCGGTTGGCGCACTTGAACTGAGGTTCCTTCCCGGCATGTTTTTGCACGGCCGTGTGCGGGGCGATCCTCGACAGCTAGCAGCCACGCTGGGACGTTGCGGTCCAACGCCTCGCTCAGAAAAGAAGTCATGACGTCGCTAATCGGAAACGAGTCGTAAACGACGGGGCATACCCACCACTTTCGTATTGCTATTCGAGATTCAGCAACCGGAGTGGCTGCTGTCGTCCGACTGCCCCGGAAGGATAGGCTCCGTTATCGCCCATCTACCGGAAGAATCTGCCGCGTTAGTGCGTGTGGCTGCCAGCTGAGCACGGCTGGCAGCCCCCACCTGCCCAATTTTGGCCTCTTGTTGTACGCTTGAAGTTCGAGTGGGAGAGAAGCGTTCTTGAGTCCCCGGTGCTATCAGAGAGGAAACCAATGCGAGTTTGGCTAGCGTTTCGCGTTTTCTTTGCGATCTTGTTTCAGTCGCAGTTCGCCCAGCAGGTACGACGGCTCATCGACCAAACGTCGGTCGCCGGACAGTCGAGTTCCGCGACTCCGGCAGACTCGCCGCAGGCAGTACAAAATGCTCGCGTCCCGCCGAAGCCCGCTTCGTCCCGCCACGAAGCCGTCACGCTGTTGGCCACCCTGCAGCGCGAAGCGCGTTTGATCGATATCGTCATGGAACCGCTTGGCGAATACTCGGATGCCCAGATCGGAGCGGCGGCGCGCGACGTCCTCCGCGACTGCGGCGAAGTGCTTGAACGACAGTTTGCCCTGCAGCCTATGGTTGCAGCCGACGAGGGTTCCGAAATAGAAACGCCTGCCGACCTGGACCCCGGCTGCTACCGGCTGACCGGCAACGTCACCGGTTCGCCGCCGTACCGCGGTCGACTGGTACACCACGGCTGGCAGGCCGCGCGCTGCGAACTCCCGCAATGGTCCGGCAGCGCACAGTCCGCGCTGGTCGTGGCCCCGGCGGAACTGGAACTAACTTAGCCGCAGTTTTTGAAATCGATTCCGTGGTTGGTGTTTCGCAGTTGCGGCAACGGAGCCGTGACGCCCGGATGCGACCGCGTGATCCTATGGGAACCCCGCTCTTTTTTTTGGGGAGCGTTATTCAATGCCCGCGAAATACGTTCTGGGAATCGACCTGGGAACAACCAACTGTGTATTGAGCTACGCTCCCCTGGACGCTGAATCGCCAGATGTTGGTTTGCTTTCCGTGCCGCAGTTGGTAGCAGCCAACACGATCGAATCGAGACCAGCGCTACCGTCGTTCGCCTACCTGGCAACGGAAGTCGAAACGCGTGAGGGCGTCGTCGACCTTCCCTGGGCATCAGGACGTGAAGTGGCCGTTGGCGAGTTCGCACGGACACAGGGAGCCGAAGTTCCCCAGCGCACGATCGCCGCGGCAAAGTCGTGGTTGTGCCACAGCCGCGTGGACCGGCGCGCCAAAATCTTGCCCTGGAACGCCCCGGCCGACGTCAACAAACTGTCGCCCGTCACGGCATCGCAACTTTATCTGGAACACCTGGTAGCGGCCTGGAACGCGGCTTTTCCGGACGACCCTTTTTCCGAGCAGGAAGTTGTCTTGACCGTGCCTGCTTCGTTTGATGCCGCCGCGCGTGAACTCACCCGGGAAGCGGCCGTGGCAGCCGGGTTGCCGAGTGACCTGGTGCTGCTCGAAGAACCGCAGGCGGCGGTCTACGCGTGGATCGATGCGTGTGGCGATCGCTGGCGGAAGAACCTGCAAGCAGGCGAACAGTTGCTGGTGTGCGATGTCGGTGGCGGCACAACGGATTTAACCCTCGTCTCCGTGGCCGAAACAAATGGCGAATTGACTCTGGAACGACTCGCCGTCGGCGACCACATCCTGGTGGGCGGTGACAACATGGACCTGGCCCTGGCCCATCACGTGGCGGGGCTGTTCGCCGCGAAGAACGTGAAGCTGGATCCGTGGCAGTCGGTCGCCTTGTGGCACTCGTGCCGTGCCGCCAAGGAGGCGCTGCTCGCGGAAGAAGGCCCGGACACGCACGCGATTTCTGTGCTCGGTCGGGGTAGTCGCGTGTTCGGAGGAACGATTTCCGTTGACGTCGACAAGCAGAGTGTCGCGGACCTGCTCACCGAAGGCTTCTTTCCGCCGTGCGAGCGTACCGATCGGCCTCAGCGCCGACGCGCCTCGGGATTCCAGGAACTCGGTTTGCCGTTCGAATCCGACACGGGCATCACGCGTCACATCGCTGCCTTCCTGGACGCGCAGGTGGAAGCAAGTCGTCCGACGTATGTCTTGTTCAACGGCGGTGTGTTTAAGGCCGAGTTCTTTCGTAATCGCATTCTGAACACGTTGAGCGCCTGGTATGGCGAACTGCCGCCTACAGTGGAATTGGCCGGCGAACGCGAACTGGACAACGCGGTAGCGCGGGGAGCCGCCTACTATGGTTGGGCGAAGCGACATGGCGGCGTGCGGATTCGAGGCGGCGTTGCCCGTTCCTATTACGTCGGAATCGAAACCGCGGGCCTGGCCGTGCCCGGCGCGCCGCGGCCCCTGCGAGCGCTCTGCGTCGTCCCCTTCGGTATGGAGGAAGGGTCCGAAGTCGAGGTTCCATCCAACGAGATCGGCCTCGTCCTGGACGAACCGGCCTGCTTCCGCTTCTTCAGTTCCGCCGTCCGCAAGAGCGATCGTCCTGGCGACGTCCTGGACAGCTGGGAAGAAAACGAACTGGTGGAAACTGATTCGCTTGAAACAACTTTGTCCAGCGACGAAGACAGCGACGATCCCTATGTTTCCGTCCGGTTCCATTCCCGGATAACGGAGCTGGGCATCTTTGAACTGTGGTGTGTGAGTACCAACAGCGAACGTCGGTGGCAATTGGAATTCAGTGTGCGCGAGCCGGAAGCCGAGTAGCAAGACGTGACAACATCTCACGAATTTGATCCATTAGTGGACGAGCAGCCGAGTCGCTACGTCGTGGGAATCGACCTGGGCACCACGAACTCGGCAGTTGCTTACGTGGACACGCAGGAAACGCCGTGGCAGGTGCGCGTCTTGCCCGTCCCGCAATTCGTCGCCGCGGGACAGATCGAATCGCGCGAGACGCTTCCTTCGTTTCACTATCAAGGGACGCCGGCCGAGGGCTCCCTGCGGATGCCCTGGCATACCGAGGAACCGGCGGCCACCGTCGGCTTTTTCGCGCGCGATCAAGGCGGTTTGGCTCCCGGCCGCTTGATTGCGTCGGCGAAGTCGTGGCTGTGCCATTCTGGAGTCGACAGGACGGCGGAACTGTTGCCCTGGCAAGGCGCCGCCGATGTGGACCGGCTGTCGCCAGTGGAAGTCACGTCGCGGTACCTGCGACACATGGCGGGCGCGTGGAATGCGGCGTTTGTCGATCATCCGCTGGCCGAACAGCACGTCGTGATTACGCTCCCGGCATCGTTTGACGAAGTGGCACGCGAATTGACCGTCCAGGCCGCGGCCGCCGCCGGCTTGCCGCGCGTCGTCCTGATCGAAGAGCCACAAGCCGCCTTCTACGCTTGGGTCTACTGCCATGCAAACAACTGGGAGCAACTGGTGGAAGCCGGTGAGACCATCCTAATTTGTGACATCGGTGGCGGCACCACGGATTTCACGCTGATCCGCGTGCGCGCCAGTGAACGCGAAGCGGGGAAAGTGCAATTCCAGCGAGTGGCCGTGGGGAACCACCTGATCCTGGGCGGCGACAATCTCGATCTCGCCCTGGCGCACCACATCGAACAGAAACTCGGTGGCAAAGGTGCGTTGAATTCCCAGCAGTGGGACGTCCTGGTCAGGACTTGCCGTCGAGTGAAAGAAAGCATGCTGAGCGCGGATGCACCGCCGCACTTGTCCGTCAACCTGCCCGGTTCCGGCGCGAAACTGATCGGCGGCGGGATCCAAGTCGAGGTTGATCGCGACGAGGTCATTGGACTGCTCGTGGAAGGATTCTCGCCGCCAGCGCAGCTCGACGACAAGCCTTTGCAGCGGCAGTCGGGGTTCCGCGAATTCGGCTTGCCCTATGCGCCGGACCATGGAATCACTCGCTACCTGGCAGCCTTTCTCAAAGCGCATGGCAGCAGCGCCGACGATCGGCAGACGCAACCGAACGCGGCCGCGAAACCGGACATCGTCCTGTTCAACGGCGGCTTCTTCGCCTCGCCGCTGCTCCGTGAACGGCTCTTGCAAGTCGTCTCGTCGTGGTTTCAGAACGAAGACCCGAACTGGCAGCCGCGCGTCCTGGAGAACGATCGCCTGGACCTGGCGGTGGCGCGCGGCGCCGCCTATTACGGTATGGTGCAGCGAGGTGAAGGAGTCCGCATCGCGGCGACGCTGGCGCGCAGTTATTACATCGGCGTCGAATCGGATCCGCCCGCCGCCATCTGCCTGGTTCCCGGCGAGGCGGAAGCGGGGGTTGAGTTCGAACTCGCGGACCTCTCCCTGCAAGTGACGGTTTCCGAACCGGTCGAGTTTCCTTTGTACGTGTCGAGTACGCGATTGACCGACCGGCCGGGAGACGTCGTGGCGGTGGATCCCGAGCAGCTCTTGTCCTTGCCGCCGATCCGCACGGTGCTGCGGACGTCGCGGCGGAGTGAGCGAGGAACCGTTCCCGTCCGCTTGCACGCGCGCCTCAGCGAAATCGGGACGATTGAATTGTGGTGCAGCGAAGTGGGCAGCGAACGGACCTGGCGTTTGCAATTCGATATCCGCTCCGCGACGCAAACCGATATCGCGGCCCACCAGTCCCTTGCGGAAGGCGAAGGGTTTGTCGACGAAGCGAAGTGGGAAGCGTCCCGCGATCTGATCCGAGACGTCTTCGCCCCCGCAGGAAACGCGGACCCGGCAGGCTTGATGAAGCGCTTGTCGCGAGTGTTGGAAATGGACAAGAGCGAATGGCCCACGTCGTTGCTGCGGCGCATCTGGGAAATGTTGCTGGAACTGGAAGCGGGACGGCAGCGCAGCGCGGCGCACGAATCCCGCTGGCTCAACCTGCTCGGCTACGCCTTGCGTCCCGGTTACGGCTTTGCGCTCGACGACTGGCGGGTGGCCGAGACCTGGCGTACCGTTCGCGGCAAGTTGTGCTTCGGCAATGAAGATCAATCACTGATCCTCTGGCGCCGCGCCGCGGGAGGACTTTCGCGCGGCCAGCAGTTGGCTATCGCCGAACCGTCGCTGGCGGCCGTGCGGGCGTTTCACCGCCGGTTTTCCGGCCGGCCCTCGAAAGGCAACGAATCGGCGTTGAACCCGGCGGAAGCGGTTGAATTTTGGCGCCTGCTCGGTTCGCTTGAGCTGCTGCCCGTCCCCGTGAAGATCGAATTGGGCGATATTATCGTCGAACTGTTGCCGAAAAAGAAACTCGAAAAAGTCCGCGACGCCATGGCCTGGACGCTGGGGCGAATTGGACAGCGAGTGCCCGTTTATGGACCACTCAACAGCGTGGTCCCTGCCGAGAAAGCCAGCGCGTGGCTCCACGCGTTGATGCTCCGCGACAGCGGCAACCCGACCCGTTTCCTGGCCGCCATGCAACTGGCTCGCCGCAGCGACGACCGACATCGCGACCTGGCGGAATCTGATCGCCGCGCCGCCGCTCAGTGGATTCGCAACGGTGGCGGGAGCGAACATCTGACGAAACTGATCATCGACGGCGGCGGACTTGACCAGGACGAACAAAATCAGGTCGTCGGCGAAACCCTCCCCCGCGGCCTGCGAATGCTGTAACGCAACTGATCCAGGCTTGCGATATCTTTGCCGCACCCCCAGCCGCAAAGGCCTCGTATTCTGCAACTATCTGTTTAACCCCCAGCCGCAGGCGCCGGCGCGGCGCACATGCCTGTGCCTTACGTTTCTGCAGGAATGTTTAACCCCCAGCCGCAGGCGCCGGCGCGCTGCACATGCCTGCACCTTACGTTCGACGACGATCGGATTCGAAAAAAAACTTCCGGCCAATTGTTGACACCGCTATTTCAGGGGAATATAACACTCACTGGTTAGTGTCCCGCGACTGGCCATATTATCAAAATACCTTTGGGGCAGCCGGAGGTGTTCGATTTGATTGCCTGCATGCAAGTCTAAGCAGATCGGGATCAGATTCAGATCTCTTGCTTTTCCCGTCTTCTGATCCCACCCATTTAATTCCCGGCGAAAGCCCGTTCGCTCGCGCGCTGCGCTTTCGTTGAACGTTCGAAACCACATTCGAGGGTTGGCGTTAGGAGTATGCGCGTAGGGAGCATTCCATGGATATTCTTCGCAAAAATAGGCGTCGTAAGCGACGCCGAGCACGTCTCGCGAGTGCCTTTGAAGTCCTTGAGCAACGCAACTTACTGGCAATCGACTTGAGTTTGCCAGCCGAGGCCGACGCACGCGTCTCGCAAGGCGCGGACGCGGATGTGAATTTCGACGAATGGCAGTTGTACACCGTGAATAACGGAGGGTATTCAAGTCGCAGCTTTCTGCGGTTCGATGTTGCCAACCTGGTCGGACAGGTGGATAACGCCAAAGTCATCCTGCATCCCGTGAGCATGGGAGTGTCAGGGTCGATCACCAATCAGGCGAAGCTGGTTGACGACGATACCTGGTCCGAATCGACGATCACGTGGAACAACAAGCCAGCGCCGTCAGCCGTTGTTGGCAGCTGGACGGCCCAGGATGGGGTCGCGGTCGAGATTGATGTCACGACGCATGTCCAGAATCTGCTGGCGTCCCCGTTCGATGACCAGCTCTCGCTGGAGATTTCTTCGTCTTACTCGAACGGCGGGAGTTACTGGGTTAGTTACGGGCACGCCGAAGGAACCGTTGCGCTGCGGCCGGAACTTCGTATCTCCGGAACGCTTGACACCCAGCATGCTCCGGTCGCCGCGGACGACGTCTACTACGGTGTCCCAAGTCAGCTGTTGCAAATTGGCGAGAACCGAGGAGTCTTGTCGAACGACGTCGATGCCGACGGCCAGCTTCTCACGGCTGCGATGGTTTCCCAGCCCGTCGACAGCTCGGGAAATGCGGCAGGAACGGTCACATTGGATCCGACGGGCAGCCTCAGTTACGATCCCGCCGGCTTTGCCGGCCTGGCAACCTTCACTTATCGGGCGACCGATGTGATGGGCGCCACGGATACGGCCACCGTAACGCTCGACGTGGCCCCTCAATATCAAATGGACATGATCGCGAGTGCCGACGCTCACGTTGTATTTAGCGATGCCGACGCAAACTTCGGCGATCAGCCGAACCTGTACAGCCTCAACTACAGTTCATCAACGACGAACATCCTGGTGCGATTCAACATGGGTCAGCTTTCCGGGAATTTGTCGAGCGCCACGATGGTCCTTCATCCGACTTCGATGGGAGCCACAGGAACGATGCACCGCGCCCAACTCGTCAACGACGATAGCTGGAATGAAAACACAGTGACCTGGAATTCGCAGCCTGGCGCCGGGAGCGTCATCGACGATTGGACGGTTTGTTGTAATTCAAAACCACGGCAATGCAGCAAAAACGGAGATAACAAAGACCGCGTAAACTCACGAAAGGAGTCATCGGCTACGGATCGACAACACAGTCAAAGCAAAATATGTCGCCGCTCGTTTCAGGTATTCTTTTTCTGACGTGGACGCTTTCGATTTACATCACCTTCTTCGCTGCATCAATGGCCTCAGGGAGACCGTAGTATCGTTTCTTCCAGTCTTTCAAAGAAGGCTCGACGAGTGAGAACAATCCCGTTGCTTCTAACGGCGGACCGATAGCCCGTGTCATCCTTAGTCCGTAGTTGTGTAAATCTTGAGCCGTTGTCACCCCACGAACGGCTCTCGCGACAATCGCTGAGGAAGCAATGTCTGCGATCTGAATACCTCGGCTGTTTTCCGAGGAAGGATACTTCACGTTTCCCTTTACGATCTTTCCAAAATCGATGCCCAATGGTGTGTCGAAATTCTTGACGAATGGATGGTCGGGAGTATGTGTCTCGTCAATTGATTTAATCGGCTCGTTCGCACTCCATCCACAAATCCATGCGGGCAGCATCGTTCGGAACACTGGCTGTTCCCCTTTGCCGGGTCGCCGATCCACCGGATCAATCTCGAATCGTATTTCGTTCCAACACTCGTCGAATTCCGCGCCACTATGAAAGACAACCGAATCGATCACACATCGCATGATGCACTTCGCCCACGTCGCAAGGCGAAGGATTTGCACCGTGCTCATATTGCCGACTTGGTTGGCCAGCTTCGTTACGCTACACCGAGCTACATCATGCTTGCACAACGCGGCCCACTGTCGGAGCTTTTCGCAGACGGCCGCCTTCACGTCAACTTCCGGCTGCCGTGACAGCAACGTCAGATCAATCATTATGGGGCACACGAGCAGCCCGTCAGAAGCAGCGAAAAAACGTGAGAACACGCTGGCACTCTCGTCGGTAAGCAAATTTCCCTTCGGCTCTTTCTTGTCGAATTCCAGCGGTTGAAGATGGGAAACGAATTCGTCAAATGTCCCGAAAACCTCTGTCTCTCTGTTTTCTGGAATAACAATTCCCGTCACTATTCCCACAGCGTGGCAGTCGCTATCTTTGGGAATCGCAAAATCACCGGATTCGTCCAGGTAGATTTTCATTTAAATCTGATCTCCGTTCCAGAAAGCAAAACCATTCGGCGCTGTTCCTCCATTTAGTCAGCGTTGTTCCTCGCATTAAGCGGGACGACACGACGCAGGGGAACGGGGTCCGCAGCGGATTGCTCCCGGGCGTTCACTCCCGTCCGTACTTGCGCTTACTCGAACCGTGTTAGATTGCGTCGGTTGCAATGTCTTTTTTCAACTTGCTAATCGTCGTGCCGAGCGCTTTCAGTCGCTTGTTGAGCGCATTGCCACTCAGATTCTCATAACCGTCTTCGGCCGCTGCCACAATACAATCTGCGAGCACGCTTGGCCATGTGCCGGTGCGCTTGTACTCCATTCGAACCCATTTGGCCGCCAATTCAATGCTGAACGGGGTCTGTTGTTTGCCTCGAAGTAACTCGGCCAGCGAGGTGTCGAACTCGTTCACGAGTCGGCTATTCATCGCACTTCCCGTGATTGGATGCCCATCACGTTGGGCCGCCACCACGACTGCGCTTCCGGTCTTTGCGATGGGTGTCCGGCCCTCATTGATTTCCTGATCATTCCATTTCTCGACGAGTTTGGGCGAGAACGATGGACGCACCAAATCAACGAGTTGGTCAAGCGGAAAACGCCGATGAATGCCAGCCCAGGATATTCGCCGATAACCGAATCCGTCCTCTTCCGCCTCACGCACGCGCCCGGATATTGTTCGTGGGTATTCACCTTTTCGTTCATAGTGGCGTCGCAACCAACCCGTTGCACGGTCTTCGGTAATCACATCGTAGTCAAACAACCCGTTCAAGCCGAATTCCGCCGCTATTTCATCCATACGTGGATACCACTTGCCAGTCGCCTTTCGAACCTTGACGCGCCTCTTGGCCGCAAGCCACTGGCCGTCTTTTCGGTTTGGATCGTTGGCCTGAGCGGTTGGGAGATTTCCGTCCTTGTACTTTTCACAGAACTCGCGGGTTTGGCTGAGCATCTTTGCTTCAAGGCTATCGAGCAAGCCCTCAAGTCCGAACTCCTTTAAGATGTCTTCCATTTCCGGATAAAAGACGTGCTTGCCTTTACCTTGTTTTGCGCTTCGTAACTGAGAAAGGACGCCAGCGTCACGACGCTCTTGCTCTTCAAGGCTACTCGTTACCGGCTCTCGTTGCCGTTCTGCAATCCGCGCGCAAACTTCACGAAGCCGATCGAGCGCAACCTTCTTGAAGTCCTGGACGTCGAAAATCTCTGGCAGACCGTAACTCTTGGCTACGTCGTCCATTTCCGGCCAGTAGCCGCAGTTTCGTTGGCCACGCGCGAACTGCTGCTTGTACTGCCGAACGTTTTTCATCCAAGTGTCGATCTTTTTCGAAACACGCCCCGCCAACCACTGTTTGCAGAGCAGGTGCGTCCGTTTGATGGCACGTTCTTTCGGATCAGTTGTGTCGAACATCCCGGCCATGTTGTGTTTTGAGGGTATAGCATCCATCTCAGCATAAAACGATCCACTGCCTATGCGGCCCTTCTTCGCCTGTTTCTTCTGGGACAGCCAGTTCGCGTCGTTGCGTTCTCGCGCGTCCGGACTGTTCTGCTTTGGAAGATTGTCAAGCGTCCTGTATCGGCGGCAGATTTGCTCGGTCTTGCGGATCGCGACTTCCTTCGGCGACAGCCGTTCCTCGATTTCCGAGAACAGTTCAATTGCTTCGCGCGTTTCGTCCAAAATGTTGATTTCGGGAGTATTGTCATCTAGGCCACAGGCTGCGCGCCGCCTCCGCTCCTCTTCGCGAGCGACATGCAAATCGCCTGCGAAGTCCGTGGCACGGATGCTTCGAAAGTTGTTGACAAAGTCGAAAATGAGCGGCGTATTTCGCGGACCAACTTGAATGCATCGACCGATCTGTTGGTAGAAAACAATCGGAGACTCCGTCGGGCGTAGAAGGACCACCCCCGAAACGTCGTCAATGTGAATCCCCTCATTCAGCATGTCGATGCAGAACAACAGATGAACAGACGATTTATCCGTCGCAGCTCGAAACTTTGTTAGATTCTCGTCACTGGAAGGGTCCTCACTGACAAAGCGGTACGAGGTTCGCTTCTTTTTGATCGCCTTCTGGAACCATCCTCGAACGACCTCTTCCATCGCGTCCAAATGCACCTTGTCCTTACAAAAAACGATGAACTTGAGCAGATCGCCTTGCAGATTCTTCTGTAAAACGATTGGTATGCCCGACGTTTTCTCCCAATCCACCGTCGCTGCGCCAATTCGTTGGCGAATCGATGCCTTGTCCCCTTCCGACATATGCGCGCGTTCGACTTTATCGACGAGTGATTCAACCTCTTCCTTGAGCGTATACACGGCGCAGACGTACTTGGGCATCGGCAGGATTCGACGCTCGATCGCTTGAGCTAGGCTGAGGTTCTCAGCCGTACGACCGTCAAACAGTTCGTCCGCCATATCGCGGCAACCATCGAGAAACCGCGTAGGAGTGGCCGTTGTTCCCAAGACATGGGCGTCGGGAACTGCCTCCAATATCCGATGCACTCCCGCTCCCCATTCCGTCGCACCGCACCGGTGCAGTTCGTCGAGGACGATCAACTGAGGGGCCAGTCGCTCGACTTCCTCAGGCCGAAGCAACATGACTTTGGCATACGTCATGAAGTCGACATCGTCGTCGCTCCAACGCAGCTTTCGTCTCAATTGTTCGAGGATCGGATGTGAAGGTGCGAGGACCAAAGCGCGGCTGCCTGCGAAACGCGACATCGCCTTCGCGATTAAATACGTCTTGCCCGTTCCGGTGGGCTGAACCACCGCGACGCGATTTGACTCGCCCCAGAGCGTTTGGATTCGCTCGAAGGTTCGTTGATTGTGTGCAAAGAGCTCTATTTCCGGTTCGGTACTATTGTCCGGATCGAAACGCCGAATCAACTCCGCGACGTGAGACCAGTTGTCGAGCAACAAATTGAATTCCCCAAGCTTGGTCGCCTCGTCCACAAATCCATTGACTGCCACTACACGAAACTGGTGACAACCGTATTCGCTGCGGGCTTTCTCTTCGAATTTCGTGATTTCGATCTTGGTTTCTGCTTCCGTAAGGCGACGTCGCTGATTCTTACACTGCACAATTAAGAAAATCGAATCCGGAGTTTTCGGATTTGCCAATAGAACGTCCGCACCCTTATCATCCTTTCGGTCGACATGCTTAGCAAGCCATCCGTTGCCTTTGTATAGAAGCGTCATGTAACGCGAAAATGCTTGCCCTTTCGACAGCCTTGGCAGGGATTCCAAGACTGATCGAATTGCTTCAAGTTCACGCTGCCGAGTTAATGTGACCAACTGATCTAGTGTCGTGTTGATGTCCGTCGTTGAACTCATGATACCTATCTGTACATGCCCACGTTCGTAATTGGCACTTCTTCGTTCTTACAGTTACCCACACGCCGACGAAACGCTGCGTGCGCTCGTCAAACCCAGAGGTTAGCGAACGTCGATGCTCATGAATAGCTAACCCGACACGCTGGAGTTCGACCTTGCTACGTAAACTCATGTGCTGATGCACGACATATCTATCATAATGCATAGTAACCGTAATAGAGGACAGCCAAAAAAAGTATAAGCTATGGGTGGCACCATCTGCGTCTCATCTGCTTTTCACCCTGGCGTACGCCAATGACGACCTCGGTCTCGTCTGTGGACTAAAGACGGCGACACATTCCGAAAAGTGTCGAGCGTCAGGGCGGGTGGAGATTACCTGAGTCCTGAAATCAGCTATCTCGCCGCCGATCTTGGGTTTTCGACGACCACCACGACCGTGACGTTGTACGTCGAAGGAATCACGGCCAGCACCGACTATTACGAAATCGCCGCAAGCGTGCTGCCAAATGGATTCTCCAGCGACTTAACGAACGATGCTGTCGTTTCAGACGCGATTTCGATTGCCGTCATCGAAGGCGACCTGGCACCTGGCATTGACGATGCTGGTGAACCGGACGGGGCCATTGACGACGCCTTCGAATACGCAGCGTCGTCCACCCGCCGCGACCAACTCCCAGGCCCGGTGCACGAAGACCGCGGTGCCGATCGGCAATCCGATCGAGGAGAAAAACGTTGCCGAAGTTATACTGGCGGCCCGCGAGAAGGGGCTGATTCAGTTCGTCACCGACTGCGGCGCGGGCGGCTTCAGCAGCGCGGCAGGCGAGATGCTCAGCGAGGTGGGCGGCGAGGTCTGGCTGGAGAACGCTCCGCTCAAGGAGCCCGGGCTGGAAAGCTGGCAGGTGTTCATTTCCGAGTCCCAGGAGCGCATGGTGCTGGCGGTGGAGGAGGGCGCCATCGCGGGCTTCTGCGCGCTCCGCCTCCACCCCGAGGACGGGATCGGCGAGGTCTACATGATCGCCGTTGACCCCGACTCCCAGCGGCGCGGCATCGCGCGGGCGCTGATCGCGCACTCCGAGCGCTGGCTCCGG
>CALBSZ010000220.1 GCA_937967665.1 uncultured Planctomycetaceae bacterium
AACCAATGTTGGCGCCGATACCTGGCAGCAGGCCGACGAACGTGCCTATCAAGGCCGATCGCAACAAGTTGAAGGAATGCTTCCACTCGAGCAGGCATTTCCACGCGCCGCGACTGTCTCCCGCGGTCTTTTCGAACGGTTCGTCAATTTTCAAGATGTCATTGATGATCTGACTGATCGCGAACAGCCCGATGAGTACCGGCAGCAGATTGAAACCTGCATCCAACGCGTGAATCCCAAAGGTGAGACGTACGCGGCCCGTCGCCGCCGATTCGCCGGGCAGGGAGACGAGCATGCCGATGAGTCCCGAGAGCAGCCCCAGCACCAGCGACTTTCCCGAGACCGAAGCAATCATGACCAGTGCCACCAGCACCAGCGAAAACATGTCGAACGATCCCAGCTGATGCGAAGCGACCGCAATCGGCTTGGCCAGCAGGATCAGGAAAAACCAGGAAGTGACGCCGCCGACCAGTGAGGACGAGACGCCCAGTCCCAGCGCTCGCCCGGGCTGGCCGCTGCAGGCCATCGGGTAGCCGTCCAAGGTGGTCATCATCGACGCCGGCGTGCCGGGCATGCGCAGCAAGGTCGCAGTCAGCAACCCGCCGCTTACCGAGCCGACGTACATCGAAACCAGCAACACCATTGCCGATTCCGCCTCCATGCCGTAAGTCAAAGGCAACGACAACGCGATCAGCATCGCTCCGGTCATGCCCGGAATGGCGCCGACGATCACGCCCAGAGCCACACCGAGCATCAATAGCAGAGCATTCGGGAACGCAAAGATGTCCAGTAACGCTGACGTCAATCCGTCCATCGCTCGCTCGCTGGTTGAAGCCCGATCCCGGCCGGCGGGACATGCCGGTGTTGGGCGGAGAAAGACTTCGGGTTGACGTGAAACGCAGGCACGGTCCGCTCCTCCTGGTTCAAGGTAAATCAATCACAAAGACACGCGTGAACAGCAGTTCAATGCCGAAGCCAATGAGCACGGCACCTGCCAGGGTTTCGGCGGCACGGCTCCATCGTTTATCGGACAGGACAAGGATCGACAGGAACACGAATCCCGACGTGACGTAGCGAAAACGAACTCCGCCCCAGCCAAGCAGCGCCACGTAGGCGATCACGAACGCAAACACGATCACCGCGGCGGTCCATTGCGACTGAGACTTGTCCTCGGCGGTCGCAACGGAGCCTTGCCCCCGCCTTTGCCAGGTGGCGATCGCGGCGAGTCCTACGATGCCGATGCTCAAGTACAGGGGCAAATTCGGTAGCGGCATTCCTTTGCGCAGGTCCACCCGGGCCAGTGCCTGGTCGCGCTGATGGACTTCTTCCCAGAGCTGCTGGCCGTCGACGTAAACGGGATCCGTTTTGCTGGCTGCCAGGGCCGCGACGACGTCGCTGGTCGCCATCGCCCTGCGCAGCGCCTGCTGAAGGATGCGAATGCGATCCTGCGGTGTTCCTTTGGGGGCCCACCAGAACTGCATGTTCACGCTGGTCAGCTCATATCCCTGTTCATGGGTTGTCGGCGTTTCGGGCGAAGCGGGATGGCGCCGCGGACTGCAAACGGCGAGCGCCCGCACGCCGTCGGGTTGAAAGCGAACATATTCTTCCATCGAAAAGGCCGTAGCCACGGCCGTGTTGTCACGCGACGAGGTCACGTCGCGCAGCCGGTCCGCGCCGCCTCCCACTTGCGAATAGCGAAACAGGGGTTTCGGTTTCGCGTCCCCATGAAGGCGCGCGAACTCCTTTTCGAGCAGCAGGCCGGCAAAGTGGCTGGGCGTATTGGGGTTGCTGGCCCACACCAGCGGTTCCTCGCTGGCGTAGGCGGCGGTCGTCAGGTCGTCGAGGCTTTGATAGGGCGCGTCGTGCTTGACGACGATCACCAAAGGCAGCTCGCCCGTCCCCGCAATCGGTTCGAAGGCCTCGGGACCGTAATTGACCATGCCGGAATACTTCGCGGTCAGGATCGCTTCGTGCAACATCAAGATCGTGTAGCCGTCCGGCCTGGCACTCTTCACGCGGCTGCTGCCCACGGTAGCGCCGGCACCGCCGCGGTTAATGATCACCAGCGGCTGGGGCAAGAGGTTGTTGTCCTTGACGGCCTTGGCCACGATGCGCGAGAACGTGTCGCTGCCACCCCCCGCGTTGAAAGGAACCACGACTTTAATCGGCCGATTCGGAAAGTCATCGCTCGTATCGGGAGCGCCGAATTCGACATACACGGCCAACGCCGCGGCGGCGAGCACCAAGAGGGCACGGTAGAGGTTGTGTGAAGTCATGGACGATCAAGAGTAAAGCGAGAACTCGATCAGCGGAACACGCAGGAAAGCTGACCATCATACACGAACGACGAACGAGCGTCCAAGTTGTTCCGTACGTAAGGGCAGTGCGCTAGCCGCGTGACGTTCGAATGGCGGGTGGCCAGAGCAGGAAGAGGAGGACCACAGCGCCTCCGAACAGGCAATAGCCCAGCGTGAAGGCCCATTCGGGCGCCTCGAGAAAGAGCAGGTTGTGAACCAGCCGACCCATGAACGACGCGGCTTCGACTGATTCACCGGCAAGCCCGCGGAAATGGTTCTCGAGCGTGGTGAGCGGACAAACGATCCCCAGCAGCGATTCAACAACCACGACCAGGATCGTGGCCAGATGCAGGCAGCGAAACCAGACGTTGCGCGTCCATTGCCAGCGTGCCAGCGATCCCGCCAGGGTCAGCAGGAAACCCACCACCACAAACAGGACATAGGCCGCGTGGGCGATGACAACGAAGTCGGCAAGAAAACGGTAAAGCGACATGAATTCCTCGGCAATTCGAAACTCGTCCTCCCCCTCCGCTGATCCGCTCGACCACGCGATTATTCCCGTTGTCTTGATTTTGGCTGGGTTTCGCCGTCGATGTACTGACTGAAGACGACCATGACTGTTGTTGCAAGTGTACGAAGTGCTGTGACGATTGACTTCGTTAATCCCAATACCGTTCAAAGTATGTAGGACGGGTACTCTTGCCCGTCACATCTTGTGCTGGCATTTTCACGCTCGCACAAGATGTGGTATGAGCGACGGGCATGAGTGCTCGTCGCACGTGAAAATTGAACGGTATTGTCGTTAATCCCGGCGAAACACAAATGTCCCGAGTTTCGACGCGGTCAGGATATCGGGGCGGCCGTCGCCGGTCACGTCGGCCGCGATCACTTGCACTCCGACGCCCGAGCGGTTGTCGATGCGATGCGGAACGAAGCGGACATCGCGCCCGCGGCGCGTGCACTGGAACCAGTACAGCACCGGCGCGGCCCCCGGCTCAATATCGCCTTGCGGGCCGTGCGCCCACATGCGTTTCCCGCAGAGAATGTCCTTGAGTCCGTCGCCGTCAATGTCTGCCAGGTCGAGTGCGTGGGGTTGAGAGAAGGCGACCCCGTACTTCGCTTCTTCTTCGCGAGTGCCCATGATGTCGTGCTGCTGGAACGTGATTTCACCATCCACGGTGGTCTGCTCGAACCAGGCCAGTCCCCAGCCGTGTCCATTCAGGCTGGTGATGATGTCGTTATCTCCATCGCCATCGACGTCGTCGGCAAACATCTGCGCGCCGCCACGCTCGGCAAACTGAAACGCATGAAACGTCCATAGCGGCTGGTCGGTTGCCGGCTGTTCGAACCAACCGTGGTTGATGATCAAGTCACTGCGTCCGTCGCCGTTTACATCGCCAACGCCTTCTCCGTGATAGAACTCATTCCAGTCTCCTGCTTCGGAGATGGCGCGAAAGCTCCACGGTTTCGTGGGCTGACCCCAATCGGGCGCGACCCAACCCCAGCGGTTGTTCCAGTGGCAGATGATTTCCGGGCGACCGTCTCCGCTGATATCCACCAGCGCCGGTGATTCGCCGCGAATGCGCTCGAATACATAATGCTGTTTCCAGAGCGTGTCTTTCCCCTTCGGATTTTCGTACCAGTACGCGGCGTGCTTGTGCACGCGGCCCAGCACCAGGATGTCGTCCCAGCCGTCGCCGTTGAAGTCTTCGACAAACGAATACATGCTGTTGGAGGGACTCGGTTCCGGCTGCAGAGCCTTGGCGGGATAGAATTCGTGCTGCGTTTTGAAATGGGGACCTTCGTACCAGAACGGGCCGGCGACGACATCTACCTTGCCATCACGATTGAAGTCGCCGTAGTTGATACCATCGCAGTAGTAATTCGCGGTCAACTGCTGTTTTGAAAAGTCAACCGACTCCGCGGCCCAAAGTGGTTGTGGAAAGACGAGGGCAATAATGACAAACAGGAATCTCATAGCGCACCGCCAGGATCAGCATGATTGCAAAGCATTTATTATAGGGCGATCGAAGCCGGCTGGGCAAACCGGCCGTTGCCGGTCGGCGGCGTATGCTACTCTTTGAAGTAGCGCTTGCTGTTTGTCTGGTCTGTATCATGCGGGACGTGGAATGAATTGTTTGAATTGCGCCGCGCCGTTGGAATTGGTTGCCAATGGCAGTCACTTCTTCTGTCCGTATTGCGAATCGCGCCATTTCCCCACGGCGCTGGAAGATTCCGACGACGGCATTGTTGCGACGGGAAAACCGGGTCAACACGAATGTCCTTGCTGTGACGATTTTCAGGCGCTTCACATCGGCTTACTTGAAAAAGTCCGCGTCGAGTATTGTCCACGGTGTCGCGGTACGCTGATGCCTTCCGAGTCGTTTCCGATAATCCTGGGAAGGCGGAGACGTCGCAACGCGTATCGCGATCCCGCTCCGACACCCTTGGATCCAACCGAACTGCAGCGCCGCTTGCCATGCCCGGAATGCCGGCGGAATATGGACGTGCATCCTTTCCACGGTCCGGGGAATGCCGTAATCGATTCGTGCCATCGCTGCCGGCTGATCTGGCTGGACCACGGCGAATTCGCGGTGCTGGAAACGGCACCGGGGCGTCTCTCCTGACCGTCCCAGCCGCTGGCCCCGGCGGGGGCTTCTCGCGATGCTCGTTGGGATTGCAGCGATGGCAGGGATTTTTTCGAAAATCCAGGGAAAACGCTACGGTTGGCGGGACGTCGAAGATGAAATTGTTGCCAGACAGCGCGATCGCAATTACCATGAATCAGAGGCACATCCGCACATCATGCGTTCCCGCGTGGGCTCCGATGAAAAAATACGGCCGCGCGGGAGCGTACCGGTCACTTTCCTTCTGGAACAGAGTAAGAGGTAATCTCATGTTTGGCCTACGTCTTGGTCGTCTGGCGTGCATTGGCACGACTGCTGCTTTCTGCCTGATGGCAACCAACGTTTGGGCTCAGTTCGGCGGCGGCGGCGCGGCGGGAATCATCGTCGATCCCGACGGCGTACTGCGAACCAAGGTGTACCGTGATCCCACGGGCCACCTTACTCGACAGCGCCTGGAGGCCGCCAAAGCCAACCTGAATCCGGAGTTGGCCAGACCCAGCAAGATGCGGATGGTTTCACTCACGCGGCTGGAACGCGTCCTTGCCGAACGGCTGGCACGTGGCGCGGGGTTGACGGAGGACATGAAATACCTTGCCGGCTTGACGCGCTTGCAGCATGTCTTTTTCTATCCCGAGTCGGGCGACATCGTCATTGCCGGCCCGGCCGAAGGATACGCTCATGACCTTTCCGGCCGCGCGCTCGGCGTCGTCAGTGGCCGTTCCGTTCTGGAATTGCAGGACCTCGTGGTGGCGCTGCGAGCCTACTCGCCGCAGGGCAGGAAGACTCACCAAATCAGCGTCTCCATTGATCCGACGCAGGAAGGACTGCAACGGATGCAGCAGTTCCTCGTGCAACTCGGCAACATCACGCCGAACGACGCCAACCGCATCGCACACGGGTTGCGCAGCAGCCTGGGATTGCAGAACGTCAGCGTCAACGGCATTTCACCGAAGACCCATTTCGCTCAGGTCCTGGTTGAAGCCGACTACCGCATGAAGCTGATCGGGATCGGGCTGGAGAAACCGCCCATCAAGATGGCCAGCTACGTCGATCTTGCCAATCCGCGGGACGTCGCACGGAACGCCATGCAACGCTGGTTCTTCACACCCAACTACGATTGCGTCAAACTCAGCGACGATGAATTGGCAATGGAACTGGTCGGCGACGGCGTCAAACTGGTTGGTGAAAACGAAGCGGTGCAGGCTGGCGGAGTTCGTGTCGCCGGCGGCCAGGTGGACCGCGCGAGCCAGGCGTTTGTTACCGGCTTCACCGCCAAGTACGGCGAACTGGCCAGGCGGACTCCCGTGTACGCTCAGCTGCGCAACTTGATTGACATGGCGATCGCGGCCGCGTTCATTCAGCAGCAGGACTTCTACAGCCAGGCTTCCTGGAACATGGAAGTGTTCGGCAACGAACGAGTGTTCTCGGTAGAGAACTACACCGTTCCGGAAACGGTGGAAACCGCGGTCAACGTGGTCTGGAAAGGACGCACGTTGATGACACCCATTGGCGGTGGCGTCAGCATGGTCCCCACCAAGGCTTTGGAGTCCCACAACGTCACTTGGGACGAAGATGGTCAGCTCAAGAAGCTACGCCAGCAAGTTACCATCGAAGGCCTTGCCGACGATCAATGGTGGTGGGACTAATCCGACGGCGCCAACTTGGCGGCAATCCGCAAGAATACAAGCACGCAGCGCCAGCAAGTGTATCCAGGCGTCGGTGACCCACTCGCTGGCGCTTTTAGCTTCTATGACCACGGACCCTGGCGCTGTGCAACCGAGATCCCGCGTGAATTCGCCGAGTCCGGCCGTCAAAACTCCTCGTTCGGCAGCGGTTCGTTGTAGTTGTTGGCATTGTACTGGTCGAAAGTCTGCAGGCGCTCGGGCGCTCGGTCCTCGAATCGCGTATATTCTTTGCGCCAGACCAGTTCGACATTGCCAACCGGTCCGTTTCGCTGCTTGGCGATAATGATTTCCGCTTGCCCCGCGTACTGTTCGGCATCCTCGCCGCGATGATAGTACTCTTCGCGATGCACGAACATGACGACATCGGCGTCTTGCTCGATCGCACCCGACTCGCGCAGGTGACTCAAACGCGGCGTATGATCCTTGCCTTCCTCGGCCTGGCGATTGAGCTGCGCCAGGCACAGGATCGGCACATTCAACTCGCGGGCCATGCCTTTCAACCGCCGTGCGATCCGCGCGACCTGTTCCTGCCGGGGGTCGCGCTGGTTGTCTGGTTCGATGAGCTGCAGGTAGTCGATCACGATCAAGCCCAGCCGCTTTTCCCGGCGGCGCACACGACGCGCGGCGGCGGCGATTTCCGTCACCGTACGACTTGGTGAATCGTCGACGTACAAGGGCGCCTGGCTGATCAGCCCGGCTTTCTCCACCAGTTTGAGTCGTTCTTCATTCGAAATCGTGCCGTTTCGCAGGCGGTGGCCGTTCACCTTTGCCACGGAGCAGAGTAGGCGGTCGGCAAGTTCGATGGCGGACATTTCCAAACTGACAAACAACACGGGCTGCTGCAGTTCCAACGCCACGTATTCGGCCATGTTCATCGCCAGCGCCGTTTTTCCCATACTGGGACGGGCGGCCAGGATGAGCAGTTCGGAATTGTGCATGCCGCCGGTCAACGCGTCGAATTCGGAGAAGCCGGAATCGACGCCACCCAGCGTGTGTTCGCCGCGCATCCGCGCATCGATCCGGTCCATCGCTTCGTGCAGGATGTCCTTGATGGTGTCCACGGACGTGGAACCACGGTTGTCGAGAATCGCAAAAATCTTCTGTTCGGCTTGCGCCAGCAGGTTCTTGGCTTCGTGGGATTCGTCGTACGCATCGCGGAGGATCTCGGTACTCGCGTCAATCAGGGACCGGTACGTCGACTTTTCGCGGACGATATTCGCATAGTACATCGCGTGCGCGGCATGCGGCACCGAGTCGATGACTTTGAGGATGTAGGAACTCCCGCCCACCAGTTCGAAATCGCCCTTCGACTTCAAACTGTTGACCAACAGGTTCATGTCCCCCGCCGGTTTGCCGGCGTTGTGCAGTTCGAGCAGATGTTCGAACAAACGCCGGTGGGCGTCGTCGTGAAAATCGTCCGCCCGCAGAGCCATCGAGATTTCGTCGCAGACGTCGGGCTTGATCATCATGCTGCCGAGAACACCGAGTTCAGCATCGATGTCGACCGGCAACTGGCGGTCCAGGATTTCCGAACTGACTTTCTCGGGGCGCCGTTGAGGCTGATTCGATTTCGTCGTGAAGGTCGTGTTCATAGGAGTTCATCCGTGAGTGTCGGTGTAATGCCGCGGTCCGTGCGCACGGTTTGGCGACGTTCGGGAATGCTACCGCACTGCCAGGGTCGGCTCGCGCGTTTCAAGTGCAGGTGGTAGCGAGATTCGCGATTATACCGTTTCTCGCCGTGCGTCAGTAAGGCAAACGGCGCCCGGAGCGTTGCGAAATCCGACAACGAACTGGCACGATGTCGA
>CALBSZ010000221.1 GCA_937967665.1 uncultured Planctomycetaceae bacterium
TGGCCGATCAGCTCGGCGCCGATTCGTTGCGATACCTGCCGGTCGATGCGATTGCCCGCGCCATCCGACTCGATTCCGATCAGCTTTGCCAGGCCTGCATCACCGGCAAGTACCCCACGCCCTGCGGCCAGGAACTCTATCAGATCGCCCTGGACGACGCCGCCACCGGCAGCGGCAACGGCCGCACTTACGAGAATGTCAAATCGTTGGCCACGGCTTCGGAGTGACCGCCGCGGACGCCGTTTCGCCGAGCATGCTGCGCTGCGTCTTGACGAGCTCCAGCGTGCCGGCACGCCTCAAACAACCCTGGCGAATTCGGCGCGGTAAACCACTTCGTTGTGCAACCGCATGCGTCGTTCAAAGTGAGTCCGGTAGTCAAGGTCATGGGTGGCCGCTTTTTCAGGAACGTCAAACGGACCGGTGAAGCGAGTGGCCCGCGCAATCAGCTCCAACGTGGTCTCGAAGTATTCCTGGACATCCGTCCAGAAGTGCAGCCTGCCGCCAGGCTGCAGCACGCGCCAGGCATCGGCCAGGAAGGCTTCGTTCATCACGCGGCGACGCCGATGGCGCTTCTTCCACCACGGATCCGGAAAATAGACGTGCACGGCGCATACCGTTTCGTCGCCGATGAATTCGCGAAACAACTTCAGACCGTCGCCCTGAAACATCAGCGCATTCGGCCGCTCGCTGCGCGCCAGCCTGGCCGCCCCGAACTCGGCAAACTTCCGCGCGATTTCGACACCAATGAAGTTGTGGTGCGGATTCTCGCCCGAAGCATCGTGCAGGAAGAGTCCCTTGCCGCTGCCCAATTCCACTTCCAGCGGGGCAGGGGAGGGGAACAGCGACTCCTGCGCCAGGGGCGCGGTGAGGTCGTCGACCGTTCGCAGATGACGGGAAAGATCCAGATTCGGATCGATTTTCCGTAGTGCTCGGCGTCCCATCAGCTCACGCGTCCGCGTCGTGGCCGAGCTGTCTTGAGACGGCTTCCACGGGAATCGGAATTCCCTTCAGCTTGCCTTCAAACACCACGCTGTCGCCGACCACGCCCTGGAAGGCCGCCACAATCATGCGGCCCCGCCGCGCCTTGACAAACGAACACAACAGGTACAAGCGGTCGCCCGGAATGACCGGATCGCGAAAACGAACGTCCTCCAGGCCGCCGAAACCGACCATGGCAGCGCCCAGCAAGTCGTACTTCTGAGAAAAGTAACTACACAGCTGCGCGGCGCATTCGAGCATGATCACGCCGGGCATGAGGGGCATGTTGGGCATGTGCCCACGGACCCAGAACTCTTCGCGCGTCAGGTCTTTGTAACCGACGCACGTATGGGTTTCGATGCACTCGTGCACAATCGCCGTCAACTGTTCCATTTCGAACCGCTGCGGATTGTACTTGCGAATTTCCGTGAGATCCGCCACAACGTTGTTCAGATCGATCTGTTCCAGGTCGATAAGCAAATTCTTGGCAGCCACCAGAATACCTCAGCCCCGGTCCTAAAGCCCACTTCGCGTACGTGCTCGAGGCACTAGCAAGTCTTGATCTTACGACGCTTGGCCTTCCGCGCCTTGGCGTTCGCCGGGCGGCGCCCATGATTGGCCTTCTTCAGCTTGCGATTTGGCTTACTCATGTAATATCTCCTGTCAAAAGTTGTGAACTCACCAGTTTACCAAGAAAGGCGCCTCTCCGAAAGGTCGCTAGTACTACAGCGCAGGGTCGCGAGAAAAGGGGACTGGCTCGGTGATACAAACGGGTACCAGCTTGCAAATCCGGTCGCGTCCGCCGTGCCTGTCCCCTTTTCTCGCAGGCCCAGGGTGATACTATACTGGTCCGCGAAAGGGGGACAGGCACCATCGATCCACCGGGTTTTCCGGGACGAACCAAACACACCGATGGAGCCAGTCCCCTTTTCGCTACCGTCAACCCTGCGCTGTCGTACTAGTCGTGATAATCTTATTGTAATCTTATTTCACGATGGCGATCGCAGTCTTGCTTCACAGAGAGGAAAACAATCTACCCAATGCGGAGCACCCATTTCGGCATCGCGTTAATCGCCTTGGCATCTCGCCCGTAAACTCCCTGCTGAGAACCCATCATGAAGTTCACCTGCCCTCAGTGCCAGAAGCAACATACGGTGACGCCCCAACTCGCGGGCAAACGCGCTAAGTGTGCTTGCGGCGAGATCCTGCAGTTGCCGCAATTGCCGGACGATCCGTACGCCGTTCCAGTTGCCGCGGAGCCGGCCAAATCGCCTGCGCCTGCCCAGAGCGAACTGCTGCGATTTGAATATGGCGCGCCGCAAAAATGGTTCTTTCGATTGGGCCTGGCTTGCGGGCCCGGCGGCCTGCTGTTCCTGCTCGCTGCCTCCTTCCCGGCAGCCTCGTCCCTCG
>CALBSZ010000222.1 GCA_937967665.1 uncultured Planctomycetaceae bacterium
GGGAACGCGACTGCTGGGACCCTTTCCCGGTCGAGCTGTTCGCTACATGGAATCGACCGGAAGACGTCTTCCAGACGATGAAAGAGATTTCTCGCGGGCAGCCTTGCGACTTCACCGGAATCGAAGACTACCAGATGCTCGACCGCCTGGGCGGCATTCAATGGCCCTTCCCGCAGGCACGGGAAAACGCCGATGGGAACGTGGCGGAGGGACCGCCTGCTCCGGCACCGCTGGAATCCTACTGCGATCAGCGCCGCTTGTTTGCCGACGGGCGATTTTATCACGCCGACGGTCGCGCCCGATTCCTTTTTGAAGCGCCGGCGGCCATGCCCGAAAAGCCGAATCGCCGGTTCCCCTACCTGTTACTTACCGGCCGCGGCACGGCGGCGCAATGGCACACGCAAACGCGAACGGAAAAATCTGCCGTCCTGCGCACTCTTTATCCAAACGAGATCTATGTGGAAATCAATCCCGCGGACGCGCGCCGCGAAGCGATTCGTCCCAATCAGAAAGTGATCGTGGAATCGCAACGCGGTCGTATTTTCGCGCAGGCCTTCGTGACGCATACCGTGCCCAGCGGCCAGATGCTCCTACCGGTGCACTACGAAACGGCCAAGAAACTGACGCACGAGCACTTCGATCCCTATTCGAAGCAGCCTTCGTACAAAGACTGCGCCGTGCGGGTGCGGCCCGCCGAGATTCACGACACCGAAAAGTAATCGCCGCGGGCCTGGAGCGCGGCCGCAAAGGAGAGAGATGATCCAACAAAGTTATCCGGCCAGCGAGCGGCAGACCATCGTCGTGATTGGAAACGGCATGGTTGGGCATCGATTCTGCGAGAAGATGATCGAGTTCGACGCCGCCAACAAGTATCGCATCGTCACGTTCTGCGAAGAACCTCGCGCGGCTTACGACCGCGTCGGCTTGACGACTTTTTTTGCCCATCGTGACGCGGAAAAACTGATGCTGGCCAACATCCAGTGGTATCAGCGTCATGGTATCGAACTGCATATCGGCGACCGCGCGAACAGAATCGATCGTAAGAACAAGATCGTCACCAGTGAACGCGGCGCCGAGATCCCCTATGACCATGTGGTGCTGGCCACCGGTTCCTTTCCTTTCGTGCCGCCGATTCCCGGTGTCGATAAGCTGGGTGTGTTCGTTTATCGCACGATTGAAGATTTGGAACACATCATTGAATACGGGAAGAAGGCGAAACGGGCGGCAGTGATTGGCGGCGGATTGTTGGGCCTGGAAGCGGCCAAAGCAGTCTATGACCTGGGGCTCGAAACGCACGTCATCGAATTTGCATCACGGCTGATGCCGCGTCAGGTGGACGACACCGGTTCGCGCATTCTGGTCGACAAGATCGAACAGCTTGGCGTGCGTGTCCATCTGAATACCGCCACGAAGGCCATCCTCGGGGACCGGCGTGTCGAGCAGATGGACTTCGGCGACGGCCATGTCCTGGACATGGACATGATCGTGGTCTCGTGCGGCATTCGTCCGCGCGATGAATTGGCCAAAGAGTGCGGAATTGAGCTGGGTGAACGGGGCGGCGTGAAGATCAATAACGACCTCGAAACTTCCGATCCGAACATCTACGCCATCGGCGAGGTGGCGTTGCACGGTGGCATGATCTACGGATTGGTCGCGCCGGGCTACGAGATGGCCGAGATCCTGGCTGCCCGGCTTACCGGCGAAGAACGTGAGTTCACCGGCGGCGATCTTTCCACAAAGCTGAAACTCATGGGTGTGGACGTTGCCAGTTTCGGCGACTACGAGGCGGCTGGCGACGTTTCGAGAAGCCTGGTCTACGAAGACCCTTTCGGCGGCGTGTACAAGAAGCTGGTCTTCGACAATGCGGGCACTCGATTGCTGGGCGGAGTGCTGGTAGGCGACGCCGACGATTACGGGATGCTGTCCGTGCTGGCCAAGAGCGGCGACGAACTGCCCTGCCCGCCCGCGGACCTGCTGGGCGGCACCGGTACCGGGCTGGCTGCGGCGCTAGGCGGCGTGGAAACAATGAGCGATACGGCGCAAGTCTGCTCCTGCAACAACGTCAGCAAGGGACAAGTCTGCGCGGCGATTCGGGACGAAGGGCTGACGAGCCTGGCCGATGTCAAGATGTGCACGAAAGCGGGTACCGGATGCGGCGGCTGCCTGCCTCTGGTGACAGATCTGTTCAAAGCCGAATTGAAAAAGGCTGGAGTCGAACTGAATCATGATCTTTGCGAGCACTTTGCGTATACGCGACAGGAACTCTACGAAATCAGTAAGGTCAAGCAGATCAGGACGTTCGATGCGCTGATCGCCGAGTGCGGTGTCGGCGACGGGTGTGAAGTCTGCAAGCCGGCTGTAGCGTCCATCCTGGCGAGCTTGTGGAATGAGCAGATCACCAGGCCGGAGCACCAGACGCTGCAAGACACGAACGACCGGTTTCTGGCCAACATGCAGCGCGGCGGCCTGTACAGTGTCGTACCGCGCGTGCCGGGCGGCGAGATTACTCCGGAAAAGCTGATGACGCTGGGACGCGTGGCCAAGAAGTACGGGCTCTATTCCAAGATTACCGGCGGTCAGCGCGTCGACTTGTTCGGCGCGCAGGTGCACCAGCTGCCCGATATCTGGGAGGAACTGGTGGACGCTGGTTTTGAAAGCGGACACGCTTATGGCAAGGCCGTGCGAACAGTGAAGAGCTGCGTGGGAAGTACCTGGTGCCGTTACGGCGTGCAGGACTCGGTCGGTTTCGCCATTCGAGTGGAACAGCGGTATCGCGGCATTCGTGCTCCACACAAAGTGAAGTTCGCCGTCTCCGGATGCGTACGTGAATGTGCCGAGGCGCAGTGCAAAGACTTTGGCCTGATCGCCACCGAACACGGCTACAACCTGTACGTTTGCGGGAATGGCGGCGCCAAACCACGCCATGCCGACTTGCTGGCAGCGGATCTGGACGAGACGACCGCCCTCCGCTACATCGATCGAGTGCTGATGTACTACATCCAGACCGCCGACAAATTGACACGCACCTCCGTCTGGCTGGAAAAGATGGCAGGCGGTATCGAGTACCTGAAGGAGGTTGTGATCGCGGACCGACTGGGCATCTGTGCGGAACTCGAATCGCAAATGCAGTACCTCGTGGATACGTACCGCTGCGAGTGGACGGAAGTGGTCAGGGACCCGCAGCGCCGCGGGCTCTTCCGGCAATTCATCAATACGGACGAAACGGAACGCAGTATCGAGTTCGTGGACGAACGGGGCCAGCAACGTCCCCAAGACTGGCCCAAGGGGGGAGTCAACGGCAAGACCCTGGTGCAACTGCAGACGCCGAACGGGACTGCACGGGCATCGCGTTCCCCGGCAGCCGACCACGACCTGAAGTGGATCCACGTCGGTTCTGTCGCCGACTTTCCGAAAGACGGCGGGGCCGCGATCAAGTATGGCAAGAGCCAGATTGCGGTCTTCCAATTTGCCAGCCGCGGCGAATGGTACGCCTGCCAGAATATGTGCCCGCATATGAACGCCTTCGTGCTTTCGCGAGGCATTATCGGCAACGCGGGCGACGCGCCTAAAGTGGCCTGCCCACTGCATAAAAAACCTTTCAGTCTGCAAACCGGCCAGTCCCTGTCCGGAGAAGACTACGCGCTGAAGGTGTTTCCCGTATCGGTCGAAGGCGATGAAGTCTACCTGCAACTTCCGCCGGTCGAGCAACTGGATGCGTTGCTGAGTACAGAACTGCATTGCGTCGGCAAATGCGAGACCGCGTGCGTCTGAAGTCCTCGTCGGTGTCTGTCCCTGCCCCCTTTTCTCGCAGGCCCCATTTTTTGCAGGCCCCATTTTTTGCAGGCCGCGAATGATATTGGTCCGCGAAAGGGGGACTGGCACCATCGATCCAACGGGTTTTCCGGGACGAACCAAACACAACGATGGAGCCAGTCCCCTGGTACCGTCAACCCTGCGCTGTAGTATTAGGCAACGGGCGTTCTAGCCGGACAGCGCCAACTTTGCGGTACTCCGCAAAAATACAAGCACGCAGCGCGAGCAAGTGTATTCGGACGTAGGTGACCCACTCGCTTGCGCGTCGTGCTCGTCTGACGGCCGAAGCTGACGCTGTCAAGTGGAGTGACGACACCGCAACTCGGGAACATCGACCATGAACCGCGACGAGCATCTGGCCCTGCTAAAGGAATTTACGAAGAGCGAAAGTCTGATTAAGCACATGCTGTCCGTGGAGGCGGCCATGGCCGCGTACGCGGATCGCTTTGGCGAGGATCGTGAAAAGTGGGCCGCGGTGGGACTCTTGCACGACTTCGATTATGAACGCTGGCCCGATCCTCCTGACCATCCGCTCCAAGGCGCTGAAATCCTCCGGCAGCGAGGCTATCCGGAAGACGTGATCTATGCGATCAAGTCGCACGCGGACTACCTGGAAGACTGCCCGCGCGTGTCCCTGATGGACAAAACACTGTATGCCTGTGACGAACTATGCGGGTTCATCATGGCCTGCGCGCTGGTGCGTCCAAACCGGCTCGACGGACTCCAAGCGAAAAGCGTTCGCAAGAAGATGAAGCAAGCCTCGTTCGCGGCAGCGGTCCATCGCGAGGACATCGTGCGCGGGGCCGAAGACCTGGGTGTTGACCTGAACGAACACATCGACTTCTGTATCGCGGCGATGCGTTCCATCGCCGCTCAGCTTGATCTGCAATGAGCGGTATCGGCCGGGAAAGTCTCTTAAACAACGGGTGGCCGCGATAGGAGTCTGTCCGGGAACTGGTATTTGCGTGAGCGGCGCGGCGCTAGCCGCCGGTTCTTGCCCGTAACATGCCC
>CALBSZ010000223.1 GCA_937967665.1 uncultured Planctomycetaceae bacterium
TCGATCCAGGCATCAAGCTTGCCCGTTCCGCCTTGAACGTTGACCGTCACCGTGGCGTCGAGCTGCCCCACCTGAACGCTGCCGAACGACACGCCGTCTTCATCCGGCGAGCCATTCTGATTATCTGCGTCCGCGTTGGCGGAATGCACGCCATCGGACTCCATATCACGATCTCTTCCCAGCGTCGGCCCCATCGCATTATGCCGAGCACCATTTTCAGCGAGCAGCGTTGGATACGGCAGCGGAGCGTCGCCCCAGTCAGTCGTCAGCAATCGACGAATTTCAAGGTGCTCAACCACCGGTCTTCGAAAACGACGACGGCGTTCGGGTAGTCTTCGTTTCTCCATGGTATGAAATCCTGCTGTCTTTTCACGAATGCGCATGGAAGTTCACTCTGAGGTTGCGAAAGTGGTGAAAAAGATATGGAAAACTTGCCGGAGACGGGCAGGGAAATGGAGTTGAAAAGTTCGGCACCTTGTCATCGGGTTTTCACGAGTAGACCTACTTAGTAAGCACGCGGATGTTCGAAAACGTACGGAGAAAACCAGAAGATTTCAGAAGAAAGTCGCACCCTCAACGCTCGCGATGCGTTCCGAGTGGAGTTACAATCCGTTAGGTTGTGACTGCGTACGGTTTGTCGATCTTACCTGTTTCATGAACGAAAAAGACTCGAATTCCGAACAAGTAACCCGCGATCTGATTCACAGGGCTCAGGGCGGCTCCGTGGAAGCGTTGGGAGTGCTCTGGCAAGTGTGTCGCCAGTACCTGTTGATGCTGGCAAATCAAAATGTTGCTTCCGATCTGCGGCCCAAAGTAGCGCCATCTGATCTGGTTCAAGAGACTTTTCTCGAAGCGCAGCGCGACTTTCATCAGTTCGACGGGACCAGTCGTAGACAGTTGCTGGCCTGGTTATCGAAACTCCTGATCAATAATCTGCTTAACCATCAGCGAATGTTCAGGCAGGCGAAAATGCGACAGTTGTCGCGTGAAGTCGTGCTGGACAGTGCCATTGAACGCAGCGAGCCTGCCATCGGAGATCTGCCCTTGGACGTCATAATCAGGCAGGAGGACGAGGCGCGTCTGAAGGCTGCGCTGGAGCGACTTAGTGATGACCATCGTCGCGTGCTGCGATTGCGACACCAGGAGAATCGTTCGTTCGAGGAAATCGGACGATTGATGAATCGGTCACCGGAAGCCGCTCGATTGCTGTGGTACCGGGCCGTGAACAAAATGGGGCAGCTACTGACGTGAATCCGGATCGCGAAGCGAGGCTCGTCGAACTGGTCTGTGATTGGATCGATGCATCGACCGCCAGCGACGAAACCGTTTGCGGGATCGACAATACGGCGGATAGCGACACGGACGCGCTACTGGCGGATTTCATCCAGCGGGCCGTGAATTGCTTCGAGTTGCTGGACCGAGTTTGGGGTGAACCGGACACCAGCGAACCCATCTCCGACGAGAAAAGTTTTTCCGTCGAGATGCTGCCAGCTCTCCGCGTGGAGAGTCCACAGCAATTTGGACGATTTGTGATTCGACGTGAACTCGGTCGAGGCGGGTTCGGTATTGTCTTTTTGGCTCATGACCCCGATATCGGTCGTGACGTGGCGTTAAAGATCCCGCACGCCGTTTTCCTCCTTGACTCGCAGATGCGAGAACGCTTTCAGCGCGAAGCACGGGCGGCCGGGCGTCTGAATCATCCGAATCTGGTGGCCATTTATGAAACGGGGAAAGTCGGCGAGATTTACTATCAAGCGACGGCTTATTGTTCTGGCCCGACGCTTTGGCAATGGCTGCATGATCGGACGAAACCTGTTCCCCATGCCGTAGCCGCCGGTATCCTCGCCGTGCTCGCCGACGCGGTACAGCACGCGCACCAACGAGGCATCGTTCATCGGGATATCAAGCCAAATAATGTATTGCTCGAGCCGACTGGGCGGGCTGCTGGAAGTGGTAACACTCCTATTCCGGGCTTTCCCTTCATGCCGAAACTAACGGACTTCGGCCTTGCGCGGGATGTCTACCGGGTCAGTGACCTGACACAGACCGGCCAATTGATGGGCACCGCCGAATTCATGGCACCGGAACAGGCAGCCGCGCGGCATGACGACATTGGTCCCCCTACGGACGTGTACGCGCTGGGCGCAGTGTTGTACACGTTAATTGCAGGGCAGGCGCCGATTAGTGGCGGGGAACTCTACAAGACGCTGGAACGCGTTCAAACTGAAGTTCCACTCAGTCTGACCCGCCGGCGGCCGCAGGTTCCGAGGGACCTGGAAGCGATTTGTTTCAAATGCCTTGAGAAGAAGCCAGCGCACCGGTACGCAACGGCAGCTCAATTATCGCTGGATTTGCAGCGATTCCTTAGCGGCGAACCGGTGTCCGCGCGGATGGTGCCGCCAGCAGAACGGCTGATCCGTTGGTGCAAGAGAAACCCAGCAGCCACGGCTGTGTTCGGTTTAGTCCTGATCTTGGCTGCCAGTGTGTGGACCGGCATGTTCCTGCACAACGAACAGCTTCAGGCCGTCGTTTCAGAATTGGACGCAACCAACACAGATCTTGACCGGTCGCTGCGCGCGTCAAGGGAAGCGAGGCTGCAGGCAGAGGCAGCCGTCCTGGACACTCGGCAGCAGCTATATGCCAACGATATTGCCAGAGCATACAGTGCCTGGGAATCCGGCGACCTGGCGGCGTACGATCGAATCTTGCGGCGCTGGCTGCGCGAAGGTCAAGAGACTGATCTGCGCGGAATCGAATGGCATTATCTGTGGTCACTTGGGCATATCGATCAGCAAGTGATCTGCCAGTTCGACGGAGCCGGCTCGTGCCTGGCGAGGTCCTTGGACAACCAGCTGCTGGCAGTTGGCGGAGGCAAGGGAATTGTACGCGTAATGGGGCGCTCCTTAACGGACGGCGTCGCGCGAATCGACACCGGTCAGGGAATCGTGAGGAGCATGCGTCTTTCTCATGACGGCCGACGCCTGGCAACGGCTGGATTCGACGGAACCGTTCGCGTGTGGGATTTGATGCCGGTGCGCGCGCATGGCCGCACGCAAAATCGCCGCGAGAAGAACATAACCGAGCCGCTGTTCAGTTTCGGTGCATCGATCGGAGCGTTGAACGATATTGTATTTAGTATCGACGACCAGCAGCTCATTACCTGCGGCAACTCGCCCGAGATTCACATCTGGGACGCCGCGACGGGGCATCTTGTGAGTTCATTAGGCGGACATGAAGATACCGTGAAATCGATCGCCGTCTCTCCCGATGGTGAACACCTCTATTCGGGTGGGACAGATCGGTTTGCTTGTGTCTGGAAACGGACGGAGAGTGGGTTTGTTGAAGCAGCTCATCACTACTTGCCAGCTACCGCTCGACGCGTTGCCGTCACACCGGACGGCCAAACATTGGCGTTTGTCTCGGCCAACCGGTTATACATGGCCCGACCGCCGGAACGTGAAAAATCGCTGATCGTTTCACTCA
Source organism: uncultured Planctomycetaceae bacterium (assembly GCA_937967665.1). GTDB lineage: Bacteria > Planctomycetota > Planctomycetia > Pirellulales > Pirellulaceae > CALBSZ01. The sequence goes on from CALBSZ010000223.1 coordinate 3,484, forward strand.
ACGACGAATTGGTTTCGCTGAGGTTCTCGCCCGACGGAACACGATTGGCAACGTGCGGCGTTGGCGGAATGATTCATGTGTACGACGTGGCATCGGGGGTTCCTGAAGACGGATCCACGAATGCAACAATCCTTTGTGGATGGTTGACATCGCACGACCGTATCCATGACATCGAGTTTACACCGGATGGCTGCGGGATCGTTGCCATCGGCGATGACGGTCTGGTAAGTTGCTGCCCGCTACCGGAACGCCGACTGGAATCCGTTACGCTGGAAACGTTTCGACGCCCGCTGTATCCGGTTCTGGGCGCGGCATCGAAGGACGTGTACGTGAACAGCCAGGACCACGTGTATTGCTGGCACGCGAAGGGTGGTGAGCAGCAGATGGTCGTTCCACATGAAACTCCCACGCGCAGCGTTGCTGTCAGCCCAGGCGAGCGGAAACTCGCACTATCGACCGCGGATGGAAGTGTCGAGTACTGGGATTTACAGGAGGAGTCCGCGAAGCCGGTCTGGAAGACGCGCCCCTGGCACGATGAGTCTGATAGCGATACGGACGATACAATCACACTTTGGTTTTCCCCTGACGGAAAGCGATTGGCCATGCAGCGGCAAGCGACGCGGCCAACTGTGATACTAATGGATGTAGCGACGCGCGATGTTGCCGCAACGTACTCCAGTTCTGTGGAGGAACGCGCGCCGGAATCGTCCGGCCTGGCGTACACAGCGACTGGAAACCAAATTGCACTCGGAGTTGAAAACTCGGTTGTCATTTGGCGTCCCGACGATGGAACTAATCAGCTTCTTGACGGACACATTGGGAAGGTGTTGTGCGTATGCTTTCACCCGTCTGGATCGCTCCTGGCAAGCGGCAGTCGAGACAGAACGATACGACTGTGGAATGTTGCTTCCCGTGATACGCTTGCCGTACTTGAAGGTCACCGGGACGACGTTTGGGACCTCGTCTTTTCTGCAGACGGCAAGACACTGTTCAGCTGCAGTCACGACGGAACCGTTAAAGCCTGGCAGGTCTCGACAGGCCGCGAGTTATTCAATCTAGTTGAATTGTCGACTCCCATCGAAAACTTGACGCGTTCGGCCGACGGCAAATGCCTTTCGTGGTGCGATCACAAGCGAACGCTGTGCCGATTTTACCTCCAATAGAATGAAGTTCAGGCAACACACCGGCCAAACTAAAAAACTAGAAAACTAAAACAAACTAACAAACAAACTAAAAGGACAGGCAAATAGTATTGACAAGCAGGTGGCGATTGGGTAGTTTTTGGGAAAATTGTGGTGGGAGATGGGCGATGACGACGGCGAGAAGAGAATTGGTGGATGTGGAG
>CALBSZ010000224.1 GCA_937967665.1 uncultured Planctomycetaceae bacterium
GCATCGTGGGTGACTCAGACCAACCGCTGATCAACCGCGGCACGATCGATGCCGATACGACCAATCAAACCATCTTGGTGCGCGGCAGTGGCGTCACCAATCCGGCTCCCGGACAACTACTCGCAACCGCAGGCGTGTTGGACGTGGATGGCCTGGCCGGTAATGCCGGCCACGTGTCGTCGAGTGGCGGTGGAACATTGGATTTGGAAGGCACGTTCGCGCTGGACGAGTCCGTTGCCGTAACCAACGCGACGCTGACCTTGCGCGGCGACTGGGAAAATCTATCGTCGATCGACGCCACGGACAGCACGGTCAATCTGGATGGAACGTTCTCCGTTGCCGAACTGGGTGTTTTCAACCGCAATGGCGCGAATATCGCCAACATCATTGGAATACTCGAGAACGACGCGGCCGTGTTGTCGATCGACGCCGCGACGGACTGGCAGTTGCGTGGCGGGCGCATCGAAGGCGGTACGGTGGCTGGGGACGGAACGTTGCGGGTGACTGCCGACAGCACGTTGGATGGCGTGACGCTGGAAGCGGACATGTCGCTGACGAACGCCGACTATAACTCGATCCGCACGCTGACCATCGAAAACAATTTGGTACTCAACGGCGAGTTCACGATGACGCGTGCGGGATACCTGGGCCTGACGCACCTGGATTTTCCGGGCGACCAGACGCTGTCGGGCAGCGGCAGCATCCGGTTTGTGCAACAAGGGAGCCGCGCTCCTGGAAACTACTCGAACAACTACGTTAGTTCTCGGGATGGCACGCTGACGATTGAAGGCGTGACGATCCACGGCCAGCACGGCATCGTGGGTGACTCAGACCAACCGCTGATCAACCGCGGCACGATCGATGCCGACAGGGCCGCTCACACAATCGAGATTCGCGGAACAGACGTCACGAATTCAGGAATCTTGCGTGTTCGCAACAATGGAATTCTCGACGTTAATGCCTCCATATCGTTCACTCAATCGGGAATCATGACAAGCCAGCCTAACGGCATCGCATCAATTAGTGGGGATTCGGTGGGGAGTACAGCGAATGCTGACCACTTCACGCCCCAAGGGTGGCTTCGTATTGATGGCAATGGCACTGCACTCGAGCCACAGTTGCTGGAAGCGATGAGTCGTGATCTTGGTGCTGTGGAAGCTGGATTCTCGAGCAACTTTGCGTTCGGGGTTTTGTCACTGACTGGTGGCACGTATGTGCAACTGACCGATGCCAGTGATAATTCAACGGGTATCGGAGCGGAATCACTTTATGCGCAATCGTTAATCGTACCGTCCGGAACGACACTCGATTTGAATGGCCTGAATGTTTACGTGCGGGCCTCACAGATCGACGGAACGCTGGTGGGCGGAGCGGTGCAGCAGGTTCCGGATAGCGGACCCTTGCTACTGAATACGCCCACGCCTGGTGCCATTTCCGTCGCTGGGGAACAAGATGAATGGACGTTTTTCGGGCGGCAGGGTGCGGCGGTGACCGTAGTCGTTAATCCCGGCGGTGGTGGTCTGGCCCCGGCATTAGTGCCTCGGCTCGATCTTGCCGGCGTAGAAATTGTTGACGAACAGGATAATGTGTTGGCATCCGGTGACAGCAGTGGTCCAGGCGGCGCTGTTACGCTGGCCAGCATTGTCCTTCCGGACGATGGAATGTATCGCGTTCGGGTTACTGCGGCGGCCGGCCACGAGTCGAACACAGGCAACTATTCGATTGCACTGTGGGACGCGACTCCCGATATTGCTTCGCTCTTGTTGAACCAGCGTCAAGCAGGAAGGATCGAATCGCCGTTCGATATGGATCGTTGGCAATTTGCCGCTGTGGCGGGACAACAAATACGCTTTGACCTCATCAACTCGTCCGGTGCCGCGGCATTATTTGACTTAACGGGACCGAACGACTGGGTTGGATTTGCCGACCAGAGCCAGGATTCCGATCTGATCAACCTCCCCGAATCGGGCGCTTACGTTCTTACGGCGCATAGCCAGCCTAATGAATATGACAATAGGTACGCCTTTCGGTTGGAAGAGACAGCAATCACCGAACTCGCAGTCAACACAGCCTACAATGGCGAATTTGTCGGCAGCGATCAGGCTCAACTGTTTCGACTCGACGTCCCGGCAAATACACCGTTGTCGGTCCGATTGGACGATAGCTCGACGACGAACCGCAACGAACTCTACGTGAAGCGTGGTTCGCCGCCGACACGAGGGGACTTTGACTATCGTGGCGGCAGCGTTGCCTTGGCAGACCAGGACGTGCTGATTCCGATGGCTACCGCGCAAAGCTGGTACATCCTGGTCTATGCGGATATTGTGTTGGAGCCGAGCACGTACACTTTGGTTGCCGAAACGGGCGACGTGTTCGTTACCAGTGTCACGCCAGACCATCACGGTAACGCCGCCAATGCTGAGTTGACGTTGACTGGAAGTGGTTTTGATTCGACGAGCACCGTGGAACTGGTGGCATCGGATGCCGTGGTTTATCCCGCCAACGTCATTGAAGTGGATTCGTTCACTCAACTGTCCGTGACGTTCAACGCGGGTGCGGTACCGGCCGGTATCTACTCGATTCGTGTCAGTCGAGCCGGTGGTGAGTCGTCTACACTTGCCGATGCATTCGAAATCGTTGAGGGCGGCGAAGCGCGTTTGGAAACAGATCTGATTTTGCCGGATGTGGTTGGCTATCACCAGCTGGCTACCATTTACGTTGAATTCGCGAATACAGGTAGTTTGGCAATGCCGGCGCCGCTACTCGTTCTGACGGCGAAACAGAACGGCGAAGAAAGAGCGCTATTGACGTTGGATGAATCGATCGTCAGTCATGGCTTTTGGACTTCCGCAGTTCCTGAAGGGTTTTACAAGTCGGTCGAGTTTTTGGCCAGTGGCGACACTCCTGGCGTGCTGCAGCCGGGCGAGTCGGGACGCGTCCCCGTGTATTGGGCTGGCTGGCAACAGCCCTGGGACTTCGCGTACCCACCCGTCGACTTTTACGTCTCGCCGACAACCGCTGACAGCACGGAAGCCGTCGATTGGGATTCGCTGGAAGACCGCATGCGCCCGGCACGCTTGGATGCCGAGGCGTGGGCGCCGATCTGGCTGAACTTTCGCGAGCAAGTCGGCGACACGTGGGGCGGCTACGTTACGATGCTTAATGAAAACACGTCCTATCTTGGCAGACTGGGACAACGTGTGGAGAGTGTCAGCGATCTGATTGCCTTTGAATACCTTCAGGCGGCAGGGATAAGCCCGATTGAATATCTGGCCTCCTCCGTCGATGCAAGTCTGCCGGCGCCTGACCTGTTTTTGACATTTGGTCGAACGTACGCGCAACACATTAACGGACGCTACCGCTTGGGACCGCTCGGCCGTGGCTGGGCCCACTACTGGGAAATCGCGTTGAAAGAAGAAGCGGACGGCAAGGTCGTTGTCACGGACATGACCGGGGCTCGCCGTATCTTCCAGCCCGATGCGCGTGGCGGATACCTCGGGCCTGTTGGCGATCCCGTCACACTAAATGCATTGTCGGGTAACGTGTTTCAACTTCTCGAAGCCAACGGACTTGAGTATCGATTTCGACCCGACGGCAAACTCGATTATGTCGAAAACCCCAACGGACATCGTATTACGGCCGGTTATACCGACGGATTGCTAACGAGTCTTCTGCATTCATCGGGCGACGCGCTGCAGATCACCTACAATGCGGCTGGTCGGATCGAGGAGGTTACCGATTCGGTCGGCAGAACCGCTTTCTACACCTATGATGCCGGCAACGAACATCTCATGAGCGTAACCGGGACGGACGGTGAAACCACGACGTATGCATATGATTCCGGCGGAGACATTCGCCGGCAGCACGCCCTGACGAGCATCGAATATCCGGACGGCAGTCACGAATTCTTTGCCTATGACGACCGCGGTTGGCTTACGGGTTATGAACAAGACGGAGGCGACAAGCGAGTCACGTTTGCACACAACTCCACCGGTAAAGTAACGGTCACCAACGCCGCCTCGCAGGCGTCAGATTTGTACTTCGATCATCATGCCCAGATCAACCGTATCGATGACGCACTCGGACGCTCAATCTACTTCACTTTCAATGACCGGTCGAACATCGAGCGAGTGACGGACGAATCAGGCCAGAGTATTCGTTATGAATATGATGATCGAGGCAACGTAATTCGATCGACCGACCCATTAGGAGTGACAACCGACTTTAGTTATAGCGATTCGTTCAATCGGCTGGCGGAAGTCATCGATGGGCGCGGGAATCCGCTTTCTTACGGATACGATGTCCAGGGGAATTTGACCTCGATTACCTACGCTGATAGCAGCGTTGATCGCTACACCTACGACGCCCAAGGGTTTCTCGATACCTGGACCAACCGGCGGGGTCAGTCGATTGACTATTCCTACAACAATCGCGGCCAAATCACCAGCAAGACCCTGCCAGGCGGTGCTACCGTCCAATACGTTTACAATTCACGCTATAACCTGGAAAGCGTTACGGACGCTTCTGGAACGACCACCTGGGAATACAACGACCCGCAGAACCCGGACCTGGTGACGAAGATCACGTATCCGACAGGCCGATTCCTGCAGTACACGTATCAGCACGGCCGGCGGACGAGCATGACCGATCAGGACGGTCACGAGGTGCGCTATCACTACGATGACGTAGGGCGACTGGAGTCGCTCTTTGACGGCAATGATGCCTTGATTGTCCAGTACCAGTACGACTCCGTCGGACGCCTGCAGCGTGAAGATAAAGGAAACGGCACGTACACCACGTACGAGTACGATGACGCGGGATTTGTAACGCAGGTTTCAAACTTTGCTCCGAACGATACGGTCCTGTCGAGCTTCTCCTACGAATACGATCATTTGGGGCGGCGTACCGGCATGACCACTCACGACGGTGCATGGCAGTTCAGCTACGATGAATCAGGCCAGCTAACACGCGCGTCCTTCGCCTCCGACAATCCAGTTGTCATTCCCGACCAGGACTTGCAATATGAGTACGATGCGGCAGGGAATCGCGTGCGAACGGTCGTTAACGGAGTGGAAGCGAATTACACGAACAACAAGCTGAATCAGTACAAGCAAGCCGGATCGGTTTCTTACACCTACGATCTTGCCGGCAATCTGATCGCGAAGCACGAAGGCGGCGAAACAACAACCTTCGCTTATGACGCCGAGAATCAACTCGTTGGTGTGACTTCCCCCGGTAATACATGGTCGTATGAGTATGACGCCTTTGGCAACCGCACGGCAAGCGTTCACAACGGCCAGCGAACCGAATACCTGCAAGACCCCACCGGGCTGGGAAATTTGGTGGCGGCGTACAGTGACGGCGCTCTGGTTGCGAATTACACGCACGGCTTAGGGCTCGTTCGCCGCACGGATGTAGTCGACGCGTCCGCGTACTATTCATTCGACGTTCTCGGCTCTACAAGCGAACTCACGGATGTATCGGGCGCAGTCCAAAACGAATATGCGTATGACCCTTTTGGAAACGTGTTGTACGCGTCCGCCAGTGTTGATGACCCGTTCCAATTCATCGGGAGATCCGGTGTCATAAACGAAGGCAATGGTTTGAGTTTCATGCGAGCCAGGTTCTATGATCCCGAAACGGGACGATTTGTCAGTCCCGATCCGATTGGCTTGGCCGGTGATGATTCGAATCTCTATCGCTACGTCAGGAATAATCCCGTCGATGGTGTAGACCCATCGGGTTTGGAGCAAGATCAATGTGTCGAGGATGCTCATTACTTCAGCGGACTACAGTTTTGGAAGTGCATGAAATCGTTGACAGGAAAAGATTTGGACAAAATTGCCGATTGTTAACAGAGTTTTCGTGAATCGCTGGCTCAGCGCTTAGCAGAATGCGGCGGCGGTGGCGCTGGCGGTGGTGGCGGCGGTGGTGACGGAGGTAATGGCGGCGACGGCGGAAATGGTGGTGACGGAGGTGGTGACGGAGGTGGTGATGGAGGTGGTAACGGCGGTGGCGATGGAGGTGGCGATGGAGGTGGCAATGGTGGTGGCAATGGTGGTGGCAATGGTGGTGGCAGTGGTGGTGGCAGTGGTGGTGGACCGGGTGGTGATGGTGGTGGCCCTGGTGGGGATGGCGGCGGCGGATCGGGCGGGAACGGCGGCGGCGGAAGCGCCGGCGGTGGTGGCAGCGCTAACGGAGGTGGTGCTGGCGGCGGCAGCGCTGGGGGTGGCGGGTCCGGCGGGTCAAGCAAAACTACAGGGCCGAGCGACCCAAACGCGAAGACGGGTTCCGCTGGATTCGGCGTATCCAACTTTGTCCAGGCTGGTAGTTTACTGAGCTATCGAGTGGATTTCGAGAACGATCCGAAAGCAACGGCTCCCGCGCAGTTTGTTTCCATTCGCGACCAGCTCGATAGCGGCCTCGATTGGAATACCTTTGAGTTGACCGAAGTCGGTTTTGGCGACCGTGTGATCGCCGTCCCCGGTGGTGCGCAGTACTTCGAAACGATCGTCTCCGGCAGTTTTGGCGGTACTGAATTGGACGTGGACATTCGAGTCGGCATCGACACCGCCTCCGGCGTGCTCACCGCTACCTTCTCCAGCATCAGTCCTGCCACGGGCTTGCCGCCCGATGTCTTGAGTGGATTTCTCGCGCCCGAAGACGGAACGGGGAGCGGCCAAGGCTACTTCAGTTACGTTGTCCATTCAAAACCCAATCTGTCCACGGGAACCGAGATCCGCAACGTGGCCGACATCCAATTCGACTTTGGCGAAATCATCGCCACCAACCAGGTCGATCCGCACGATCCGGCGCAGGGAACGGATCCGGATAAGGAGGCGCTGAATACGATCGATGCGGGCGGGCCCAGCAGCGACGTCGAACTGCTGCCCGCAACGAATCCTCCGTCCTTCGAAGTTCATTGGTCGGGGCAGGACGATTCCGGGGGGAGCGGGATCGCGACTTACGATGTGTTCGTTTCGGACGACGGCGGTCCGTTCACGTTATGGCAAACCGCTACAACAGACACTCAGGCCACGTTCGTTGGACAGTCCGGACACACGTATGCTTTTTACAGTGTGGCGACGGACAACGTCGGGCATGTCGAAACGGCCCCGGCGACGCCCGACACGTCAACGCTGGTCGAAACCCAGGTGGTCGGCCGGCATCTCTTCTATGACAACTCCAGCTACGACGGCGATCCCGGAGCTTCGGTCAACGACGACCTGGCCATCGCCGCCGGCATCCAACCGCTCGCCGCCGGTGAATCCGCTTCGTCGGCCAACTATTCCAACTACCACCGCGGCTTGAACGGCCTGATGGTCGACGTCCAGAATCTTGCCGAGCCATCGCTAGTCGGTCTGGCCGACTTTGAATTTCACGTCGGCAACGACAACTCGCCAGGAACCTGGGCCACCGCTCCGGCGCCAATAGAATTCGCAATTCGAGATCTGGGCGGTCAAACGCAACGGATCACGTTGGTGTGGAGCGACCTGGCGATATCGAACCGTTGGCTGCAAGTCACCGTTCTTCCGACGAACAACACGGGCTTGGAAGCTGCGGACGTATTTTATTTCGGCAACGCGGTGGGCGAATCCGGCGATTCGGACGGCCATACGTTCGTCAACGGATTCGATTTCGCCGGGGCACGGGACAATGCCACGCCGGCGGCTTTGATCGACAATGCCTTCGACTACAATCGCGACCAACTGGTCGACGGGGCAGACCTGGCCATAGCACGCGACTTTGCCACCGATCTGTCCAACTCGCTTATGCTGATCGGCGTTCCTGAAATGCCTCCGCTACCCGCGTTGTTACTGCTTTCCGAGCAAGAACGAGAGAACGAAACGATCGTCATCCGTGAAGACCCGGCCGCGACCAGCCCGTTGTTGGAAACTGTCGACGCTGTCTACTCTGAAGTGCAAACAGCAGAGTCGTACCAACGTGCTCACGAAGATCCATTGTCGCCCGAACGCGTCGATCAAGCGCTCGTCGACGAACTGGAGTTTGAGCTTAGTGCGAGTCGCACGGACGTGTAGCGTCTCCGGCGCTGTAAATCACCGCGTCA
>CALBSZ010000225.1 GCA_937967665.1 uncultured Planctomycetaceae bacterium
ATTGACTCCTGACCCCTTTACCGAACCCCAATATTAAATCTGGACGAGGCACTAGCCAGGATTTTGACGCTTTGCTAATATAGCCGTCCTATCTTAACACATTACGGAGCCGGTTGGATGAAGCAGCCCATTGCAGGTGTGGCACCCTCAGAAACAAATGAAGTTACCGTCATGGAAGTTTGGCCCTCGATCGGCCGCTACTGGCTGGGACGCGTGATCGGCAAACTCTGTAATAACAAGGCCGGCTTCTACATTTTTCGCGTGGGAAATTTGCTGGCGTTGTTCTGCATCCCGCCAGCCCTGGCGCTGTACTTCTTCCGTCTGGCGCCGGCAATCCTTCCCAATTGGAATCCGTTGCCGCTGCACGGCGGTTTCGTCCGTTTGACAAACCAGCGGATCATCGAGCTGCGCAACGAGATACACTTTGTGAAGCGGATCCCCTTCTTCCTCAGCTTCAAATTCGGCGCCGAGGTGAAGTCGGTGGGACTGGACCGGTTCGACGAGATCCAAGTGCAAGTTTTACCCGGACACGAATGGTACGACGCAGGCGACCTGGTGTTCTTCAATGCCGGCACGGAGACTTTCCGCTTGCCAGGTATTTCGCGTCCCGAGGCGTTTCGCCAGGTGTGCTTGAAATCCCGCCTGGCCTATGTCGGCGTCAAGTCAGCGCGGCAGCGCGAATTGGCACCCACCTAACAGAAACGGAGCCGCACTGAATGCGACTCCGTTTCCGTGTCAGCCGAACGCGGGCAGCGGCGATTCTGGGGCTCGCCGTGTCACGCGTTAGCGAAGTGGATTTATCGGCAGGTTCCACAGCGATTCTGAAGCGTGACTTGTACGCTGCACGGTCGATTTCGCCGGGGTGTCCAATTCCGGTTTCGATTGCAGCTTCTTCAACGTCTGCTGGACCTGCGGCGTCGTAAAGACAGGATTCAAAACGCGCGCCGGCGTGGCAGGCCCGTGTCCCTGGCAAGCCTCGCAAACCGCAGCCGGCTTTCCATAGGAAGCCGTGCGGGGTGTGGGCGAATTGTAGATCCTCGACGCTTCGGCGGGCAGCGGCGGAGGCGGTACGTCGTCGTCCTCGAACGGATCCACCAGCCGCATTTTCGCGCCGCCGGAATGTCCAGCCGCGTCACAGCCACACGAAGGTTCGCAACCACAGGCGGGAGCATCGCAGTCACAGGCGGGAGCATCGCAGCCACACGAGGGCGCTTCGCATCCGCAAGCAGGCGCCTCGCAACCACAAGCAGGGGCAGCGCATCCGCACGAAGATCCACACGAATGGCATGGCAGTAAGGAATTGAGGATGTTGCCGATGTCGTTGAGCAGCGTCGGAAGCAAAGGAGGACGGCAGTGGCCGCAACCGCCATGCGACGCGCAACCGCTGCTTGCTTCGCAGCCGCACTGCGGCTCCACCCCACATTGCGGCGCACAGCCACATTGTGGTTCGACACCACAGCGCGGGGCACAGCCGCAATTCGCGGCGCCGCGCAAATGCGACGCCTGCTGCGCCACAGTGATGTGCGACGCCCGGTACTTCGCATAGGAATGCTGCGACTTGAAACTGGGGTTCGCCGCCGAGGCGGCAAGCGGACTCATGGCCATCACGGCAATAGACAGAATTGCATACTTTTTCATCTCGAAACTCCACATTGGGTCGTTGATTTGCGGTTCGGCGGACACGTCCGACGCGTGCGCGCTGCACGTCACGGGCTCCGTTCCCAGAACACCCGCTGCACCGACGCTTACTGCGTCCTAATCGGGAGAACCAGTAGCGTCGCAATAACTCATCGAACCGTTGCCCGCAGATTAATCAAATCTTTCGGTTCGAAACGTACAGTCCACGCAACAGCTAACCTCGCTTTGATCGTCAAAGGTCACGCAGATTGCCAGGCTGCAGCGCGTAGATCATGCTCTGCGTGACAAGCCGTCCGTGTGGCTCGCCGCTGGCACTTCACGAACGGCGTGAAAACGCTGGCGCGGCGGCGTTGGTAGCGGGGACGCGTCGGAACGCGCTGGCCATCGGTCAACGGATCCGGCGAGCGCGGCAGATTGCGTTCCGGCAGAGAAACCCGGGATTTACCGACTCCCGGCATCCATCCCGCTCGGGAACGACTGCGAGGCGCTGGGGGGAAGTTGCGGCATGGCCGGCAGCGCACGAGGGAAGTAGGCAGGAGGATAACCGTGTCCCGCCGGATATCCATGCCCCGGGGGATAACCGTTCCTTGCCGCGTAGACGGGTTCCCTCGAAGGCATTGTGGGATTTGGAAAGGGAGCTGGGGCGCGGTCGGGTGTTTCCGAGGAGGCCAGGGACACATCGCTTCCCGGCGCAGGGAGCCGCTGAGGTTGGAAGTTGGCTTGCTGCTGCGGGATTTCCGCGGCTCCAAGGTATTGCGAGTGCTGGAAGTTGATCGCGTACAACTCGTTGTTGGGGTCCAGCTGCGCTGCCTTCTGCAAGTGCACCACCGCGGCCGCCAAGTTTCCCTTGGTTTCGAGCACGAGTCCCAGCGAGTGATTTGCTTGCGGGTTATCGGGCTCGGCTTCCAGCACGGTGCGCAGTTGCTGTTCCGCCGCGTCCGGGCGATGGGTTTCCAGATAAAGGTCCGCCAGCGTCAAGCGGGCATCGCTGAATTCCGGATTCCGGCGCAGGAGCGTGACGAGCATGGATTCGCAGCCTGCCGTGTCGCCGTGTTCCCAGCGGGCCAACGCCGTCTTGTAATTCGCCGCGTCGCGCCGCTGCTCGAATTCGCGAATCGCCATCGGATCGCGCAAGCCATCCGCCGGCCCCTTGGAATTAAACGGCAGTTTGGGAAACGACGGCATCGCGCAGCCCGAATGAAGAACTGCGGACAACACCAACAGGATGCAGAGTTTATTTTTCATAGCGTTCCAGCGGCATGAGGTCACGAGACGAACCGGGTTGCCCAGGATCATAAATATCGGGCATCATTTCAGCTTCCAGAGGTTGTGGTGGCGGCTGCCACGGGAAGCCGCGTTGCGAGTAATCTTGATGGGGATGTTGCCAGGGCGGCAGGCCCTCGCGCAAGTGCCAGTCGACCGCAGGATGTTGGACGCCACTGGTTTCGACGATTTCTCTCCGCAGTTCGATCGCGTCCGAACTCAACGCGTCGAAATGAATGGCCAGGTTGATATACTCCAGCGCCGTCTTGGCGTCGCCGGCATTCCAGGCAGCCTGGGCCATCCGCAGGTACCGTCGCGAATGATAGCGGCGCCCGATGGGACTCATCTTGTCCGCATAGACCTGCGCTCGATCGGTAAACTGTTGCGCCACTTTGCGTCCTTCCTTGTCCAGCAGCGGTTCGTAAACCAGTCGTGGCGTGATCAACACGATGATTTCCGTTCTGGCAACCGTCTCGGTGCGGTTCCGAAAGGCGGGACCGACGATGGGCAGGACACCAAAAATCGGAATCTGCGACGCCGAAGCCGTCAGGTCTTCGCGAATCAAACCACCGATCACCACGGTCGATCCGTCGTGGCACATGATATTTGTGGTCACCTTCGTGACTTCCTTGTCAGGAAGCGTAAAGCCACCTTCAATCCGCACGTTGCCGGTGGAGAGTTCCGGATGCACTTCCATGCGAATGAAGCCGTCATCGGAGATGAAAGGCCGGAGTCGCAGTTGCGTTCCCACCTGCAGGAATTCCACCGCTTGCGTCGAAGCGTTTTCGGTAACCGTCGTACTGACGTAACCCAGGTCCGAGCCGATTTGGACTTCCGCCTTTTGCTTGTTCAGACAAAGTACTCGCGGCGCCGCGATGACGTTGGTATCTCCGACCGTCTCCAAGGCCTCGACAAACGCCGACAGGCTGGTATCCAGAAACCCGACTTTCAGACCATCTTGGGCCAGACTGCTATTGGCCAGGTTGCTGAGCGGTGCTCCGGAAATGACGCGAATATTCTCATTATCCCGAAGCAATTCAAAATCGACTCCCAGGGCCACGCTGTCGTCAAGCTTCACACTCAAGATCAGCGCTTCGATGACCACCTGTCGCGGTCGTTTGTCGACTTCGGCAAGAACCTGGTCGATCTGCCACAACACCGATTCGTAGTCCCGAACAAGCAATACCTCCTGGCCTCCGAATCGATCTCCGCCAGCCTCATTGTCATTGGGCGCGATGCCCGTCTCCGTGGCGGACGAAATCGCGATCTGGCCCACTTCCGGAGAAAGCATCGGAGTGATGAGCGCCTGCATTTCAGCAGCCGTCACATAGTTGGGGCGATAGATCCGCGTCGTCAGCTTGTCACCGGCGAATTGCATTGGA
>CALBSZ010000226.1 GCA_937967665.1 uncultured Planctomycetaceae bacterium
CCAGCGCAAACGAATCACACTTGTTTTCACACGCTGTCTGCTCACGAGAGTTGTTCGCGAACGCAGAACCACCAGTTTTCGCTCGTTTGCTCGACACCAACCATGAATCATCCGGGCTAGAGGTAGGTGCAACTTGCACCCGTTGCAGCTCCACAATCGTTTTCACACTCTTAATGGCGGACCATTCCTGGGATAGAGGAAAGCGCTCCGCGACCAAGTGCAACTTTCCTTGGGCCACTTCCTCACGCCGCCACCGGAAGCACCCTGATGCGGCTTCGGCCGGTGTGGGACAGGCGTGCAAGTCGTTTCTGGCAAACCCTTTCCGGCCGCCACGAAAAGTTTATCGGGGCCGCCCGGAAAATTTTGACATTTCTACATGAAAACTTCATAATGCGCTGCGCCTGGGACTTCTGAATTCGGCTAGTTGCGTTCCCGGACCAGCGTTCGAAAAAGACCTCCCGGTACGTCTGCTGCCACGAGGTAGCAATCACGATGAAACGTGATGACGATCAAACGTGATGACGATGAAACGTGATGACGTGGTGAAGTGAATTCGAGGAGGTTACGGTTATGAGGCTCTATGTAGGCAACTTGTCCTATGATGCAACGGAAGACGACATTCGCCAGGCATTCGCAACTCACGGAGACGTTGCGACGGTGGACATTGTGATGGATCGCGAGACAGGTAGGTCTCGCGGATTTTGTTTTGTTGACATGCCCAACGCAGAGCAAGCGAAAGCGGCGATCGAGGGGATGAATCAGCAGGAGATTTGTGGCCGTGCCGTGAGCGTGAACGAAGCTCGTCCCAAACGTGAGCGTGGCGCGGGTGGCGGTCGGAGTTGGTAGCGGAGCCGGGAGGCGACGCGGGTTTGGATTTATAAAGCCACGGCCGAATCGCGCGGCGTCACGGCTGTATGTAGTATTACTCCGGTAGTTGGCTCTCCGCGTCAACCGCTTCAACTTGTTCCAATTTTCCGGTGCCGTCCTGGTTGCGAGCCGCGCGATATTGCACTTTAACGGTCTGGCGACTGCCGGAGGGATCGACGTTGGGCGTTTTAATCCACTGTCCGTTCGCGTTGAATTCTTGATCTGAATTGGATCGTTGCCGCGTCCAGCCGGTCAGTTCACCGGTCGGGCCGTAGTGGTATTCGTCGCGCCAGTTCTTAGTGAGGAAGAGGGCCGGGTCCAAATAGCCCCCCTGCTGGTAATCGATCGATACGATGCGCTGCTGTTCGTCGTAGGTCCGCTTTTCGTGCGGCGAGCAGTACCAGGTCACGAAGGCGGGGGCAGAGTAGCCATGCGGATGCTGCGCGAAGCAGCCGATATCGACGCGTGAGGAACGCAATTCGGAATCGGCCGATACCGGCTTGGGTTCGTGCCACGGTACGCGGATCTTGACACGCGTGCCCGCCGGTTCCAGCAGTTCGATCTGAATCCGCTTTTCATCGCCGCGCAGCACTCGCCAGTGCAGGGTGGAGTCTGGTGTAGTGGCCGCGCGCAGCACCATTTCGCGGTAGTAGTCCTTCGCGCGGAAGACGCGTGCGATGGCAAAGGGGGTATCGAACAACTTTTCGGACATGCCCGGCCCCGAGAAAAAGTCGACGCCGGGTTGGGCCGGGCTTTCCGATTCGACTTGCAGCGACACCAGAGGTGGCAGCGATTCCAGTGTCATGGCGTGAGCCATTTCCACCATGCCCAGGAGGCCGATCTTATCGCCTTGAAAGACCGACGGGTGCGCCGAGCCGGTGAGGTAGCCCGATTCATCTAATCCGCCATAGTTGCGTCGAAAGATCATCTGCATCGCCGGCATCAACTGCCTGGTGGCGGTCAGGCGTTCCTTCACAGCGGGAGGAAAAGCGGCCAGCGTACAAGCCACGGCATCCAGGAACACGCGGTCGGACGACGAGGAGCCCTGCGAGGTGAGGAGATACGGTGTATTGGCGGGAAACGTATCGTCATGCCCGCCGTCTGCCGCCGGATCGTGGTCTCGGTGTTCCGGGTAAACGTAAAGGTGATTGCTGACATACTGCTGGTACAGCAGGGTGACGTTCCTGGGGTTCGAGTACGCCATGCGCGATTGACTTCGCCAGAAGGGGCCCATGTTGGCGGTGGACGAATTGCCGAAGACAATGCGATTGAAGAAGAAGCGGTTCTGCAGGCCCGAGGTCCAGTCCTTTTCCGGCAGTTCG
Source organism: uncultured Planctomycetaceae bacterium (assembly GCA_937967665.1). Taxonomy (GTDB): domain Bacteria; phylum Planctomycetota; class Planctomycetia; order Pirellulales; family Pirellulaceae; genus CALBSZ01. Next base: position 2,190 of record CALBSZ010000226.1, read on the forward strand.
GCCGAGTATTCGATCCGCGTCAGTTGGGGAAACTGCTGGTAGGCCAGGTTGGAATGATCCCGATCGTGGTTTTCGTAAAAATCGCCTCGATTTCCAGCTGCCGTTCCCTTGGCGTACCAATTGCGCAGGAGGTCGCCGACCTGGCCGTGCCCGACGATGACGGGAAGGTCCGGCGACAGCTCGGGCATCTTGAAGTGCGACACGAAGACGCCGACCTGCGCATTCCAAGACGTATTTGCTTCGCTAACGGTGGCGACGCCGTCATGGACATCGGCCGCTTTGACGTTCCATTTCCAAGGGCTTTCCGGTCGCGTGGCCGTCTTGGCTTTTTCGACGAGTTCGGCGAAACGCGGCGCGGATTTTAACGAGGCGAAGTCGGCGACCCGGCGAATGGCGTCCGGCTGATTGAACCCGAGCGAAACAGCGCGCTCCAGCGCGTCGAGTGCCGCGTCGGTCTGTCCCAGCCGGGCGAGCGCGCAAGCCAGGTTGTAATGCCCCGCCGGCTCGTGCGGTACGAGTTGGATCGCCTTTTCCAGCACTGCCTTCGCTTCGTCGTACTTCTGTTGTCGAAACAGCAGCGCGGTCTGCAACCGGGCCGCCTGCCAACGACTCTGAATGGCCGGCAATTCGAACACGCTGGGAATGTCGTCGGCAGCGGCGATCGTTCCGCAATGCAGGAACAGGAGGCACAAACAGAAACGTTGCATGGCAGGACCTTCTGGTGAACCAGCGAGCTACTTAACTTGCTACCGCGAACCGTGCGTCACAATACATCGCATTCGCCTCACACGCAATCATGCAGTCCACCGCTACCTGCAATGGGGCGAATCACGTATGCTGGTGACGGCCAGGGAACGCGTCACTCGACCGCGAATAAACGGAGTTAGAATTGGAATCGCACGGCTTCTTGATTTATCTCGCGGGCGTACCGCTACTCGGCATCCTTGCGCAGTGGGCGGCCTGGCGATTGCAACTGCCGTCCATCCTGTTGTTATTGGGTGTGGGCATCGGGCTGGGGCACTTTGTCAATCCCGACGAACTCCTGAGACAGTTAGCGGGGACCGACGATGCCTCGTTTGCGCCGCGAATTCTGTTCCCGATCATTTCCTTGTCCGTCGCCGTCATTTTGTTTGAGGGCGGCATGACGCTGAAGATCAGCGAATTGCGGGAGTCGGGTTCCGTGGTGTTGCGGCTGGTGACCATCGGCGCGCTGGTCAGCTGGCTGCTGACCGGTGTCGCCGCGTACTTCCTGTTGGGCCTGGACCCGCGACTCTGTGCGCTGCTGGGCGCCGTGCTGGTCGTCACGGGGCCCACGGTGGTAGCGCCGCTGCTCCGTCATATTCGGCCGTCGCGGCGTATTGGTTCCATTGTGAAATGGGAAGGCATTGTGATCGACCCTGTCGGCGCGATCCTGGCCGTGCTGGTTTTCGAAATGGTGTTTTCGGAGCACGGTGGCCATTCGTTTTCTGCCGGACTTCTGTTGCTGGGAAAGACGATTTTGGTGGGGTCCGTGATCGGCGGTCTGACAGCGCTGGTGCTGATTCAACTGCTGAAGCGTTACCTGCTTCCTGATTTCCTGCATGGGGTCGCGTTCCTTACCGTGGCGCTGGGTGTGTTTGCGTTGAGCAATATCTGCGCTGAAGAGTCGGGGTTGGTGACCGTAACGGTCCTGGGATTGTTACTGGTGAATCAGAAGTCGGCGTCGATCGAACACATCATCGAATTCAAGGAGCACCTGCGTGTCTTCCTGATTTCTTGCTTATTTATCGTTTTAGGTTCTCGGCTGGCGCTCAAAGACATCCACGACCTGGGTTGGGGCGGGGTTGGTTTTCTGGCGGCGATCATTTTCGTTGTTCGCCCGATCGCCGTGTACGCGTCGACCCTGCTGACGTCTTTGGACTGGCGAGAACGCATCTTTCTGGGTTTCCTGGCGCCGCGCGGCATTGTCGCGGCGGCGGTGACTTCCGTGTTCGCCTTGCAAGTCGCGGCACACTTTGACGGTGATGCCGAACTGAAAGCCATGGCAGAGAGGCTTGTGCCGATCACTTTCCTGGTGATCGTGGGAACGGTTGCCATCTACGGCCTCGCTGCCGCTCCCTTGGCGCGGCAATTGAGGGTCGCGGAGCCGAATCCGCAGGGCTTGTTGTTCGGTGGCGCGGAGGCGTGGGTCCGCAAGTTGGCGGAGGTCATTTACGAATCCGGCTTTCAGGTGCTGCTGGTCGACACGAACTACCGCAATATCTCGTCCGCTCGGGTGGCCGGCTTGCCTGCCGAGTGCGCCAGTATCCTTTCGGAACACGTGGCGGAGGAGTTGGACCTGGGCGGCATTGGCCGGATGCTGTCGGTGACACCGAATGATGAAGTGAATGCATTGGCGTCCCGCGTGTTCGCACATTCCTTGGGACGGGAAAACGTCTTCCAGTTGACGCCCTTAGCTTCGCTGGCGGGAAGAAAGACGTCGATGTCGGAACGATTGCGAGGCCGTATCTTATTCGACGAGACGCTGGACCATGACGAACTGGGCGAGCGGATCGAACGGACGCACGAAATCAAGAAGACAAGGATTACCGAGGAGTTTTCGTTCGAGCAGTTCCGGGAACTCTACGGAGATGCAGTCATCCTGTTCGTGATTACCGAAGAAAACCAGTTGCAAATTGTCACTTCCCAGGAAAATGTGGCACCCAAAGTCGGACAGACGATCATTGCTTTGGTGCCGCAAAGCAACCAGCGAGAAAAGCCTTCATCCGGGGCTGGAGCCGCATCTTGAAACTTGCCAATGTGGCCATGGGCGAAGTACTTAACGGCGCGTCGCGGAGGACGTGGCCGGCTGTGTTCACTCCAGCGGCAGTCACATTGCCCGCAACCCTCGCAAGGTTGCCGCGACGTTCCGCATGGCAGTACCATCAAGGCAATGGAAAACACAGAATCACGTCTGGAACCGCTTTGCTTTCCGGACGATTTTCCCAGCACCCGAAAGGAAAGAGGAAGAGCATGTCGAACCCCTACGAGTCTCCTCTGGAAGCCGGCGTGGCCGCGCCGCCGCCTGACCAACGCGGAAAAGTCGGTCAAATTCGAATCGTTGCGATCCTGATGATGGTTCAGGGCGGTTTGGAACTGCTGATGGGACTGTTCCTGCTTGTAATGGCCGTTGTGTTGCCCATGTCGCTTGCCGCGAACGCCGAAACGCGACAGATGACCACGATGATCATTGCCGTCTACGCCGTGATGGGTGTCGGCGCGATCATCGCCGCGGTGCTCCATGCTCTCGGCGGCTGGAAGAACTATCAGCTCAAGTCACGGCAGTTCGGCTTGATCTCGCTCATTGCAGGCAGTGTGCTTTCCCTGGCAACCTGTTACTGTTGCCCGACGGCGATTGGACTTATGATATACGGACTCATTGTCTACATGGACGGACCTGTCGAAGCGGCTTTCGCAAACCGCGAAGCCGGTGGCGACGTGGACAAGATACTCGCCAGGTGAGTTCTTTCGAAAAGGCACGAGGGCTGGAACATGGATCCCATGAAGCACGAACCGACTCGGCAATCCGCTTCCGCGAACAACGTCTACGCGGACCCGCAGCCGGACACGTCATCCCGTCCCAGCCGGCCGGGCGGCTTAACGGCGGTTTGCGTTATTGCCGGCGTGCTGGGCCTGCTGGGTTTCTGTGGTGTGCTGGTGGGTGGTGCGAATCTTGTCTTCGGTCAAAAAATGCAACAGGCATTTGCGTTCAATCAACCGCCGAAGCTCCAAGAAGCCCAGACGAAAATGAACGCCTCGATCAACGCGGTCACGCAGCGTTACTTCGCGGTCAGCCTGAGCCTGCTTGTTTTTCAAGCCATCCTCTGCGGATTGCTTGCCTATGGCGGTTTCCGCTGCCTTTCGCTGAACCCCGGCGCGCGAAACCTGCTGCTAATCGGTTGCGGGGTTGGCCCGATCTTTCTGATTGCCAGGTTCATCTCCTTTGTCATCATGCAGCTGGAGATCATGCCGATCATGCAAACGTACTTCGAAACGACCATCACCGCTTCAGCTGGCCCTGGAAACTCCCCGCAGCAAATGGGGGCCGAATTCGGTGCCTCGATGGCCAAGGCCAGCATCATCGCCGGTATGGTCTTCAACGCCGGCTGGAGCCTGACGCAACTCATCTTCTTCGGATTTGCCTTCCGCTACCTGAAGAAACCCGCTGTGGCCGCCTTGTTTGAAAAGCGTTGACCGCGCGAGTCCGCCGCGCGCTCGTACGCAGGTCACCATGAAACGTACGTGTCTGGCGGAGTTCAATCGCCGGTTCTCGTCACGTAGGCGTAATACGCGCCGTACTCTTTGCCGTCCTTCGTCAGGAAGCGGGCGGTCAATCGCGTCTTTCCCGTAGGCAACCGCAGACGGAAAGTCACGGAATCCAAATCGTCGCTGCTGAAGTCGACTGCCAGCTTCTGATCGGCGATTTCCAGGGTCGCCTTGACGGCGGGAATGGCCTTGCCGCGAGTTGCTCGAAACGGCGTGACACCGGGCACGTTCGCACCTGGCGGCAGAGGAGCCGTGATTTTGGCGTTGGCCTCCACAGGCCAGCGGCGCAACTCGATTTCGTAATTACCCGCCTCAACGACTTCCACATTCCAGTAGCCGTTCATGCCTTTCCCTGTGGCCGCGGAGCGGATGTGCGCCTGGTTCCAGGGCGTGGAGCCGGTCGTGATCCAGTCGTGCGAGGTCAGCGTGACGGGATTAGCGGCGGGATGCCCCAGGTAGATGGAAACATCTTGAGCGAACGTCGGTTTCAATTCCGCCCACCATTGCTCGTAAAACTCGGTCAGCCGGCGGACGACGTCCGGATGTGCTGCGGCCACGTTCTTTGATTGTCCGGGGTCCGCCTTGATATCGTAAAGTTCCTTGCCGTTGACCAACCGCCATTGCGACGTCATGACGGCGCTCTTCCGCCACTTGATGGGATCCTTCACGCGTTGAGAATCGGTCACCAGGATTCGATCCGGCCACTCGTCCTGACTGGCGTCGAGCAGCTGGCGAATGCTCGTCCCGTCAAACTTGACGCTGGCGGGAGGGTCGAGTTCACACAAGTCGATCAGCGTCGGCAAGACGTCGACATGGGCGGTGATCTGCTTTACATCCCGTGCTTCCCTTAGTCCGCCGCTCGGCCAGTGGATGAAGAATGGGACGCGGTGCCCGCCATCATATTCACTCCCCTTCTTTCCCCGCATGCCCGCGTTGTGAACACGACTTCCGGAAGACGTGCCGTTATCGGTGGTGAAAATGAAGATCGTGTTTTCCGCCAGTCCTTCCTCCTTGAGGAATTCTCGCAGGCTGCCAATGTTATCGTCGATGTTCGCGATCATGCCGAAGAAATTGGCGACATTCACTCCTTGCTTCGAATAGGGAGCGCTGGATTTCTCCGGCGCATGCATCGGTCCGTGCGGAGCATTGGTGGCGATGTAGGCCAGGAACGGTTTCTGCGCCTCCTTCTGCTGTTTGATAAAGCGTTTGGCGTACGCGAAGAACACGTCGGTGCAGAAACCTTTCACGGCTTCCGGCTTGGAATTGTGGAAATAGCTGCCGTCAAAATAAGCGTTGTCCCAGAAATCCGGCGTCTGTCCCACACCGCCGCCGCCGTGACGCATGACTTCTGTATAACCGCGGTCCTCCGGGCGATAGGGATAGTTGTCTCCCAAATGCCATTTGCCGAACATGCCGGTGGCGTAACCGTTATCCTTGAACACCTGCCCCATGGTCACTTCATTGGCACGCAACATGGATCGCCCCATGATCGTATGCCAGACCCCGGTTCGATTCGTCCAGTGTCCTGTTTGAAACGCGCAGCGTGTCGGCGAACAAGTCGGCGCCACGTGATAGTCCAGCAATCGTACCGACTCGCGCGCCAGGGCATCCATGTGCGGCGTTTTCAGAACCGGATTGCCATGGCAACTCAGGTCGCCGTATCCCTGATCGTCGGTGATGACAATCACGACGTTCGGTTTCGTCGCGCCTGCGGCAACCGACGTCAACAGCAGCAAGCCCATCGCTAAAACAAATCGCATGAAGTCAACTCCTGATTTCTCTCTTAAGAATGCGGTTGAGGTCGAACGGGTGTCGACTTGGCCTGCTGGGCGGCGGCCGCAGAACGTCGCCAGAGGTCGACGAGCGACGCGGTGAGTGTGTTTTCGTTGACGCGCCGGTAGGGCGAGTCGGCCGGCAACTGCTCGAGCAGGCGCCGATGGGCTGCCGGCATCGAGTGATACGGCATCGACGGGAACAGATGATGCAGGGCGTGAAAACGCAACCCTACAGGGCCCCACAGTTCACCGATAAACCAGCGTTTGGGCACGTTCACCGAGTCCAGCAGTTGATCCACAAAGGTCATTTCTTCCCGAGTTGTGTTTCGCCAGCGATGCGTTCCCAGGGTACGAATGGCATTCAGCATGATGATGAAGACGGCCGTACAGTAGGCGTGAATGATAAAATTCACTGCCCAACGATCCAGGAAAATCGGCGGAATCAAGGCGATGCCCCAACACCAAAGAAAACACATGAACTCCTGCAAGCGAATGGTCCGTAGTACCCGGCGGGTCGGCAGCGGCCGCACGAAGTTCGGATCAATGATCATCGAAGACGCGTGCTGGTGCACCCAGCGACGTAACGGAGGTATGCACCAGGTCAGCGGCGAAAGAATCATGAATCGGAAAATCACCAGAATCGGAATCAGGAACGTCAGCAGCAGATGAAAGACCATCTGCCGTGGCGCCTTCCCGCCAAAAGCAATGTATTCGCCGTCGCCCGCTGTGCCGAAGTGCGTCCGGCGGTGATGGTCCAGATGCGTATAGTAAACGAACGATGGGATCAGGAACGGGATGCCGACCAGCAAGTTCCAGACGAACCGGAAGACCGTGAACGTCCCGCGACGCAGGTGCACGATTTCGTGAATGAACAGGGCTACCCGGTAATACAGCAGACAACTGACCAGGAAACAGACGCCTTGGGCAAACAGTCGCTGCCATGAAATTTCCGGTACGACGCGTGGGCTATAGCGAACCGCTGCGTAACAAACCGTCCAAACAACATCGCAGAACAGGAAGTCGGCCCAATAGATAACGGGATTCGGCGTGAACAGATCGTTGACGATCTTTCGCGTGTCGGCCAGCGAAAAATTATGAGGATTATCCGGGACGGATTTTAACATTCGATTGCGTTCGCTATTGCGCGTCAGGCTTCGTTGAAACGGAGACCGCTTTGAGGTACAGTCAAGGATTGAGGGTAAAGGGGTCAGGAGTCAATTGCCGGAACGGCCCTTCGGGTG
>CALBSZ010000227.1 GCA_937967665.1 uncultured Planctomycetaceae bacterium
GCTGCTACTGATTAAACCAAAATACTTGTTTGACATGTCCGGCGCGGAGATTCCCGGCACCGGATACTACCTATTCAATCTCGACGGCAAACAAGACCAGCCGCGCCGCCAGTTCGTGACGAGAGCATTGCAGGATTATCTTGCCAAGGATCCAGGACTCGTTATCAACTCGGATGGGCAGCATTTGACGGTATACTGCTACCGCTCGTTCCCGATACGCCGGCAAGTACCAACGAACCTGCCCGCATTTCTGGAAGATGTTCTTCAACTTCGCCAACGGCTATCCACTTGCCGGCAACGAGACTTGCCGGGAACGGACGTCACGATCGAACCCGCGATATTGCCTTTCGCCGGCAAGGTCGCCCTGGGGTGCATCGGAATACCGATCTTGTTGCTGTTCGGATCGTTGATTCTGGGACTGATCTTCCTTGTCTGCAGCGGCTTCCTGTCAAACAACTCACAAGTCTCCAAGCAGTCGGCGCAGAAGCCTGGTCAGCGCGAATCTGTGGTCAGACAACAACAACCAGCATCGCAAGAACACGGCCCACAGCAGCAGCCGGTGTCGCTGCAGGTCCAGTTCAAAGACGTCATCCAACACGGGTCCCCACAGGAACTTCAGGCGTTCCTCGACGCGCATCCCGACGATGAATTGCTGACGATGCACGTTAGCCAGTATGGGTTGGCACTGCATCACGCGGTTGTTTACAACCGCACGGACACGGTCGCGCTGCTACTAGATAGTGGAGCTGACGTCAACGCTCAGGGAAAGAATGGCCAGACGGCGTTGTACCTATCCTGCCGCATGCATGATCGGCTCGACATCGCCCGCCTGCTGCTGGAACGAGGGGCCGACCCGTCAATTAAGAGTTCCATGGGCTACACAGCCCGACAACAAGCACGATTCACAGAAAACACGAAGGCGATCGAAATCCTCGATGAATTTGCAGCGAAGACGGCGGTATCGAACTAAGCAGTGCTTAGAGACAATTGCGAGGTTGGCCATTCGAAGTACGGGAGAAAGTCGACGTGGCTGCTTGGTTCGACCGTGCAACCATTAGCATTCCCCGCTTAGCCGGAGTGCACATGAGCAACGATTTATCACCCATCGACCAATACTCCCAGGCAGATCGTAACATGCGCGCTCATGTTCGTCTGTTCGATTCTGTGCTGCCCCTTCCTGATCATCACCCTGCCGTGTTTTGTCATGGGAACATTGGGATTAGTTCACGGTATGCTCAAAGCCTGTCGACGCCGGGCGGCCTTAGCGCGCGGCATGCCCGTACTCGGCAAGATAGAATACGTCGAGCACTTCGGCACGGCGTTTCTTGCTCACCATAACCAACAATTCCGCGTCACGTTCCGATTTGAAGCCGAAGGCGAACCGCTGCAAGGCGTCTTTGAAACCACCGACATGGCGATCACAAAGCACTACACCGGCGAACCCATCTGGGTGGTGTTCCTTCCCCATAGACCACATATCCACGCCACCTGGCCGCCGTTTGCATGAATTTTGAAATTCTTTGAAAAAGCGAATATTGGTGAAATCGTCGATGGGCGAGTGTGCTTAGTATGTCGTCTAGGAAGTCTACGATGGCAAACGCGTCGAAGTATTTGTCACCGATTTCACATTCCGTTTCATCAACGACAATGATCGCTGGACACTGGAAAGTGGCCAAATGTATGACCCGAACTTTGAGATGTGGGACGAGATTTCCGATTTGGCCTGGGAAACGCCGCTCTTCGAGGCGTCTCGAAAGGTTTACGAAGAGTAATTATCACAAGACCAACCAAAAGGAGAATCCATGACGGACAAGCCGGAACGCGACGTTGAAAAAGGCTACACAACCTCTGAATTCATCGCCAAATTGCGTCGCTTAGCCGACGCCTTGGAGAGTGGCAACCAGTTTGAGATTCAAATCGCAGGGGAACGCATCTACGTTCCTGTCCGCGCGGAATACAACATCGAACACGAACGTGATGGCGAAAACGAAGAAGTCGAATTCCAAATCAAATGGACTCACCAGGACTAGCGCTTGCCGACACGTTTTCGTTCATTCCCAGATTGATTTCAATTCGTGGGCTTCGAACGAGAGGAGTTGAGCGCGGCCGCCGCGTGCGATGACGGACACTTCGGTGGCGTCGACCCTGGCGGAACCAGCGCCGCTGATGTAAACGCGGCCGTCGTTCCCGACAATCTCGCTCAACGAGCGGTCGGCCAGGACTTGCAGGGCGATTTTGCCGTCGACCGGTTCCAGCGGCACGCCGTTCAGCGTTTGCGCCTGGACGTCGTACGTGATCGTTCGCCCCGGCAAGGTTAATTCCAGCAACTGTGCGGTGCCGATGTCGACGTTCAAACGGACGTCGAGCAAGTCGCTGCTGACGGCAAGCCGTACTGGCTTGTCGGCGACAAGCTTTTGCGGTTCACCCTCGTTGCTCTTCACTCGCAGACGTTCAATCTCGTGAATCGGTTTCGCGAACATGCGAATGCCTTCGCTGGTATTGCGCAAGGTCAGTCGATGCGGGAAGCTGAAATGCTGGTTGTAGGGGCCCGGCGAGGCCACGCGGAGCCAGCCGATCTGGATGCGCCGTCCGTCCGGGGCGTTGTCGAAGGTTTGCGAGGCGTAGTACGGCCCCCAGTGGACTTGATGTTTGCCCTCGTGATCGGGCGTGAACGATCTGCCGTCGAACCGCCCAATCGCATACTTCGCGTCCGCGGCAAACACGACCCAGCGTGTGTTTCGTTTGTCGCCGTCGACCGGCAGCTCGAAAAGCTCCGTGCATTCGAAGTAGCCAGGCAGATGGCTTTGCTCGGTCCACTGTTTGAGATCCGTGGAAGTGTAAAAGGCCGCGTTGCGCTGGTACTCGGGGTGCTCGTCGTAGACAATCATCACCCAGTGGCCGCCGAGTTTCTTCGCGACGTCGTTCAGCGGCGCGTCGGTGTTGTCGTAGGCGTACCAGATCACTTTCGGGTCGCGACCCTTGTGCTTGACGACGGGGTTTTTCGCGTACCAGGTGAACGTCTCGCCGCCATCCGTGCTGTAGGCGATCGACTCGCCGGCCCCCGTGTCGGTGAGGAACGCGACCAGCGTGTTTTCGCCCCAACCGGCCGTGTTGTGCTTATCGACGGTGGCGCCGCCGGAGAAGCACGCGCCGCGGGCCATCGTTTGAGGAAACAGTTTGTTCGGCTGTTGCACCCAGTGCAGCAGGTCCTGGCTGGTGGCGTGCCCCCAGGTCATGTTGCCCCACGGCAGCGCTACCGGATTGTGCTGAAAAAACAAGTGCCACTTGCCGTTGTGATAGACCATTCCATTGGGATCGTTGTTCCAGCCCACTTTCTGCGTGAAGTGAAACTGAGGGCGATGCGGTTCTCTATGAAAAGTCTCCTCACCGGGGATCGTATTGGCCTGTCGAATCAGCGCAAAGCCTGCTTCGCTCACCTTGGTAGCCACGACGCGAGCTTCCTGGCCGTGGTAACCGTCGATGGTGAAGAACGCATACCAGTCGGTCTGTTCGGCCGAGGGGGCAAGATTCACGCTGTAGTGACGTACTTCCTGATCCCCAACAAACAGCTGGATTTCACCGGTGGCCTTGCCCTTGTTTTGAATCGGGATGACAAGGTACTTGTCGGTCACGGTAAACGACTTTTCTCGGCGAGCCCGGTCGGGGGGCTGCGGTTTCACGTCCGTCTGGATGATGTGGTCGATATTGATATGCCCCCAACCTCCGACAGCGGCATCCACGATCTGCAGCGTCACGGTTTTGCCGGCGAGTTCTTTCACCTCCCAGTAAGCCGGCGCCAGTTCCTCGCTGCCGCCGGACTGCGTGTTCTCGCCGGTGATCGAGCGAACGATCTCACCATCCACCAACAGATTCATGCATGTCTTGTCCGCATGCCCACCGCCGCCAACGAGAAAGACAAGGTAGTCCCGCTCCATCACGATCGGCGGCGACGTCAGCGTACCCGTCGTCCGGTCTCCGTGCAGAAACGAATTCACGAGCCCCATTCCGCGAAACCCACTGACGTGCATTTGCCCGGGCAGCGTCCCCTTGGCAGGTCCACTGCCAAAGGCTTCGCCCGTCGTTTTCCATTCGCCATAGTTATCCTGTTCAAAATCGGCGACAACCAAATCGGGTCGGCCACGGTCTTCCGCCAGTGCGACCTCTATCGAAGCGGGCATCGCGCAACTGCAAATCAGAAAGGGAAGCAAAGTTCGAGTCGGTACTTGCATTGGACACACTCCACACAAAGCTTAGCGACCACACACGGCGTCCTTACTTTCGGTCCTTATCCAGATTCATTTGAATCCAGCGTGCCAGCGTACCGCTGCCGCGGCCGTAACCGCCGGGCAGAGGACGCAAGTCCTTTGTCTGGATGCGCGGCGGGGCGCCCCAGTGTTTTGGAAAGGGCTTGCCATTCGGCGCGCGATGCACCTTGCCGTTCTTGCCCGCGTCCGGCTTGCCAGACTCGCCAGGCGTGATCCGGGCAAGTCTCACGCCCGTGATGGGCGCATCGTCGGCAATGGCCGTGTCGACAATGAAGCAGGACAGCAGCAGTCCTTGCTGGTCGAATTTGACGTACCGCCGTTCGGAATCCCGGAGCGGCTGTTGGAGGACCTTGGCCGCTTCCGCATAGAGGGCATCCAGTGTTTTTGGCGGAGCGCCTTCGTTGTGCTTGCCAAGTTCGCTGGCGGTTTCGACCCATTTCGGGCCGGCCGGTTTTGGCGGCTTCGGTCCCGGTGCCACCGGCGCGACTTCACGGCCGAATTCGACATAGCGGCGTTCGACAACCTGGTTGTCGCGCACCACGATCACGGTTTCGTGTCCAAAGCCGGCAAAGCTGGACCAGCGGACCGCGTAAGAATAATTTCCCGCATGTTTTTCTTTCAGTTGCTGCCACTTCGACAGGCTGTCCGCCAACTTCGGTTGCTCGTCGGCCAGGCCAGTTGTGCTTGCGAAAAGCACGCTCAGCAGCAGCACGCTTCGAATTGGTTGGAACATGATAGTCTCGTTTCAGCAAAAGGTTTCGTTGCAGGACGGACTGCTTAGCGAAAGTCGCGCGATTTGGTATTGAGGTCCTGCAAGCGATGCGACAAATCTTCAATCCGCCTGGCGATCACATGAATCACGCCGTCTTTCCGTTCCAGTGTACCGTAAACGATCCACGCTGGCGAACGGCGCGTCACCTGGCGGAATTGTTGCCAGATATTCTGGAAAACGACGACGTTAAAATTGTCCGTTTCATCTTCCAGGGTGCAAAACGTGATCCCTTTGGCCGTGCTGGGACGTTGTCGCAAGAGGACGATACCGGGGACGCGGATGTTATGGTAGTGGGGCAGCGGTCG
>CALBSZ010000228.1 GCA_937967665.1 uncultured Planctomycetaceae bacterium
TTACCTTCACATCCACCAATTCCCGTCTCGCCGTCGTCATCGCAAATCTCCCACCACTGTTTTTCCAAATCCTACCAAATCGCCACCCGCTCGTCAATAACTATTGCCTGTCCTTTAATGTTCTAGGGTATCGTATTGGTATTCGGTCAGCCGAGAATCTGTTCCGGAATAAACCAGCAGTTCCGTCATTTCCCCGGCGGCGTTATAGAAGTACCGCGTGGCCATATCGGGCTGGCCGAATCCGGGTGACGGACTGTATGCCACTTCCACCCGGTCCCGCTTGTCGTACTGGTACCCGGTCAGATTTCCTAGCGTATCGATGACGGTCTGGAGATTGTTCCGCAGGTCGTAGGTGTATACCGTTGTTTGTCGATGGCCATGCTGGTCCGCAGGAGCTGTCGTGCGCGTCAGTCGACCCCAGTCGTCGTAGATGTAGTCGGTCACGGCTTCGCTTTCGTCGAAATTCGCTGTCGCGGGATCGTCGACAAAATCGGCATCCACTCCGGGAGTTCGCATCTGAGTCACGTTGCCGTTCAGGTCATAGAAGTAGTGCACATAGGTGGGACCATGATCGCCGGTACCAGGCGCCGGATAGTCGACGGAAACGAGCTGCCCCAGGACGTCGTACGAGCTGGTCGTCAGATAAACATCGCCACTGGCTACGCTGTTGGCATCCCGCACTGACTTGAGTTGGCCATGCGCATCGTAGGCATATTCGATTGTCGGCCTGGACGTATCGGGCCCGGACACTGGAGTTGCGGGCTGGTTTGACGCTGGATACTGAACTGCAACCACCAGATTCCGCTCGTCATACAGATAATCGGTAACTCGGTCGTCCGAAGTAATCGTCGAGTGGTCGCCGTCCGTATGCAGTATCTGCTGGATGACGTTGCTATTGTTGTCATACAGGTATTCCACCACGGCGGGCATCTGCGTGTCCGGGTCGCCACCGGGGACGGGCAGGAGCTTCTTGTGCTGGCGGTTTCGCGCGTCGTATTGCATCTCCGTTATGTTGGCAGCGCTGCGAGGATCTTCAACAAAACGCAGGTTTCCGCCGGCATCGTACGTGTATCGAATGACCGGCCGGGAATGCGACGACGTATCTGTGGCCGCCAATTCCGGCTGATGCACTTCGGTAAGGCGATTCAAGTTGTCGTAGACATAGTTGGTTTCGCGAGACAACTCGTCAATTTCGGAGGTCAGATTGCGCTGCACGTAGTCGTAGCGCACGATGGCTTGGTCCACAGTCCCTTGAGCCAACGTCGTGGACTTCATAAGGCTGACCTTATTGCCGGGGCCGTAGTAGTCGAAGCGTGTCGTTACCTCGTCTGGCGATGCGGCCGCAATGGTGGTCGTGAGGAGCAGGCCGCCCGCTACGTCCGAGATCGTTGGCGGGGCGATGGAATAGGAATTCGTCGAGATTCTGTCGGGGCCTTCACGGTTGATTTCGGTAAAACGACGAACGGCGCCTCGAGAATCGATCTGAAGTGTCGTGACTTCATCGTTGCGGCTCGTTTGAGAAACCATCTGACTGAAGTTCGGGTCGTAGACGAACGCCGTAGTTCTTGGCTCGGCATTGGAATGATCTGGGTGATAAATTGTAGTGACGTTTTCGAGTCCGTCGTATTCGTAGGCCGTCGACAACTCGAAAGCGAAACTGGCATCGCCGCCTCCACCCGCGGGCTGAATATACTGGTTCACCAGTCCGTGTTCACTCAGCGAGCGATCCCACTGCCACGTGTCCGGGAAGGGCGCCGGATTCGTTTTCGACGTAATGTACCCGTATGTGTCGGTGGTAAAGGTCCAGCTGTTGCCGCGCCCGTCGATGTAAGTCGCATGATTATCGTCACGGCGTGTAACCTCGAATGCGTCCCGCACCATGGGCGTCATGCTCCACGGCGACGCCACGCTGCTACCTTTCGCGGTCAGGATTCCGTTCACGCGACCGATATCCGGGTCGTAGGTGAGTTCGGTCTCGTTGCCATTCGGATCGAAGATGCGCGCACAAGACTAACTTCCGTCTACCCTAAAACCAAGACGTGACAAAGCACTATTTTCTCCACCAGTCAATACAATAGAACAGCAGCCCAATAGGCCCAAGGATTAAGGCAATTAGACCACCCGTAACTACATTTGAACCTTCGTGTACATCTCTTTGGTATTCAGGGTTGTGTTTTCTCCATTTTCTGGAATCACCCAGCCCAATCGCGAGTACAACAATGCCACACAAAAGCCATGCGGAACAACACCAGCCTATAATCACCGGAAGCATTACCTGTCTCCCGCGTAAGCGTACCAGATGCCGTAGCCGATGCGCGCAGGCAAACCGGCATCGTACGTATATCGAATGACCGGCCGGGCATGCGACAGTATTGCACAGTGAATCTCGTTGGCCCACATCCTGACGCCAGCCAAGCATTACTACCACTGCAAGACCGTTTTTTCACTCTGGTTTTTGTCGAACGCGTCGGGACTAAGCATCGCGTCACAACACTCTCTTGATACTCTCAACAAGTCGCGCAAGACCCACCTGCCTGCTGGGCTCGTCATGCTCTCCCACGTTCGACACCATTTCCAATAACTCTTGCCGAAAGTCATCTAACCGTGCAGATGCAATAAGAGAGAGAATTCTGTGTCGTTCCATAACGCTTGAATGCATGGAATTGAACAGGTCACTCACCAAGTCTTTAGGCACGCTCCTATTTACAACCCCCTCAATTACATTCATGCGAATTCCTCTTGGAAGCGTTTCCCATTCCCGTCGAACTAGTCGAGCGTAGTTCTCGCCTCCGATTGCATCTATGCAGATTCTCGTCAATTCGACGCATAGGGCACCGTCATCCCTACCGGGATCTTCGCTGCGACGGAGAACCGTCCACGCTACTTCATACGCGGTATCTGGTGCATCCCTAACGTACTGCTCACGCTCTGGGTGGGGGAAAACAGGGGGGAAAACAGGAGGGGGGAAAACAGGGACAGGTCCAGTTTGTTGCATCGGTTATAACTGGGCGTCATAACTGGACCTGTCCCCGTTTTGCGTTTCCCGCAAGCTCGCTCCGGCGCCTCGATCGCCCGTGATGGAAGCCGCATTCGCTCGCGCGGATGGAGAGCGATTTGGAAGCGCGGAAGTCCTTTGAAGATGGAAGCCGCATTCCTGGCGGTGGTTCAACGCTCCTTCTGTACACAAGCGGGCGACCCCGAAGTCAAGCGCCGTCCCTTAAAGGTGCTCCGGCCATCCATGGCCTACGCGCGTTTTTTCTGTGAGGGCCTGCGGCCGTCCATGGCCTCCGGCAACCGGCATCCATGCCGGGACTACCCACCCCTACCCCCCGGCCATCCTTGGCCGGCCACGGCTCGGGGTCGCCCGCACCATTGCGCCGGCCGTTCGCTCTGGCCATCGCTCCGCCGCCAGTCTTCTCACTTGGAAACGTCCGCGCTGCTTCAAGCGTTGTGCGTGTTGGCGACGCTGGTTGGCGCTTCGGGCGGCTGCGCTTCCATGGCCTCCGCTCACTGCACGCTGCCTGCGCTCCGCCCTCCAGGCTCCGCTGGCCAGCGAGCCCGGCTCCATGGCACAGGCCACCCCTCGCCGACGACCCCGCGCACCAACCGCCCAATAGATTCCGCGGGCGAACAACGCGGGAACCAACCGCAACGCTCTCCGCGCCCGCGGCAAGAATAGACACCCCGTCCTGAGTTCCGCCGCCGTGGTCGCAGCGCTGGGATGGACACCGCATTCGGCGGCGGTTTGCATTTTGACTACTCAGATTGCCTACGTGTCCCGGGCATTACATCGACCGCAATACGAACAACAAGAACTGCCATCAGGTGACACTGCTTCTCGGCTAATCAACACATCAACTTGAGAAACAGGAAACGCAATCCGTATCTCTTCGCCAGCATCGTCAACGCTCCAGCCGAAGTCTTCACTTAGCTCAACCAGCACACTTGCGATGTCCGATCCAACACGGTCAAAGTAACCCGATTGATTCACGCAATTGTTCACCGCAGCGAACATTTCCACGAACCAGGAAGGTACATCATCATCCAGATCGTAACTTTCGAGAAGCTCAGCCAATTCATCATCGAGTGAATTGCGATCACCGAAGTTCCGTCGATGCAATGCTGCGATCGTAGATTGCACGGTCATTTCGTCCTCTAAGGTATCGGATACATCGTCACCAAGTTGTATCCGCCGCCTGAATTCTGTCGGAACAGCGCGAACACCTTGTTCGCCTTCGTTCTCACCATCCGACCGCTTGCGTCCAGCGAATACGAGAAGCCCGCACCAGGAAGATCGAACTCAACTTCCACCTGCTTCTTTAGTTTCGTCCCTTTCGCGTTAAAACGGTTCTTCCACAGGCCGTCCATTGCCCGTTGGTAAGCATCCCCATGAACCTTATGAGTTGCGAAGGATCCGGAGCGTCCTGGAATACTTCGTACAGACCCACCAGGCGTAATGCCTGTCGTCAATCTTCGATAGTAAAGATGCTCAGGAATCCAAGCGCCGTGATCGGCGAATGAATGACCGCCTGCATTATCTAACTCAGATGCCAGACGCCGGTACTGAAGCCGCCGAGCCGTAATCGCACTTTGCCCCACTGCACTGTTTGGGGCATTGCTTTTCGCTGCGGTGGTCCACGGATTAACTTTACAGTTGTGTACCAGCACGGACTCGCTGCCAGCAACGACATAATACGTGTGAAGATCATCGACGGTCAAGTTGTGGACGACTTGATCTGCGAGAGAATACGGTTTGACATTGTCGATCGTCAGTTGCTGGCCGTCGTCGGCGAGGACGATATCACCAACCTGGAGGTCTCTTGCGTCGATCCAGGCTCCGACATTGACTACCCAGAATGGGTGATTGTCGGTCGCAGTGAGAATGGCGCCGTCAATCTCGATGTCGACAAGCTCCTTTTCGCCATCGCCGTAGATGAGCGACGTGACTTGGCGGGCGCCTGCTTCGCCCGTTTCGGGATCCGTGGCCCAAACCCAATCGCCAATTTCGACTTCTTCAATCGGTTTGGGCGTCCCGTCGGCCATGAGTACGAGGGTGCCCGGAACAAAGCTGTTAAGACATTGAGGGCCCGCGATGTCATCGAATACTGAACCTCGACGGCCGATGCGTGCCAGATCAATTGCCTCGTCGATCGTAGACAATTGCTTTCCGGCACGGGCGAAGCGGCCGAGACGAGACAGCTTGGCTGATGCGCGAATGATGCCAACCGCGGACGTGGGAGAAAGTAGGCCGGTTACAATATCGGTCGCTAAGGCCGCCGTTTCGCTGCCCGTAATAGCTAACGCTGCGGCGTAGGTGGCAGTGTGGGCAAGTTCGCCAGTCACGTAGGTGATGGCACCAGCCTGGAAATCGTCCAGACCGCGGAGGATAACTGGCGCACCGACTAGACAGCCGATTCCGGTGGCGCAGGCGGCTGTTCCAGCCGCAACCTGCAGTGCACCAAAGACCCCTTGGACACCCCCCCAAACTTTGGTTAGTTCGGGCGAGTTGAAAAACGCATCCATATCATAGCCGAAGAATCCCTCCCCAACCTCATAGCTCAAGCCCCTACTGTCGCGGAAGTTTGTCGGACTGTTGCCGGCAAATCTGTAAGGATTGGTTTCCCCCGACTCTAGCGCTCCCGGATTTTCGGAGACCAAGCGTGTGGAAAACGGATCGTAGTAATGGCTGGACGTCATGTAGAGACGAGCCAGCGGATCGTAAACTTGCCCAGTGTGGACGATACTCACGGACGAAGCCAAGCTATCTTCAGCGACGGGATCCGGTGCCCCAAACTCGTCGAATTCGATAATCTCTGTAACTCCGCTAGCGTAGACGCCTCGGATGCTGCCGACGTCGTCTGGTAGCGTCCAAATGATACGATCGGAGATGACGGCCCCACCGTCTTCGTCAAAATCTTCCACAACGAGCAGTTCTTGTGACGAGCGACCGAAGACGTGTTGCTGGACTAGTTGTTGGTTACCGTCAAACGCTAACAACGGCTGTCCACCCTCAGACACGAAGAACTCGCCAGTCTGTTCGCCGTTGTCAGTAACGGTACGTGAAATGCGATTCCCCAGAACGTCGTACTTGTATGTAACCTCAGTGCTCGTGTTGGCGTTACGCTCAGGGACGCCGTTGGCGTGGACGGCCGGGATGCTGTTGGGAGGAGCCGGTGCTGTCGATTCGTATATTTCCACTTTCGTCAGTCGGTTTTGATGGTCCCACGAAAGCGTACGGTCGTCAAACCGCCGGATAGAAATCCGTCCGTTTGCAGGTAGCGATTCAGCACTAAACAAACTCAATTCGGCTGTAACTGTGTAGTTAAACAACCAATGGTTTGGATTAGCGTAAATGAAGTAGTGATTAACGGTGTTATCCGTTGTTAGGTTTTGAAATCGTACGGAATCGTAATGAGGAGTGCCATTGACGATTGCCCACATTTCTAGATCGACATCAAACGAAGTCGGCAGCGCCGTGCCTTCCACAACGAGTGCAAACCATCCAGGCTCAATGCCTGAAGCAGTAATATCAGGAACGAACGGATTAAGTGTCCATTCGATCGGCCCGTCGTCCTCTCCTAAAGTTTCGTGATACTGGAGTCGTGCGACGACATTTCCCTCCGCATCAAAACTGTATGTACCCTCTTCGTCGCTAGTCACTCGGTTGAGTGCGGCAACGTCACCGCGGTTCCCATTGGCGTCGCGGGCGTAGACAATCGAATCGGAACTGTCCAACTTCGAGATGATTTGATTGGTCGGATCATAGTCGAATTCAACATCCGAAATGCTCGCTTCCGCATCCGTCCCGGTCTGGTGCTGTTGGACTCGGCCTTTGGCGTCATATAGGGCCTTAAACTGCAGCAGTGCGGGATCAGAACTGATTTGATGAATAACACGTTCGAAACGACCGTCGGGAAGAAATGTGTAATCACTGGACGGAACGAGGTCAGGTCCTCCCGTGCGTTGAATTTCGTCTAGGAACGGACCGGAATACAAATAGTCGGCCGATTTTGGTTCAACGATGCCAGCGGATTGATGGACGGAAGTAAGTCGGTCTAGCGGGTCGTATTGGCGAGATTCGTCGAAGAGGGCGATTGGATTCGAACCAATGGAAACGAACTTGTAGACTTCATTGCCGACAAGGTCATAATCGTAGTCAAACACAACGGGTAGCGGTACTCCCATGTTGTTGTCAAGTACATCCAACGTTTGAGTGAGCGTGTCGACTCGGCGCAGGGCATCGTAGGTGATGGCATACTCAGAATTGTCCGAGTAGATCACACCAAGACCAGGCATCGCTGTATCGCGATGTTGATCGGAAGCGTTTTCTATTTCACCGAGCGGGGTGTAGGTGAAATCCGCCTGATAGATATCTTGAATTGGATCATTCGAGGTGATCGGCACCGGAATCGTATTCAATCCGCTAGTCTCGTACCACGTCTCGTTCGTCTTTTGCCCGATATCGTTATAGGTGAACTGAATCGTTTGATTGTTGCGGTCGATGCGCTGAATTAGATTACCAAAAGCATCGTAATGGAATGTGCGCATCCACTGGTCATTATCGGGGGACAGGTCGCCGTCTTTATCTGCGATGGCCGTTTCCACAGTGACACGGCCCAAGTTGTCGCGCGCGTAAGAAATCACGTTATCAACCGGATCGCGAAACCGTATACGGTTGCCAAACACGTCGTACGTGAACTTCGAAGTAATTCCAGGGCTCGAATCGACATATTGCGTTTCGCTAAGCAAACGCCCCATGTTGTCATATGCGAATATCTTCTTTTCGTCTAGACCGTCGACATTATTGAACGTGGAACGCATGGTTCCATCCGCGTGATATTTCAACCATGTATGGACGTGTAAATCCAATTCGGTCGTGCCGTTCCGCACTGCTTTGGCGATCGGGGTTTCCGATGAGACAGGACGGTTCAGTCGGTCGTATGTGTGATATGTATACTGGGGCGAACTGATTCCCGCTGACTGCTGGAACGTGATGATCGTATTTCCAATTGCGTCCAGGTATTGCACATGTGTGATGCGGTCGCCGTTGACGTCAGGAAGCTGTGTCTTGTGCAAGCGGCCGAGACCGTCGTATATAAATGTCGTCGTACGGGTTTCGTCACTACGGTTCGGACGCACATTGAGCTCGTGCTGTTCGTGAACCGAGCCATCAATGTTATAGGACACTTCAGCCAACGGTCTGGTGACCATGCCACCGACGTCGACAGCCTGCCCGAGTGTTCTCCATGGTCGATCCAGCTTGTCGAATTCTCTGGTAGTTGTAAGGCTACTCCATTCGCTGGCGTTAGTTTGACGATCCGCAATGGCACCGTCACCGTTGACATCTTCAGCAAAGTGAATCATCGTGTCGGTGACGTTACTGTTTTGGTCGTAGGCGTAGACCGTTTCGACCGCCGCAACGGCATCGTCGTGAATGTCGGGATCGGGCGCAACCATTAACACAACCCGGCCTAGCCTGTCATACTCGTAGTTGGTCAGCCGAGCCGATTCGTCGTTAGCGACGCCGGCGTACAACCCGTCAAGGTGTGCTGCTGTTGTGTGATAACGGGCACCGTCTGGCAAAAAGTGAACTGCCGGGTTGAGATTGCCTTCAAGTGTCAGCTCACGCACTTGTTCGCCTATTTCGTTGTAGGCATACAGGGTTATCAGACCCGTATTGCCAGTTTCGGGATCGACGTGGTCAGTGCCGATCAAACGATCCTGGAAGTCGTAGTATTGCTTTGTAGCCACACCGGTGGGAGCCGTATTGCCGTTCTGAGACGTCGATCCCAATACGATATCCGTTACGTTCCCGCGACGGTTATACGCATATTCGGTAACCAGTCGGTTGCCCTGGGCATCGACAGGAGCAATCTCGAAGATAACGCGTCCCAGATCGTCGTAGATCGTCTTGGACTGCTTGCGAAGTTGCGGACTCGTGTCCCAACCAGGCCCTGGCGAGGTTACTACGTGACCGATGATTGGGCTCTTTCCGTCACTTTGTGTGGTAAGGTAGTGGTTGCGAATTATGGGTTGTTCGTGTTGAGCATCTGGATCGTTGGGTAAGCGTACATCAACAACTCGATGAATCTTGTCGTATGTATACTCTGTACGAACCTTGTCTTTACCGGGCCCAGCCGGTTCCTCACTTCGAGCAGCTACCTCAACAGAATCGTTAGGGTCGGTCGGGAATGCGGCGGGATCAAGCACCAACTGGCGCGGATTGGTCTCGTACTTGGGATTGCCGCGCGTGTCGTATCCGAAATACGTTACCGGCGTCTGTGGAGCACTCCATGGCAAACCGTCAAAGTCGTAGTTTGGGTCCTGCAGCGTCGTGCTCGTCCGTAGATTTCGTTCGTCGTATTCGTGAGTTGTGGTGCGCGTTGTTGAGGCTTCTAGGTGGAGAATCTCGTCGACGATGTTGTCATTCGCGTCGTACGCGAACTGCGTCTTCAAACCTTGGTTCGGTGTGTCGCTGTGGCCGCCGGGGGCGGGCAAGGTGACATACTCTAGCCGGTTCTGCTCGTCGTATTCATACTCGGTGAAGTATTGGTCTGCCGCGGCAAGGGCAAGACTGCGGGCATCGTATGTCTTGATCACGTTTCCGGCTGGATCATAGGCGTTCTTAGTAGACGTGAGGCCGTGATCGGCTGTACCGGGGTCCGGATAATTGGTTTGAACCAGTCGGTCGAGTTCGTCATAGATAGTTGTGACGACTCGTCCGAGTTCGTCGGTCGTGGTGTGAACATTTCGTCGATTGTCGTAATCGAATTCGACGTAGGACTCTACACTTGTACCCAATGCGGATGTAACCTGTTTCGCTAAACCAACTCGAATCGGGTCAGTAAAGTATTCCACTTTGGCAGTAACTTGGTCAGGGGAATCCGCGGCTTCTGTCTGATACAACGGCAGTCCACCCGGTAAGTCGAGGATGGTTGAGGGACCTGCGGAAACTTGCTGCCTGGTTAGTCGGTCCGGGCCAAAGCGATTGTGCTCGTGAGTGATCTTTGCTGTTCCTCGAGAATCTCGCCTGAATGTGATGCGGCCCCCGTAGGCGTCAGTGTTGCTAGTTACGAGACTGAAGTTGGGATCTAAGGTGTAACTGGCAACACGGGGAATTGTGTAGGTGTGATCTGTGAATTGGATCTTCTGAGCGTTACCGTTATCGTCGTAGTCTAGGTAGAGAGTTTCCAATTCATCTTCGAAACCTGCCATTCCACCGCCACCTGCGGGTTCGGAGTGAACCGTGACAAGTCCGTCGTCATTGCGATCCCACTGCCACGTATCAGTGAAGGGACTGGGGTTGGTTTCTGACGTTATGTATCCGTAAGAGTCGGTGGTATATGTCCACGCGTTCGTTCGCCCATCGGTATAGGTGGCGTCGTTATCATCGCGCACGATGACAACATGGGCGTCTACCACTGTCGGTGTGACTCGCCACGTTGTTTCAACGTCGCTTCCTTGGGCGCTCGTAATCGTGCTGGCGCGAGTCAGGTCGAGATCATAATCCAGGTGAGTCATGTTTCCATTGGGATCCGTGATGGACTCAAGCATGCCTTCTGCATTATAGTCAAAGTCCCATGTCACGGGCCCCGGTTGACCGTGATCTGGGTCTGGCTCGGTGACCGTCAACGTCGAACCATTCCAAGCATAGCTGGTGGTACGAAAGACGTTATCGCGGACATTCGTCAACGGTCCGCTAGCATAGGTGAAGACCGTTTGAAGTCCGCCTTGTTCCGTAACCATTTGCAGCGAGTCCGTCCAGTTCGTGGCGGCGGACGCTGAATACGAGAAGTTGGTGTTGTGGCCTAGACGGTCGTAGGTGTCGGTTTGGGTTCCGCCTTGATCAAAGATGGTTCTCGTGCCGTACTTGTCGCGGTGAATGAAATTGGCGGGCGGGGTCGCGCCGGCTTGCGCGTTGTGTTCCAGGTTGCTGAAGCTGCCGTTGGGGGTTGTGAAGTTCCAGTGGGTAACAGCGAGAACGCTGTCGGCCACGGTCACGCCAGCTTCACTGCCCAGCAATTCAATACGAACGTTGGCGGCGTCGGTGACCGTGAAGAAGCCGAGACTGCGCCAGGCGTGATCGTAGATCGTCGTTTCGCCCGGGGTGAAGCGTTGGTCGATAACGCGGTCGTAGGACGCCGCCGTGGGATTCGTCAGCCGTCCAAGCGGTCTCGCGCCGTGGATGCGGTAGACTGCATCGCTGGCTCGATCCGCACCGGGGGTCCAGGTGGCGAACAGTTGCACCGTATCACTTTGGACTAATCCCTGGAGCTGCCAACTGGCCGTGCGAGTGTTGGGCAGCGTCGGGTCGGGCGCGAGTTCTCCCGGGGCGAATGCCGGCAGGTAGCGGTAATCGCCGCGAAAGCCGCCTTCGCCGCTTCCGGTATGCCAGTGGACCGTGTCGGAGTAGTTCCCCGACGTATCCGTTTCGTCATCCACCAGCGAGGACAAGCCAAACATCTCATCGCTCGCCACAAACCAACCCGACGAATTGTCCGATCGAATCAACGCGGCCCCCGTCTCCGTTTTCGCGCCCTGTTGGGCCAGACGGTAGGTGGACGCGTCGAGGTCCACAGACCAGGGGTTTCCTGGCAGCGGTGCGGTACGGGATTGTTCGAAAGGCGGATTTTGTGTACTGAACGATTGGTCGTGAATGTGGAATCCGTCGGCAAGCGTCAGTTGGTCCAAACCGGGCACCCACCAACCGTAGTTGCGATTGTAGACTTCCATGCTGTCACGGAATGTCCGCGTCACATTCTTGGCGACGCCCTGGTCGTCGGTGAAGTCGTAGCTGAAAACGACGTCATAGTCGTAGTGCCCGGTAGGCAAGTCGGAAGCATCCGCTTGAAAGGCGAAGCGATACCACTGCGAAGTGTCGAAAACCTGCGCGTAGTTATAGGTTACCGGCGGACGATCCGCGAAGGTAAACGTCGCCGATAGACTATTTGCGGCGTTGAAGTTTCCGTCGGCGCCGGGGAAAACGAGATCGACAAGTGCGATCGGGAAGATCCCGTGTTGTCCGACGTACGTGGGGGAATAGGCCGACGTTCCCGGCGTTGTGACGATGCGAACGTCACCGTCGCGCAGTCCAATATCGACAACGCCGTCACTGACGGACAACGGCGCCTCGCCCGTGCTGACGATGTCGGCATTTTGATTGTAGGCCGGCGCGATGAAGTCGTTGTCGAGGATGGTGATGGTTGCTCGACTGTTTCCGGGATCGATCACGTACTCCCAACGCGCCGTACCGCCTGATTGCGACGGCGGCAGATGCCAGCTCGGATCCGATTGCGGATCGACAAGTTCGAATTCGATGACGCGATCCCAATCGCGAGACGCATTGTGAGGCGGCACGAGGTTCACGGTAACGCTTGAATGCCCGCTCGGAATCGTCACATCGAAACGGGAACCGTCAACATTGATCGGCGTGAGGGTCGCTTCCGATCCTGCCGGCAGCTGCAAATCGTTAAAGTCCCAAATCGCCTGCACGCGCGACGGGTCCTCTACGACACGCAGCGTAACGACCAAGTCGTTTTCGATGGTCCCTTCGCCGCGACTCACTGTAAACGCGCCCAAGTCCGTTGCCGGCGTCGCGTCGTTGTCAGGTTCCGCGGCGTAGGCATTCGTCGCGAACAGCGAGACGGTTGTATCGTTATTCGCAGTTGCTTTCACCAGGTCCACCGCAACCTCACCGAGCAGTCCGTACGGTCCATCGGGATCGACATAGATGGCGACAGAATGCTCTCGTTCCCGGATCGGAGGCACGGTTTCCAGGTAGACTTCATGAACCCGCGAGGACACGGCAGTCCCAAGTGAGTCCCAGGAGTAATGGACGTTCGGCGCGAGGTAGTCCCCGTCGTTGTTCGAGGCATCTTGGACATGTTTGGGGAGCGGAATCCGCGGGTATTCGCCGTCGCGGTTCCAGAGCCGCAGTCCGCCCAGATTAGCCGCGGATGCGTGCCACAGCGGTTGCCCCGCAACCGCCTCGGACCACGCCAGTTCAGGAGAGATGCCGACGTAGTCGAACCGGACGGTCGCTTCGGAAGGATTGAACGGCTCCGGTAGCTCGATGACGACTGGAGCATACTTTGCACTGAAAGTCCAGTCGGCGAAATCGACAATGCCGTCTTCGTCCGCGTCGCCATTGTTGAATGTCAGCTGCAAGCCTGGTAGATCAGTGGCAGGATCGGCCGTGCGATTGACGATCGCCTCGAAATGATCTTCGTAAACGGAACGATCGAGAGGAACACCGTCCTGGTCTCGGTCCTGGTTATCCGAATCCACGTCCAGATCCGTCTGCACGAAGCTCAACATGACCTGATCAAGCGTTTTCGTCACGGTCGAGCTATCGGAGAATTCGAAGGAAAATGTAATATCGTGGTCACCCCAGGAAGCGCTGCGCAGGGTCGGTTCGATGTAGAAGGTCTCGTCGGTTCTCGTCTCGGTGTAACATACCCACCATTCATCGCACACTTCGGTATCGTGCAAGAACAGTTCGTTGGCGGCATACTGCTGGCCACTCGGCACGAAATTACCGTTTGCGGCCAGATCCGCACTGACATTGCGATTCGAATCGATTCCGTATCCTGGCCGATTCCAGATCCGCAGGGCCTGTGACGTGTCAGTCGGGGCCAGGTAGATGGGATCGTACGGACTGTTGGCCGGCGTTGCCGTCGTCGTCGTGGCGGTGGGCGCACTCGCGTCGTAGCTTAGCCAATACGAACCGGCTTCGAGAACCTTTCTGGGACCAACGACCGAGAGTACGAAACCATTGTCGAAACTCGCCGCATCCGGACCTTCATTGCCAAACTGATTAAACCCGTCGGCGAAGTCAGGGACACCATCCTGGTCGTAATCGGCATCGCTGACTTGGACAATCAGTCCTTTCAGTTGGTCGCGGCGGGTGGACGACGCTGCGTATTCGAAGGCGTCGTCAATGGCC
>CALBSZ010000229.1 GCA_937967665.1 uncultured Planctomycetaceae bacterium
ATGCAGAGCCACCAGTTTTCGCTCGTTTGCTCGGCACCAGTTGCGGTGCGGCCTCTCTTACTCAACCCATATTTTCACCCTACAACCATGAATAATCCGGCCTAGCGCTCGGCACGCCGCTGCGCTGCCCCGCGTTCCTGCTCGCTTCCCGACCACTTCAGGCGGTCGGCGAGGAAGGTGTCGACGATCAGCTGGCCGACGTGGTAGCTGACCATGGGCAGAATAGTGATGCCGCTGTCCAACGCAACCTGCAGTCCGACCATGAGCGTCTTCTGGCTGCCCGCGAACGAAACGGCGATCCAATCGGGTCGTGAGAGCCGGCACAGTCGTCCCAGGGCTCCGGCCGCAAACCACATGCTGATGTGAATCGTCAGGATGACAATCAGCATTTTCAGACATTCCAGCGCCCGTAACGACTCGCCGCTGCCCGTCAGTGAAAGACCGGATTTGATAGCGCCAAACAGCACCATGGTCAGGATGCCGGTCTGGGCTACGATGCCCAGCAGCGTCTTCCCGGCGGTGGCCACCTCGGCCACGCGTTTGTGAACACGGCAAAGCTGCGCCAGCAGCATGGGAAGGACGACCAAGACCGCCAGTTTGCCGATCATCTGCGACAGCGGCGGGACGTTCGTCTCGGTCTGGCCGGCGGTGACGTACAACCAGAGCGGCGTGACCACAAAACAGCTGGAATTGGTCAAGATGGTCACCAGGATGGCGATGCCGTCATTTCCTCCTGCCCGACGCGTCCAGACGGCGGCGGAAGCCAGCGTGCATGGGGTTGCGGCGGCAACATAAACTCCGGCCGCCATCATCGGCGTCAGCACGGCGCCAGCCAGACCCCAGGCAAACAGCGGCAGCAGGCCGAAATTTACCGCCACCGCCAGCAGCGGCGCCAGGGGACGGCGCACCGTCTGCCACAAGTCGACGGCCCTGAGGGGGAGCGCCATCACAAACAGAACGCAGGCGACGAGCCCGTCGCGCAGCAGCTTCATTTCCGACAGCGGCCTCAGTGATTTGGCCCCCAGCAGTCCCGCTAGCAGGACGACTGCTAGCCCGATCAAGAACCAGCGGCGAATAAGAAACTGCTTCAAGGTCCTGCTTCCCCTCAACCGCACTATCGATAACTGGCCGCTGCGATTAGAATTGAGAGATTATCCGCGGCCAGCCTGCGCCGCCCGAGCGGTTCTCAATCCGCATCCCTAACTTATTCAAAATACACATGTTGCGATACTGGACCGCTGGCGAATCCCACGGAAAAACGATGCTGGCCATCGTGGATGGATTTCCCGCGGGAGTGACGATTGAAACCGACAGCATCGACGTGGAACTCCAGCGCCGTCAAGGCGGTTACGGACGCGGCGGGCGGCAGCGCATCGAAACGGACAAAGTCGAAGTGCTCACCGGTGTCTGGCACAACCAGACGCTCGGCAGTCCCGTGGCCTTACAGGTAGTCAACCGCGACTACAAACTCGAACGCCTGGACGACCTGCAGCGACCGCGACCGGGCCATGGCGACCTGACCGGGGCCATC
This sequence comes from uncultured Planctomycetaceae bacterium, assembly GCA_937967665.1. Classification (GTDB taxonomy): domain Bacteria; phylum Planctomycetota; class Planctomycetia; order Pirellulales; family Pirellulaceae; genus CALBSZ01. The sequence continues at coordinate 1,532 of CALBSZ010000229.1, forward strand.
AAGTTCCTGGGCCCGATTCGCGGGATCCTGGAACGGGCCAGCGCGCGGGAGACGTCCGTGCGCGTGGCGGCCGGAGCGCTCGCCAAACAACTGCTCCGCGAATTCGGCATCGAAGCGGTGGGCTACGTCGTCGAATTGGGCGGAGTCAAGATTGAACCGCGGACGGGAACGGTCGAGGAACTGCGGCGACTCCGGGATTCCAGCATCGTCTATTCGCTCAACCCGGCTCAGGACGAGGAGATCAAGCGACTGATCGACGACACACGCAAAGAGGGCGACACGCTCGGCGGCGTCTTGGAAATCCGCGTCGAAGGCATCCCGTTCGGCCTGGGAACGCACGCGCAATGGGATCGCAAACTGGATGGCCGTATCGCTCAGGCCGTGATGGCCGTGCAAGCCATCAAGGGCGTCGAAATCGGACTCGGCTTCGAAGCGGCCCGCCGGCCCGGTTCGCAAGTGCATGACCCGATTCAATTTGACGAGTCGCAACAGGGTTCGCCCAATCTCGGCTACACGCGGCCGACGAACAACGCGGGAGGCCTGGAAGCGGGGATGACAAATGGCCAGCCGTTAATCGTGCGTGCTGCCAAGAAGCCGATCAGCACGCTGGCCAAGCCGCTGGAATCGATCAACCTGAACACGAAGCAGACGGAAGAAGCCCAGTACGAAAGAAGTGACGTTTGCGCGGTCTCCGCGGCAAGCGTGATTTTGGAAAACGTGATCGCCTTTGAAGTGGCCTGTGCCCTGTGCGAAAAGTTCGGCAACGATAGCCTGGCGGAGATGAAACGCCGCCACGAACTGTTCCTGGAAATGGCACGCGCACGCTGACGCGCCGAATGACTCAAGCCGGATTGCCAGCTGCGTCTGGCGGCGGAGTGAGACATTCCCAACCGAACATGGATGTTCGCTATGCACGAAAGGACTCGACGTATTTTCTGTCGCGCGGGTTTCGTGCTGTTTTGCCTGCTCCCGACAAGCGTCGTTTCGTCACTGGTGATCTATCGTCACACCGATCGCCACGCGCAAGCCATGCGCGAGCACTGGCAGGCGGCTCTGGCGACCGTCCTGCAAGCCGACGTGTCGATCGGCACGGTGCGGCAGCCGAATTACCGCTACGTCGTACTGGATGACGTGCAGGTGCAGCAGTTGGAAACGGGTGACCTGGTAGCGGCGGCCGGCGCGCTCGAGGTCGCTCATACGGACGCCGGCCTGGTTGTCTTGGCCCATCACTTGGAAGTGGTGGACGAGAAGCTTCCGCTGCTGGTCAAGCTGATCGATGCCGGCGTGTTGCAACGGGCCAGCCCCGGTGCGCCCAGTTTCCGGATGGCTGCCAGCAGTCTCACCATCCATGGCGGGACAACTGGTCAAACGTTCGCGAATCTGCGGATTCAGTTGCAGTCGGCGGCGGGTGGACCAAGCCTGTTGCTTTCCGCCCATGCCCCCGATCGGCCGGAGGAATCGATACGTATCATGGCGTCGCGCAATCGACAAGTATCGCCGCCGCTCACGCGTTGGGAACTCAGTACCGGGGAAGCCAGTGTGCCATGCCAGTTGTTCGCTCGCGCGCTGCCCGCGTTGAATCGCCTGGGTACCTCCTGCCGCTTTCAAGGACTGGCGTGGCTGGACGCCAGCGACCAGCCGCAGGGTGGAGTACAGGGGCGGCTGACCGAAGTCGATCTGCAACAGAGTTTCCACGATTTTCCCCATACTTTGCAGGGGCATGCGGAACTGGTGCTGCAGGAAGCGGTACTTGACGGCGGCCGATTGGTCGCGGCAGCGGGTTCCCTGCACGCCCGCCAGGGCAGCACGAGCGCCTCGCTGCTGCTGGCCGCGGAGCAGACGCTGGGACTGACGCTGAACGAGCGGGTTCCGCGCGATGCGTCGTCGATACTCCGCTTTCAGCACCTGGCCTTCGCCTTCCACATCGACGAACGTGGACTGGCCGTCGCCGGCAGTTCCGATCCACGGTTCCCCGGCCTGGTGATGTCGGACGAAAAAGGTCCGCTCCTCAGTCGTACGCCGGGAAGTGCTGAAACCGTCCCGGTCGTCGCTTTCGTGCGCATGCTGGCTCCCGACAGCGCCATCCAGGTTCCGGCCAGCCGACAGACCGACTGGCTGTTGCAAGCGCTGCCGACCCCGCCACTGCAACCGACCAGAATGGTGGAAGCGCCCGCGCCCCGCACGACACTACGTTTGCAAGAGTAGTTGTCGCTTCCGGCGGCAGCGGCGCGGCTCAGCTGGACAGCTCCACCTTTGCGGCAGCCCGAGAAAATACAAGCACGCAGCGCGAGCAAGTGTATTCGGACGTAAGCGACCCACTTGCGTGCGTTTCGAGCTTGTATGGCGACGGAACCCGGCGCTGTCGGATTAGCTGCGAAAGCTCCACCAGCACTTCTTGGGCAGGGAACCCAAAGCGATCAGCGTTAATTGCGAGGCGATGAAGATCGCCAGCGTCAGCAAGACACCTTCGGTAAAGCCGTAGGAGTGCAAGCCAACACCCAATTCGTTCACTCCAAACCAGCTCCACGCTGTCACGATATTCCCGACAATGGACAACACTGCCAGGCCGCGATCGCGCACCAGGCCGCCCCAGCGGGCATGCAAAATAACGGCGTTCCACAAGACGATAATCAGCGCGCCGTTTTCTTTCGGATCCCAGCCCCAGAACCGCCCCCAGGAGTCATCCGCCCACAGTCCGCCCAGGACGGTCCCGATGAAGCTGAAAAGGATCGCGAAGCAGAGGACGCCGTACAGCATCTTGCCCAGGATGTTGCCAATCGTCCATCTGCCGAACTGCATGGAAAGAAAGGGAGTGACCATCCCAATCAAGACGTAGTGAATTCCGATGATGCCGGCCAGGAACGTGGCCGCGTATCCAAAGGTCACGCAGACCACATGGGTTGCCAGCCAGAACTGCGTGTCCAGCACGGCTTGTAACACAGTGAACGTGTCCCCGTCTCCCGCCAGGTTATGCGCGATGAACAGCGTGGAAAAACCGGCGAGGGCGGCGAAGATGGTGCCGAATCCAAGCCGGAAGATGATTTCCAACACGATGCCAAATAGGGCCGCGCCCCAACCGATGAAGATCGCCGAAGAATAAAGATTCGTCACCGGCGGTCGCCCGGAAATGAACATCCGCGCCAGCAGCGCGTCGCTATGCGCGAAGAACGTCACGATCAGCAGGGCCAGAGCGCCATACAGCAACGGACGATGCCAGCCCAGCGGAGCCAGCATCCAGGCCAGCATGGTCAGCACGAAAGCCGCGACATACAGCACGATACAAAGATAGAACGGCTCGTAGTGATTGAACCGCCATTCGTATTCGACCTTGTCCAGTGCCAGGTCGGTCGGACCCGACGCCGCCAGCAACTCGCGGTACTCGGCGACCGCCTGATTGAAGTCGTCCGCTTCTTTCTCCACGTAGGCGTCCATGATCCGGCGCATCAGGATTGTCGCGGGATTCACCTTCTGCTGCTGCAATTCCTGCATGAACGAAGCGTTCTCGGCCGTCGCGTACGCTTCCCAGTCATTCGAGTCGGGAAGCGGAATGGCCAGCGGGTGAGGCACCCGATCCAACGCCGCCTTGGCATCAGGAATGGACATCAACATTTGCCGGATGGCCGCCATGGTGCGAATCGCTCCTTCGCGATCGGATTGGAACTGCTCTTCCGTGGGCATGGCGGGTATTGGCAATGGCTGAAACGAGGCGACCAGGACGGTATAGGATCGGATACGGTCGTCGACTTCGACGAGTTTCCGCTGATACGTTTTCAGTTTGGCCTTGTCCATTTCGCGGGCGAGCTTCACCTGGCGGTTGAACTCGTCGTACTCGGGGCGCACCCCATCCTGGCCTTGGCGATAGATTTCCTCGACGGAGTAATACTTTTCCTTCCGCCACTTCAATCCCAGTGTTTCCAGCACTTGCCGGTTGTCGATCCGAATGACGCGATGCTGCTCGGCTTCCTTGGAGCCCGAAATGACATCCAGCAGCCAGCGAATGGCGGGCTGCTGCTGGCCCGTCGCGTCCTTGAAGGTGCTGCGTGTCGAGATGACGCGCAGGCTGTTCCGGGCGAGCGTATCGTACGGCTTGATGCGACCTTCAAACACGACTGGCAGCTTCCCGAACTCGTTCAGGTTCATTGCCGTCTCGCTCGGCTCGGGCGGCTGCGCCCGGGACCACAACCAGGCCGATGCGGTCAGCGCCAGCAGCACAGGAATAATGAGCGACACCGCGAATTGCTTCTTGCGGGATTCGTTGCCGGTCGGCTGCGGGGGGACGCCGGCTTTCGCCCGGCCGCGCGGCTTTGGCTTGTCAACCGTTCCCGTCACCCCTTCCGTTTGGACAATGTCGGCCGTCACAGGCTGTAAGGATGTTCCCAGCAGGAAGTTTTCGTTGAGCAGCTGGCCGAGAAAGCGGATCAACACAAATACAAAATGCGCCACCAGTCCAATGCCAACCAGCACGCAGGCGACGTACGGGATCATCCATCCCTGGTTCCGCACCACCTGCAGCGTGGTCACTTCCAAACCGCCTCGCGTCACGTTGTAGCCGCTTTGATAAAACGTCTCGCCGGCGTACCGCAACGGGTTGTTCATCCAGATGTGGATTTCCCGGTCTTCGTTCTGCGTCGGATCGACCAGCCGGATATCGGACGAGTAATTGCGGGGCGTGCTGGTGCCGATGTAATCGTCTTTTCGTACATCCAAAAGGGTGATCGAATAATCCTTGTAGTTGCGTTTGAACCGCAACGTCAGATAGTAGTCCTTCCCGTCCACCGAAACCTTTTCGGCGAATCCTTGCACGGCCGCGTTTTGGGCCAGCAGATAAACGCCCAGGTCCGAATTGTCCTGCTTGTCGCGCAAGCGAACATAGGCGGCCGCGATGTCTACCTCGCCGCTCATGTCGGTACCACTACCCGCCACCAGATCCCGTGCCACGAACGACAGGCCCTGCCCCTTGGTTGCCAGGTTTTCGTCGCCGATCCGGGCATCGTCCAGCATCGCATTCTTGTAGTATTTCAATACCTCGATCTTGAATGGCAGCAGTTCGTGGTCGATCGTCCCCTGTTCGTCCACCGCCGGCCCCACGCTGTCGAACGGATTCAGCGATCGCGAGCCATGCTGCCGCCGCTCCGACTCGAGCAGGTACTTCCTGGGAATGACGACAACCTGGTCTTTGGCGCGCTCGTCGTCCGGCTGCCGCACGATCGCCAACTCCGTCGTGCGGATGTCTCGGCCAAACGACGCCGTCTTGTTTTCCTCGATCGTCATCTGCTCTTCGACGTCGTACTGCGTGACGAACCACTGGCCGAACATCAGCAGCAGCACTCCCGCGTGCAACAGGACCACGCCGGCTCGCTTCCGAAACAGAAACGCACAGCCAATCAACAGCACGACACCCCCCATGGCGCTCTTGATCAGCTGCCACAAGATCCTCATGCCCGAGTCGCCGACGTACCACGCGTCTCCTTTCACCAGCAGCACGACGCCCGCAACGAACAGCAGGGCCGACGCGCTGAGCAGCAGGAAGAACTCGATCTTTCGTTCCTTTGCCTTCGCGTAGAAGGAAATGGTTCCCAGCAGTCCGATCGCCCCGATGGCTAGCAGCCCGGTAATGCACGCTTGCCAGAGCGTTGTCCAGGCGAACGGGGGCGCGTCCTGCAGCCCCTCTTGATTGTGGCCGGAAATGATCACCACGGCGGTGACGATGACCCCCAGCAGAATCACGACCAGTCCGATGGCGAGCGTCATGCCACGCGCCCGCACTTTGAAGCGAAAAGCGTGCGCAGCCAGCAGGTTCAGGACCATCGTCAGTCCGATCAGACCGCCACCCGCGGTCCAAAAGAAGCCGAAGGCAAACATTTGTACGGCACTGGCAAGGCCGTAGGCGGCAATCATCGCGGCCACCACCGTGCGACCTATGGCGGATTTGATGGACGCGAAACTCAACGCCGAACAAATCGCGGCGAAAATCAGAATGCCCACGCCCGAGATGCCCCGCATGGCGGCCGTCGAAAGATTGGGGAACCAGCTCCTGGGAAACAGCACCCATTCGTCGATCCGAGCGATATACGGCTTGAAGTAGACCTCCATCACTTCCCACATGTCCTGGCGAACTTGCGCCAGAGTGCCCACCAGGATGATGAAGATCGCCAGTACAAACAAAGCCACCGTCAATCGCAACGACGCGATCGCCTTGAGGCAATCCAGCAGGAACTCGCCGACGTCCGTGCTCTCGTCCGCGGTTGCCGTACGCGTTTTGTTCTCGACGACGTCAGTAGCCATGGGTATTTCCTAAGGGTTGTTGCGTCGGGCAAGTTTCAATTTGCCAGTTAGCGGATGAAGGAGGAGACCGCCAAAGGCGGGCTCATTCATGCACGCGCTGCTATTCGGGGAATTCGACAGATTGAACAAAGGCTTCAAACTTTTCACGTTCGCGCCGAGCCAACTCCAAGTCGCCTTGCAGTTTGAAAAACCAGGTCGCGCCGTCACGATTGACGATGACGCCGAGTATCGCTTGCGCTTTCGACGCTCCTTCCGGCGACTCGATCGCCACGTAGTCACCGATCGCGTTGACCAGCGGGATCTCTTTCACGGCGTCCTCGAGCTCGGCTTCTCCCAGCGGCGTCGCGCCGACCTGCTGCCGCCAGCGATTGACGTTCGAGGCCAGTCCTCCCGCGGCGCCGCCGAGTCGCGTGACGGTGACGCTCACGCGTGACGCGTCGTCGCCTGCCACCTCGAATGCGTAGGCGCTCATCGAACTTCCTTCCGACGGTTGCCAGCCAGCGGGCACTTAAAACTGAAGGCGACTTGCCGACGGTTGTCGTTCGGCAATCTGTCGCCCGGCCATCGGTCCGGATTCACTGAGCTTGCCGACGTAGTTCACATAGACGACCTCCTTGTCGCCGAACCGCAGTCTTTCGACATAATCGTCCAGAACGCGGGGCGCAACGGGGCGAAGTTGCAGTTGTCCGCGCCAGCGGTTGACGTTGTTCACCGCGTAATCGGGGGAACTGTCGTAGGGCAACGTGACCACCGTCAGTTCCAACGCGGCGTCGCCCGCAGGCACGTCAATCGTCGCGTAGCGCATCGTCGACTGGGCCTCGCTGCGCTGCTGCCACTTGTCGGGAAGCGTCCATGTTGGTGAGTCATCAGGAAACCGCACCGTGCCGAGAAACTCGCGAAACGCCGGTTCGATCCCTTCTACGAGGCTGGAATCCCCCGCGACCTTGAAAAACCAGGCCGCGTTCCCATGTACGAAATAGGCCGCCAGCATGCGATCCACCAAGGGCGGATCGGGCCGAGGCGTGTAGGTCAGGTACTCTTCACGAGGCGCCTCGTAAGTCGTGATGGTATCGCTCTTGCCGCAGCCCAGCACGACAATCGCGATCCCCAGCCCGGTCAGGAACTTTCGTCTGCACTGCTGGCTCATAATCTCTCTTTATCGTTGTAAAACCACATCGTTGTAAAACCGCATCGTTGCAAAACCGCACGTTATCGTAAGTCGCTTGCTGTAAAGAGATCGTATGTCGTTGGTTCCGCGGCGTTATTCGGGGTGTCGTTGAGGCTCGCCGACGTGGGCAGAGCGACCTTGTCCCCGGCTCTGCTCAAGACCTCAGCGCGCGGAAAGAAAAAACGCCTCAAATTTGCGACTCAGGAGGGCAGCGAGCCGCGATTTGACACGGGATTGACGTTACGAACTACCCTTTACTTATCAGATTATAGCGCGGCAGCCCGAGAAAAGTACAGGTGCGGCAGTCGTAAACAGAAGAGTTCACCGGCTGGGTCTCATTGGAAAAAGGGCCGGCACGGCAGAGGAGCGCTCTCCCGTGGCTCCGCGACTCCGTTCGCGGGGTCTGCTTGTAGTTCCGCGACTCCGTTCGCGGGGTTTTGCTTGTAGTCCTGCGACTCCGTTCGCGGGCTCTGCTTGTAGTTCCGCGACTCCGTTCGCGGGGTTCCGCGAACGGAGTCGCGGAACTACGATCTACAGGTAAACTTGCAGCACCCCAGAAAAGGCGCCTGCGACAACGCGGCCCGGGAGGCCGGTCTGAGAACTTGCTTTATTGGTTCAGCCCCAGGCCGTTGCAGATGGCGTCCATCAGCGACGTACTGGTTTCCGAGGCGGAGTCCCAGGCCCACATGTTCCGTACCACGTCCACCATCAGCATGCCGGTAACCGACAGGACGAGGACGATGCACATCAGGCCCAAGACATTCCAAACGGAATAGGGGGCTTCGGGAAGTTCCGCAGGACCATGTGCCGCGGCCATCTGAGCGGGCATCGTCGCCGCGGCCGCGCCGCCCGCCGCGCCGCCCATGGCGGCACCACCTGCCGCCGCAGGATCGTCCGGGAATCCACCCTCCGGGTCGTCGGCCAGCAGAGCGGCTTCGGTCGGCCGCAACATCGTTGCTGCGTCCTGGTCGAACGCCTCGGAGTCCTCCAAGGCAATGACTTGCGAACCGCTGTCGGATTCATCGAGTGCCCGATCGTCGGATGGTGAGAGTTGAAAATCTTCGTCCGCTTTTAACTGCGTGGCTTCGTCGGGATCGCCGATGACTCCCGACAATGAAATCACTTCATCGTCTTCGGGTAGTTCCAGGGACGACGCCGAGGACCCTTCGAGCTCCAACGGTTCCTCCTCAAGACTGAGCCCGCTTTCGGACGAGGGCGTCAACAGCCCGATGCCTGTGTCCTCGGCACTCAGCGAAACGTCACTGCCGACACCGCTGCCGCCAAGCACTAAATCGTCGTCATCGTCGTCCCCTAGCTGCAGGTCGCTGCCATCAGCCAGATTCAAGGCGTCGCTTCCCAGGCTGACATCGCTGCCTAGACTGATGTCGCTGATCGCATCGTCGTCGACGCCGCTCTCGCTGCCGAGACTCAGGTCGCTGCCGATCACGTCATCGTCCATGTCGCTTTCGCCGAGTTCCAGATCGCCGGCGTCGCTGGCGGATTCGGAGAGCTTGACATCAGAATCGGTGGGAACCAGGGCGATATCGCTGCCATCGTCGCTGGGCACCAGAGCCACATCGCTGCCTCCGCTGGTCACGTCGACGCCGCTGTCCGCGATGCCGATACCGCTGTTGCCGCTCGACGGAGCCAGCTCAAGGTCACTGATCGCTTCCACGTCGCTGCCGCCCAGGTCGACGTCGCTGGAGGCTTCGCCGAGGACCAGGCCACTATCGGCCTGCAGATCGCTGGGACTGGCATCGGCTTCCTTCGAGCCGATGACCGTACTGGACGACTTCGTTTCTTCGAAACCAGGCTCGTTCTGGATGTCGGAATTGCCCGATTCGGCGTCAATCCCTGAAAGGCCCAACAGTTCGTCCGCATCCACGTTGATGGTTGCCGGATCCAGCTCGCTGATGGCACGGTCAATTTCTTCGACCTTGAACTTCCAGCTCGCCCCGTCGCGATAACCGTGGACATCGCCCCGGGAACGCATTTCGATCAATTCGTCAGGGGAAACGCCGAGCTTCGCGGCTGCTTCGTCGAGCGTCAAGTATTTGCCGGCCATGGGGGACCTCTATCGTGGATGAAGCAAGGTTCTTATTTCTCGAGGCGACGGACTGCCGCCGTTAAATTCGTCCATTTGCAGATCCCAGTGCACGTTGCGAACACTGGTCAGTCGCACTTCGCCGGTCGCTCCATCGATCCGATAGATACTCATCACCCGTGCCCCAGGATCCACCAGCGTCACGATTTGCCCCCCTTCCACGTCGGCGGAAAGGGCCATCAACTGCCCCGACGCAGGAGGTGCGGTCGGGCGCTGCGCGTAAACGGGTGAAAACTGCCTGCTGGCGACGAAGGTCGCGACGACGAGACCTGCACAAACGATGCATCCCAATACCGCGTTTCGCATGCTAAACCTTTCGGAATGCGGAACTTGGGACTCTCATTTCATTGTAAAAGCCCAAGTCCCTGATTCAAGTATTTGGCGTCCATCGTCATCGCAAACCATTGATTCGCCACGATAAACAACGATTATTCCGTCGATGACGATTGTGCGAGTTTACCAGGAACGGATGAATCTGGGACGAGCGGTTTGCGAATTTCACCATCCCCTTGCCAGAGTGGTTTCCTGATGACACGGTGGGCGCCTCGCGAATCCTTTGCGATTTGCCTACAATCTCCAGTCGAATGGTTTATTCTTCACCCTTGATGCCGCGATCTTTCCCCATGTATCAGGTCTCACGACAAATCGACTTCTGCTACGGCCACCGCCTGTTGAATTACAGCGGCAAGTGCCGCTACGTGCACGGCCACACTGACCGACCCGTGATCACGATCGAATTTTCCGATATCAAGAGGGTCGTGAGCACCTGGATCGACGAGGAACTGGACCACCGCATGCTGCTGCACAAAGACGATCCCGCCCTACCGTTCCTGCGGGAATTGGGCGAACCGCTCCACGTCCTGGACGTCAATCCCACTGCGGAAAACATCGCCAAACTGATCCACGAATTCACGGTGGCCCAGGGATTTCCCATCATTGAAACCCAACTCTGGGAAACCCCCCGCTGCTACGCCACCTACCGCGGCTAGAACAACGAAAAGCAGCTTGGGTTCGTCTGTTCAAAAAGATCTGCCTGGCCCGTTGAGTGCTTACGATACCTGTGTGCCACAGAGGTCACCGAGAGCACCGAGGAGACTCGTCCTTGAAGTCGTCCTCTGAGTTCTTTGTGATTTCTGTGGCTACGAAACCGCACAACGGAGACAGGTGCAATACTCGGGATCCATCCATGGCATCGTTCGCGAGTCATCGTAGATTCGACGACAGTCGGAACGCGATCGCCAAAAGGCCGGGGCGAAAAGAACTGGCCGGACGGGACAATACGAACGGCAACCGCACCGGCGCGAAAAAAAAATAGCCCGGCTGGCTCGGAAGAGCCAGGCCGGACCATCGTCCCCCCTGGAATGCCATCAATGGCAGTGGCACGGGCCGCCCGATCGAACGCACGGCCCTTGCCTCGTTCGCCCCTTACCTGTCCCGCGTCTGGCGAACAAACATCTTATCGGCAATGGCTGCCGGCAACTTTGGCAATATTTGCCGATTGTAGCGGTCGTCGCGGGAATCGGCAGTTTACGCCAACTTCTGCTCATTAAACTGTATCGATTACGCCGATTTTGAGGACCAAGGACCCGGTTGCCTTGCCGGCGTGACTTTCCATCGCGATTCAGAGACGAAGGATCATCACAGTGACCAGTAATACTCAGCGACGCAGCGTCGTTGCGATCATCAAGGGACTTGGTTGGCAGTTGCTCATCGGCGGCGCCGCCTGCGTGGCGTTTTACTTACTGGTGTTTAAGGGGCCACTGAATCTTCCCCTCCTGCACCGCTACTTTGCGGCGCACCCGGTTTCCTTCTTCGCCACCGGCATGTTCTTTGTGGGCCTGGTCGCGCTGGGGATCAAGCTGCTGGACACCGCCGGTCAATACCTGTCGCTCAACGAAATCAAACTGGAAGAACCGCCGGCGGACGGCCACAAGGTGGACGACGCCGAACGGCTACTCGACTGGATCGAGGAACAGCCGGCCCGGCTGCGTAACTCGTACTTCGGACAGCGGATTCGGAACGCGTTCGACTTTGTCGCGCGGAGCGGTTCGGCGGCGGGACTGGACGACGAACTGAAATACTTGTCTGACATGGACGCCCAGCGACAGCACGACAGCTATGCGCTCGTTCGGATCATCATCTGGGCGACCCCGATGCTCGGCTTCCTCGGCACCGTCATCGGCATTACGCAAGCGCTCGGCGATCTGTCTCAACAACAACTGGCCGGCGATCTGCAGAACGCCATGGAAGGCCTGCTTTCCGGCCTGTACGTTGCGTTCGATACGACGGCCCTGGCGTTGTGCCTGTCGATCGTGCTGATGTTTGTCAAGTTCTTCATCGAGCGTGTCGAAACGCAATTGCTCAGCGTCGTCGACGAAATGGCGACGGACGAGTTGATGGGACGGTTTGAAGTATTGGGTTCGCAATTGGACCCGCACCTGCTCTCCATCCAGCGGATGAATCAATCGGTGATCCGCGCCACCGAGCAACTGGTTCAGCGGCAGACCGAGCTCTGGCAAGCCACCATGGACACCGCGTTTACTCAGTGGACACAGCAAATGAAGGGCGTGGGCAGCGTGCTGCAGAATGCCTTGGGCGAGGCGCTCCAGGAAGGGCTGCAACGCCACAGTGATTGCCTGGAAGCGAGCCTGACGGCGCACAGCGAGGCGCTGGTTGAGGCCGAGAAAACAGCGGCTTCCAACGCGCAGCAGCGGTACGAACAATGGCAACGCGTGGTGGCGGAACATTCCCAAGCCATGAAACAGCAGCAGGAGCGAGACGAGCGGCAAGCGGAAGTCCAGGCGTCGGACGTCACCGCGACAGGGGAAATTATGGGGATGGAATGGGCTCGGGACGG
>CALBSZ010000230.1 GCA_937967665.1 uncultured Planctomycetaceae bacterium
GCCTCGCGCATCGCGTCCAGGTCGGCGAAGAGCCGCGGATAGGGCTTGGCGGTACAGCCTGGATTGCGAATCACGATTCCCGGCTGGCGTAAACCAACCAGTGCCAGGCTCATGGCCATGCGATGGTCGTTGTAGGTTTCGATAGCGGCCGGTTGAAGCGGCTGCGGCGTTATCCGAAGTCCGTCATCGAATTCGTCAACGACCGCTCCGAGCCGGCGCAGTTCGGTGGCCAGGTCGGCGATGCGATCCGTTTCCTTGTGGCGATTGTGAGCGACGCCGCGAATGGTCGTCGTCCCCTGCGCAAACAAGGCGACGGCAGCCAGCGTCTGGACGGTATCGCTGATGTCGTTCATGTCGACGTCAATGCCGCGCAGCGGACCTCCGCGGACGGTGATCGCATCGGATTCGTATTGCACTTCACATCCCATTTGCTTCAAGCGTTCGCAGAACCGGACGTCCCCTTGCAGGCTGTCGCGGTGGAGTCCGGTGACCGTGACTTGCCCGCCGCAGATCGCGGCGGCTCCCCAGAAATAGCTCGCCGCAGACGCATCCGGTTCGATTTCGTATTCGCTGCCACGGTATTTCTTGTTCGCTGGAATTTCGAAACGGCTCAAGTCATCGGCGGCGAGCGCGATGCCGAATGCCGCCATCACTGCCAGCGTCATGTGAACGTAGGGCTGCGAAACGAGGACTCCGGAAACGGCAAGCTGCGTGGGACGTTTGGCGTAGGGCGCCGCCATGAGAATGCCGCTGAGAAACTGGCTGGAGATATCTCCGCGAATCGTCGCGCTCCCGCCTTCCAAGCCACGGGAATCAATGATCACCGGTGGGCAGTTGTTATCGGCTTCACAGCGAACGCCACCGCCCAGATCGCGGAGCGCCTGTACGAGATCACCGATGGGGCGTTCCCGCATGCGAGCGATGCCGTCGAGTCGAAACTGGCCCTCACACGCAGCGAGCATGGCCGTGAGAAAGCGGATCGTTGTCCCGCTATTCTCGACGTGGATCTCCGCGCGGACCTTGGGAATCCTGCCTCCACATCCGGTCACTCGGATTTCGTTCGCCGAGACATCATGCTGAATTGCCAGGCCCAGTTGCCGCAGTCCTGTGACCATGACGCGGGTGTCGTCGCTGTCGAGTGCGCCGCGGAGTGTCGATTCGCCATCGGCGAGCGCGGCGCAGATTAAGGCTCGATTGGTAATGCTCTTGGAGCCCGGTGGTCGGACAACCGCGTTCAGTGGGCCGCACGGTCGGATCTCGACTTGTTCAGGCACGGCGAGATTACTCCGCGGCGATTTTCCAGAGATGCTCGTCGCTGCGCACGTAGAGCGCGTCGCCGGAGATCGCGGGTGTACCGAGGATCTTTTCTCCGTCGAATTCACTGCTGGCCAGCAGTTCACCCGATTCTCCCAGCTTGACCACCTGGGCGAGGCCATCGTGATTTACCAGGAACAGGTTGCTTCCCGCCAGCACGGGGCTGGCCCAGAATGTCCCTTTCAGACGCAGTTGCCATTTCGTTTCGCCGTTAGCGGCGTCGGCACAGCTGAGGACGCCGGCGCGATTGACCGCATAAACCTGGTCTTGATGATAGACGGGACTGGCCGGTCCGGGATTCAAACGATTGGACTGCCAGACGACTTCGACGTCGGATTCGGTTGGCTTCAGCATGGTCACGCCGTTCGCGTTGCAGAGGATCATGCCGTCCGCGGTGACAACGGGCGTCGGGATCGTGCCGCAGTCGGCCGCGTAGTGCCAGCGCTGTTCGCCGTCGGCCGCGTCGACGCCGGTGAGTCCCGAGGGGGATTGCAGGATCACCGTAACGCGGCCGCTGGGATGTGGCAGCACGGCCGGGGACGACCAGTTTGCCCTGAAGTCACGCGGGATGCGCCAGACGGTTTCGCCGGTCTGGCGGCTGATCCCGGCTGCGAACGAATCCCCCTGATTTTCGATCTGCACGACAACCACGTCGCCGGCAATCACCGGCGACGACGACATGCCGACGTCGTTTCCTGCTTTGGGATAGTCGTGCGTCAAGCCACGAAACCAGCGCAGCGTGCCATCTAATTCCACGCACGCCAGGTCGTTTGAGGAATAGAAGGCGTACACCGCTTCGCCGTCGCTGACCGGCGTGTTCGCGGCCACCGCGCTGGTCGGATGCGAATAGGTTCGGCCGGTTGCCCAGAACTGCCGCTGCCACAACTGCGTGCCGGATTGCGCGTCCAGGCAGACCACATGCAGCCGATCCTGATTCGGTCCCGCGCTGCAGGTGACGAACACGCGGCCGTCGACCACAATCGGGCTGGACGGTCCGCGTCCCGGCAAGGGAGTTTTCCAGGCGACGTTGGCATCCGAACTCCACTGCGTCGGCGGTTGCGATTCGGTGGCCACGCCGCGCCCCCCGGCGCCCAGAAAGCCGGGCCAATCCGCGCCTGCCAGGATCAAAATACTGACGCCCAGGATTCCAATGAGTGAACGTTTCATGGTGCTCTCTTTCAACGCGTTGGAGTGCGAAACAGGCGAGCCGTTTGTGCCAGCGGCCGGTCCTGAGACAGAACGGCGGTACCGAATTCGTCGCAGACGCGGAATTGGAATTCCCACCGCTGCGCCCACGGTTCCTCTTGTTCGTTTTGAGCGATCTTCAGCAAGATCTGGTTCTTGCCTTTCTGTAGCTGCCCGGCAGTCACGTACTGGTCGATGTAGCTGCCCGCGTGGTAGACGTTATTGGCCGTCAGGAGTTTTCCGTTGAGCCAGATCTTGTTGGCGTTGATGCAGCCGAGGCGGAGTTCAACCTGGCGCGGTTCCGCGGCGACGAATTCGGTGAAGGCATAGGCGATCGCGCCTTTGTGCTTGTCCAGTGCCTTGGTCAGGTCGACCAGGCCGTATTCATCGTCGGTGGTGTAGTGCTTCCAGGAAACGTCCCCGTTCTTGCCCGGCATCACGGCGTCCAACTGCACCTTATCTTCCGGCGGGTAGGCGACATCGAATCCTTGCGTGTCCGTGTTGTCGAAGGGACCCGCAATATGCCACTGCTGGATGAAACCGAAATGACTCGCAACGTCCACCTTCTGTCCCAGTCGACGCAGGCTCTCCGCGGCCGACTTGATTTGGGCCTCGTCGCGAGCGCCGTTTAAAGCGCGCCGGAAGGAGACGATCGCCTTGTCCCGCAGTCCCTGCTTTTCCAGTTGCTCGGCCTCATCCAGTGCCAGACGTACGGCATCGCGACGCAGTTCCAGACTCGGATCATTGATGAATTGAGGAATCAACCGCGCTTCCGCGGTGGGATCGGCCGAGTAGATCAGTTCGTACGCCAATCGCCGCGCGTGGGCGTCGTTGTCGAGGTCCACCAGGAAGGCTTCGAGTTCCTGGACGGGCAACTGGCCGCCGGCTTGGGTGTGGCGACTCACAATCGATTCCACCGCGGCACGCAGCCAGTTGCGCGACAGTTTATCGGCGCCGCGCATGCCCGTGAGCACATCGATCAGGTGGGCGACGTCGACGCGCGACAATTCCCGCTGCGCCTCGACCGCTGCCACGTGCCCGGCACCTTTCGGTCCCACCTGGCAGATCGTCTGAATGAGCGATTCAACCTGCGCGTCGGCGGCGAATGCCGATTGGCACCAGGTCAAACCGAGTACGGAACTGGTAAGGAGGATGCGGAACATGATTGCCCTTGGTGGTCCGTGGAGTGAGTCGATACGGGTGAAACGCATATTGTATCATACTGGACGGTACGCCGCTCAGGTATGACGTGTTCGGGATTTCAAGGCGGGCTGCCCCTGCCGGCGACGAGCGGCACAGGTGATGCACGCATCAGGACTTCATTGCGACCGCCGCGCCGTCTTGCCTGGCGGACTCCATGCAGGCGTCCATGACCTGCTGCGTCCACAACGAGTATTCGCCCCAGCGCGGGTCCAGCTTGCCGTTCAGGACGATATCTGAAAACGTGCGGAACAGATTCGTCTCTTGCGAGTTGGCGGCGCCGTCCGAGTATTCCGCAACCCGCCGGGTCTCGCGATGCCGCTCCATGGCAAAATCGACACCGACAATGTTGTAAAACGACTTTTGCACGTCGAACTCGATGTCCGCGCCCCGAAACGGCAGGACAAAATCGGGAATCAATACGAATCCATCCGTGCCGCCGAAATTGACCCACTGCTGGTTTTCGGTGATGAACGAGCAATAGAGGTTCGCGCTGACGCCCCCTTCAAAAACCAGTGCCGCGGACATCTCCATCGGCACTGGTTCCGGACTGTCATCGCGTTGGAATGTGGAAAGCACGCGACTGCTGACGCGCGTCGGCAGCTTCCAGTCTAATGCCCACAGAATAATACGGATGCTATACCAGCCCAGGTCGCCCATGGCTCCGAGCGGTTCAAGCGAGCTGTTGAGCCGGATGTTTTCGCGCAGGAACGCGTCCGGACCACAGAAAGTATGATGAGTGGAAATGCGTTTGAGCGAGCCGATTTCGTTGAGTGCCGCGCGAACATGGTTCAGCCGGTCGCTGTGCATGAACATCACGCCGTCCATGTACTGAACGCCGTTCTGCTGGCAGGCGTCCAGCATCTGGCGGACCTCGGCCGCATCGCCGCCGCAAGGTTTTTCGGCCAAAACGTGTTTGCCCGCTTCAGCGGCGCGGACAACCCACTGTTTGCGAATGCCTGTGGGTAGGGGGATATAGACGGCGTCGACATTGGCGTCGGCTAGTAGCTCTTCGTAGCTGCCATGGGCGGACGGCACGGTGGCGAATCCCGCCTCCCGCTGGCACTCGTCAACAAAACGCTGGCTGCTCGCCACGCTGCGGCTGCCGACAGCGGTGACGGCCGCGTTGGCCGCTTGCCAGATGGCCTTCCAGTTTTTTCTGGCAATTCCCGCCGTGCTGAGAATTCCCCAGCGGCAAATGCGTTCACTCATGGATCGATATCCTGTCAGGCTGAACTGTTGATCGAGGAATGGGGCCGTTTTTCGAGGGTTGCGGCGGAGCGTGGGGAGCGAATCTACAATTCCGGGATTGGGTCGTTCGGGCCGATGTCCTGCCCTTCCCAATTCGCTTTGCCGTTTTCGTAGATCAAGATCCGCGCCCGGCTGCCTGGCGCCGGTTTCGCGCTGGTCTCGGGCAGCCAGCGGCGATGTTCGGCAACTACCTTGTCGTACTGTTCGCCGTCGACCAGATTCTGCCACTCGTTGGGGTCCGCCTGCATGTCGTACAGCTCTTCCGAACCGTCCGCGTAGCGGATATACCGCCAGCGTTCGCTGCGAACGCCGTGATTGTCGTGATTGTGCGTCGTGATGGCCGGCCAGGTGCGTGCGGCGTCGGCATCTCGCAACTGGGGACCGAGGCTATGCCCCTCCAGTTCGTCCTTGGCTGGGAGGCCGCAGAGTTCGAGCAGGGTGGGGTAGATATCAAGCAGCTCGGCCGGCTTGCTGCAGCGCGCGTTCCTGGCGACCCCGGGCCCGGCAAAAATAAGGGGCACGCGGGTGCCGTCATCCCATAGTGAGTTCTTGCCGGTGATTTCTTTTTCGCCGATGTGCCAGCCGTGGTCGGACCAGAGTACGACGATCGTGTTGTCCGCCTTGCCGCTCTTGTCCAACGCGTCGAGGACGCGGCCGACCTGGCTGTCGACAAAACTGACGCAGGCCAGATAGGACCGCGTCAAATTCACCCACTGGTCGGCTTCCTCCAAAAACTTCAGCCGAGGTTCGGGAAGTTTCCAGTGCATGTACCACGAGAAACGCGGCGTATCGGCGCGGTCGTCACGCTGAATCTTGGGGAGCAGGAGCGACTCTTCCGGGTACAAGTCGAACCACTTCTGCGTCGCGTAGCAGGGGACATGGGGCAGGAAGAACCCGCAGGACAGAAAAAAAGGTTCGTCCGGTGCGGCTTCCAATTGTTCCACGGCCCAACTGGCGACTTTCCAGTCCCCCTTGTCTTCGTCTCGATGAGGAAAGACTCCCCAATCCACCAACGGGTGCCGGGCGGGGGTCTGCACGAGTTTTTCTTTCGGCCGCGCGCCGACGCCGGCGGGCGGTCCGAGATGATCGAATTCCTTGTCCGTCTTGCGGCGGCCGTTGCCGCCGTGGTAGATCTTCCCTGTGGAATAAGTGTGATAGCCGTGCCGGGAAAGGTACTGGGGCAGCGTCACTACATCTTTCCAGGCGGGAACGTCACGAATCCACGGCGCCAGCCCGTAGATTCCCGTGGTCGAGGGACGCAGGCCCGTCATCAGACTCGTCCGCGAAGGATTGCAAAGTGGGGACTGGCAGTGGGCGTTCAGGAACACCGTCCCTCGCTCGGCCAGGCGGTCGATGTGTGGTGTCTTGGCCTGCGGATGGCCGTTGAGGCAGCCGATCCAGTCGTTCTGATCGTCGATCGCGATGAACAGGATGTTCGGCTTTTCGGCGGTCCGCGCCGCCAGAGGGGTTCCTGCCAGAATGATGAAGCAGAGGATCCAAGTCCGGTACATACGTGCCTCCCGAGGATATGCCGGTGATGAACTCACCCAGCCTACACTTGAAAAAGTCGAGTAACAAGTTCCCTGCCGTCGTTTTGGCGAGACAAACCACGCTTCTCGAGTCATCGGCCACGAAATACTGCAGCGAAACTCCAATATACGATCCGCCGTAATTTGGAGCCGCAACAATCGGCGCCCTTCCTCCAATGTCTTGTCCGAATGCGCACTGTTTGGTAACCATGTGCAGTGAATTGGTGACTGGACGACCGGGGTGCTTGGCGGATGGATGGAAGCTCGTTTGCGGATATTGAGAAGCTGGAAGCGGACCTTTGGTCGGCGGCGGACAATTTGCGCGCGAACTCGAAGCTGACGTCCAGCGATTATTTCATGCCTGTGCTGGGCATCATCTTTCTGCGGCACGCGGAAAACCGGTTTGTTGCTGCGACCGAGCAGATCGAAGCCGACAAGGCCGCCGGCCGAATGCCCAAACGGAAAATCATCGACCAGGATGTACGTCCGCCGCTGCGCTTTGCCGTTGCCGGAGGAAGCTCGTTTCGACTGGATTATGCGGATGGCCACGAGCGGTGAGAAACCGCTCCCAGCCCT
>CALBSZ010000231.1 GCA_937967665.1 uncultured Planctomycetaceae bacterium
GACCGTTGATTTTGAAACGGCACCCGCGGGAACGACGAGTCCGGTCGGATGGTCGGTCGTCTCAAGCAACGTCAACGCCAGCACCTACGAGACAGTCGCGGGGACGGGGAATCCCGGCCAGAGCGCCAATCTGGCCTGGACCGATCCGAACCAGACCGCTCCCGGTGTCTTCCTGGTCGGTAACAACGGCACGGCCTTGGATGCGACGCAAGCCTTTTCGGGAAGTTTCGATTTCTATGTCGAGGAAACCGGGAATTACTCGGCTGCCAACTTTATCGTCGGCGATGTCCAGGACGGCCTCGCAGGCGCGGCGGACGAATTCCTGAATGTGTATCTGCAGGAGGCCACTTTTGGCTCCCGCGCGCGGATCTACGCCGGGGATGATTCAGCACTGTTCAACGGCGACGGCAATAACACCTACCAAATTGGCAGCAATCAATGGTATACGGCCAGTTTTTCGTGGACCCCAACCAGCGGTACGACGGGCGACTTTTTGTTTTCGTGGACCAGTGCCCAGGGAAATAAAGGGCCCATGACCGTCAATAACTACACCTTTGGCAGCGAGAGCATCTATTTCGGCTTCGGCACGGGAAAAAGCCCCGCGCGTTTCGACAATATCAGCATCACAGGCTCGACGGTCCGACTCAGCGACACCGCCGTTCTTAACGTGACGATCAATGGCAGCGACGATTTGAACGCCGTGGACGACGACTACACCGCGACCAACCCGATCACCGAGGACCAGATGCTGTCGATTCCGGACGGGGCCACCGACGTGCTGGCGAATGATTCTCCGAACAATGTGCCGATTGTTGGCTTCGACAGCAGCAGTGCGGAAGGCGCAGCCGTTACCGTCAACGCCGATGGCAGCTTCGATTACGACCCCACCGGCGCGGCCAACCTGCAGGCGCTCACCGACGGCGACATGGTGACCGACACGTTCACCTACACCATCAGCCATGACGGCGGCACCACAACCGACACGGCCACCGTCAGTATTCTGGTACAAGGTGTCAACGACACTCCCTCAGCACCGATCGACAGCGACAATGCTGCCGATACCATCGCGGAAGACGCGGCCAACGACGACCCGGTCGGGGTCACGGCCAGTGCCAGCGATCCGGATGCAGGCGACACGCAAACGTACTCGTTGACCGATGACGCGGGTGGTCGCTTCAAGATCGATAGCTCGACAGGCGTTGTGACTGTTAACGACGCCACGCTGTTGAATTACGAAGATGCGTCCAGCCATGCGATCACCATCCAGGTAACGGATAGCCAGGGAGCGACCAATTCGACCACGTTCAACATCGCCGTGACCAACGTCAGTCCCTCCACGCCGATCGATACCGATGCGGCCGACAATACCGTGCCCGAAGCCTCGGCGGTCGATACGCTCGTCGGTGTCACCGCCGCCGCCAGCGATCCCAATGGTACGGCTGGCGGGGCCGGTGTCGTGTACAGCATCACCGCGGACAGCTCCGGCGGCGGCTTCAAGATTGATGCGGCAAGCGGGATCGTTCGCGTGGCGGACAGCAGCTTGATCGATATCGGCAATAGTGGTATCTCGCATACCATTACCGTGCAGGCCAGCGATGGTGCCACTCCCACCGCGGGCACGTCGACGCAAACGTTTACGATCAATGTTACCAACGTTGCTCCGACGGGGACGATCACCGGGCCGACTACCGCTTCGCCTTCGGAAACGCTGTTCTTCGAATTTTCCGGCAACGATGTTTCGGCAGACGACCGCGACAACCAGTTGACGTGCTCGGTCAATTGGGGCGACGGCAGTCCGGCGGAGAACCTGGGCAACTGCTACACGCTGGCACCGGTTGCTGTGACCCACGAATACAATGCGCTCGGCCTCTATACCGTCACGTTGTCCGTGACGGATGACGAGACGACCACGAACGTCACGCAGACGGTCAACGTGACCAACGACCCGCGGATCGATGCCAATGGCAACCTGCTGGTCCCGGACTCGCTGGACGGCAGTAACGAGATCATCAGCACCGATAGTAAGGGTGGCGTCCAGTTTGTGATGCGCAACGATATCGGTTACGGCCCGTTCTATCCCACCACCGGCATGGTGCGGATCATCACCGCCGACGGCCCCGACCGGATTGTGATTGCCTCGAAGCGGATTTGCGGCGATATCGATGCGGGCGGCGGGGACAACTATATTGCGTCGAGCGGCTGCGATGATGTGATCGTCACGACGTTCGGCAACGATATTATCATCAGCGGTAATGGCAGCGACACGATCGACGCCGGGGAAGGCAACAACAAGGTCGATGGCGGTGACGGAGATGACAGCATTGTAGCCGGCAGTGGCCGTGATGAACTGCTCGGCCGTGAAGGCAACGACGTCATCGATGGCGGCGCCGGTAACGATCACATTGCCGGTGATCTCGGTGACGACTTCTTGCAAGGTGGCGACGGCGACGACACCGTCAGCGGCGGCAGTGGCAATGACATTGTTCTCGGCGGGGCAGGCAACGACCGCCTGTTCGGACGACAGGGCCGCGACCTGGTGCTGGGCGGATTCGGTGCCGACGACGTTCAGGGCAATGGCGACGATGATATTGTGGGGGGCGGCGAGACCACGTTGACCGCAGCGCAATTGAGCGACATTCGGAACACCTGGATCGGCAGCAACAGCTTCTCCACGCGAGTCAATTTGGTGCTGAGCGGCGGGGCCGGTCTGGGCGCGAATATGACCGACGACGAGGAAGTGGATGGGGTCGTCGGACATACCGGGCGCGATCTACTCCTGGCCCACGGAACCGATCTGATATTCAGCGTCCGTTCCGAAGACACCGAGCACCATTTGGTCTAAGGAATGCGCGGCGGGCAGCGGAACGAGCGGGCAGGAAAACACGTGCACACTGGTCGTCGTCGCAGGGCTCCGTTCGCGGGATCCCGCGGGCGGAGCCGCAGGACTACGGCGGAATTCACGTCCACCGCTCGCCTATTACAAAGTTGCAAGTACCTCCGGCGTTGTCATTGTTCGCGTCAAGTGACGAAAATGACGCTACACTTACGCGACGATCGCGCTAGATAGTAGGATTTCCTCAGTCGCAACGCGACGACATGGATTAGCCTGGGACGCAAGTCCCAGGAGCGTGATTTCACCAACTGGAGAAAATAGCGAATCCGAAAAACGCCACAACCTGGTCCCGTGTCGACGAAGCTCTGCGAA
This sequence comes from uncultured Planctomycetaceae bacterium, assembly GCA_937967665.1. Lineage (GTDB taxonomy): Bacteria > Planctomycetota > Planctomycetia > Pirellulales > Pirellulaceae > CALBSZ01. The sequence continues at coordinate 3,206 of CALBSZ010000231.1, forward strand.
ACATCAGTCCCGTGAGCGCAAAGAATCCGTAACACCACGGTCTGTTCGTGACCACATCATGCATGGACGCCGAACGGCGAGTGAGGGTGTTGGGACTTGAACCCAAGACCTACGGATTAAAAGTCCGTTGCTCTACCGACTGAGCTACACCCTCGGGGGGCGTTGGACAATTCATACATCCAACGAGTTAGGTACTTTAACAACCTGCCACCAATTCGGGAAGGGCCGAATACACAGCACTTTTCTTGTATTCTGCGTGATTGCAATTTCTGACGACTCTGTTAAGGTATGGAAATAACGCATCAAAAGTCGCTTGTGCGTTCATGGTCATGCATCTCGCAGCACGGAGCACGCGTCGTGAATAACGAACGGATTCGGAATGGGATGCCACTTTTCAATCTCCACGTTTCTCATCGTCGGGTGGCGGGGACGAAGGAATTGCGGATGAGAGCCTGCGAGTTGCTATTTCTCTTCCCCCTAATTCTTCGGGCAAATGTTGAATCACACAGTCGCCGCTGTCATTCAAGGAGTTGGTTATGATTCGGTTGAGGTATTTCTTACTCTTGTCGGTCGCGTGGGCTTTGACGGTACCAGGATCCGCTCAGGAATCCGACCAGGCGGCGGCCCGAGCTTACAACGCGGCGGCGGCCTTGCAAAACAGCGGGCTGCACGAACGGGCGATCCAGAAGTGGGCGGAGTTTGCTCAACAATACCCGAAAGACGAACGGCTTGATCGGGCGTACTACTATTTGGGCATTTGCCAGCTGCGGGTGAAGAAGTTTGAAGACGCGGCCAAGAGTTTTCAAACCGTGTTGTCCAAGTGGCCTCAATTCAAGCAAGCCGATGGCGCGCAGTACAACCTGGGCATGGCCTATTACGAAACGGCGTTGCAATCCAAGAAGCCCGACCAGTTCAAGCAGGCGGCGAATGCGTTTTCCACCGTGGCGACGAAGTACCCGAAGAGCGACCTTGCTGATAAGGCTCTGTACTTTCAAGGAGACTGCCTGTTTTCGGCGGGTGACGTGAAGGGCGCCATGCCGGCCTACCAGAAGCTGATCCAGTCGTACCCGCAGAGTCCTCAACTGGCCCGCGCTTACTATGATCTGGGTATCGCCCAGCAGGAATCCGGCCAGATCGAAGACGCCGCCAAGACGTACGCGGCATTCCTGGCAAAGCCGGAATTACAGCAGCACGAATTGGCCCACGAGGTGAAGCTCCGCGAGGCGCTCTGCCGTTATGATCTCGAGCAGGTCGAAGTAGCCGCGCAGCGCTTTCAGGAAGTTGCTCAGCTGAAGGACTTCGCCTTCGCCGACTTTGCTATGTTGCGCTGGGGACAGGCGAAAATGGATGCGGGCGGTACGGCGGAGGCGGCCAAGATCCTCAGCGAACTTCCCAAGAAGTTTCCGAAGAGTCCGTATGTGGCCGCGGCCCGATTGACCGCGGGGCGCTGTTTCTACACGGTCGAGGACTATAACGCGGCTCAAGCTGCACTGCAGCCGGTCGCTGCCAGTGACGACCCCGCGGCCGCCGAAGCCGCGTATTGGCTTGGTCGATCGCAACTGAAGTTGAAGGATCCGGCGAAGGCACTGCAGACTCTCGAGGCCGCGACGAATCGTTTCAAGGAAGGCGAGTTTGCTCCGTATCTTCGCTTTGCACGCATCGACGCGCTCTATGAAATCGAAGACCGCCGCCCGGAAACGCAGGCGCTGTACGCATCCTTCATCAAGGATTTTCCCAATCACCCGCTTACCGCGCAGGCGTTGTACATGGCCGCGTTGACCGCTCTGGGGGCGCAGGAATACGCGCCGGCCAGCAGCACGGCCGAACAGTTCCTGGGGAACGCCGCTTTCGCGCAACATGAATTGCGTCCCGCTGTGCTTTATATCGCGGCCGAGGCCAGTTTGCTGGCGGATCAGGAAGACGAAGCTGGCCGAACGAAGGCCGAACAGCTCTATCGGAAACTGGTGCAGGAGTTTCCCGATCATACGCGAGCGCCTCGCAGCCAGCTGCGGATCGGCTGGTGTTTGCATGCGGCGAAAAAATTCGATGAAACGGTGGCTCATTTGAACAGTGTCGTCGGTCAACTGCAGGAACCCGCGCACCTGGCGGAAGCCCACCTGCTGGTAGGGCGAAGCCATGCGGCCAAGGACCGTGATCAGGAGGCCGCCGCGGCGTACGACAAGGCCTTGCAAGCCAACCCCAAGTGGGAACGCGCGGACGAAGTGCTGTTGGCCGCGGCGCAGTCGTTGCGTCAACTGGACAATCTGGACGGCGCTAAGGACCGCTTGAATCGATTGTTGAACGAGTTTGGTCAGAGTACGTTTGCGGCGCAGGCCCGGTATCAACTGGGCGAGATTGCTCAGCGGCAGGACAAGCCGGAAGACGCGTTGAACCAGTTCAAGCAGGTTGTCGAGAAGTACGCAGACAGCGAATTTGCGGCTCCGGCTTCGTATGCGATGTCGGTGATCTATTTCGCCAAGGAAGACTACGCCGCGGCGAAGGGCGTGTTGGACAAACTGCTGGCCGGGACGGCGGAGGCCGAAGTCCAGCAGCGAGGTCTCTACTTGCGAGGCCTGACGCTCCAGCGTTTGATGGACTACGCTAACGCCATCAACGACCTGAACGCCTACTTGAAGGCCGATCCAACCGGGGAAGACGCGCCGAACGCTCGCTACGTTGTGGCGTTGTGCCAGATCGGGCTGAAGCAGTTCCCGCAGGCGTCGGCCACCTTGTCGCAACTGTTGAACGAGAAGTCGGATTTCGAGCACGCGGACAAAGTCTATTACGAGATGGGGCATGCCCTGCTGCAGCAGGAGGGAAAAGAATCGGAGGCGGTAGCGGCGTTTCGCACGCTGGCCGAAAAGATTCCCGACAGTCCCCTGGCTGCGGAGAGCTGGTTTCGCGTAGGCCAGTATCATGAACAACTGGCGGCGGCCGGTGAGACTCCCAATCAAGCGGAGCTTGCCAAAGCGGAAGCCGCCTACCGTGCCGGTATCGACAAGGCGGCTGCCGACACGGAACTGTCCGAAAAATTGCAGTACAAGTTGGGTGACATGCAATTTCAATTGGAGAAGTATGCGGATGCCGCGCAGACGTTTGAAAAGCAGCTGCAGGCCCATCCCGACGGCCAATTCACCGGACCGGCACGTTATCTGGCCGCCGAAGCTTACTTCCGCCTGGAGCAATACGGCAAGGCATTGCCGTTGTTTGTGAAGGTTGCCGACGATAAGTTCGTCAACGTGGAGCAAGCCAAGGTCGACCGTTACCGCGCGCAGTCGTTGTACCGGGCGGGAACGTCGGCCGCGAAACTCAATAACTGGAAGGAGAGCGAAACCCGCTACACGCAATTGCTGGACAAGTTCAAGTCCTTTGAACAAAACAGCGACGCGCGCTATGGCTTGGGAGTCGCGCTGCAAAAACAAAATCAACTCGATCGGGCCCTGCAGGAATTCGAGCAGGTCACGAAGGAGACCGAAACGGAAACGGCGGCGAAAGCTCGTTTCATGATTGGTGAAATCTGCTTTGGCCAGAAGAAGCACGAAGACGCGATTGAACATTTCCTGCTCGTCGCGGTCGGCTATCCGTACGAAGAGTGGCAGGCCCTGGCTCGGTTCGAGAGCGCTCGCTGCTTCAATGAATTAGGCGACGTCAAAGGCGCGATCCGGGCCTGTCGCGAGCTACTCGACAAGCATCCGGATCACGCCAAGGTCCAGGACGCGCAAAAACTGCTGGACGAACTAACCAAGAACTAACCAGGTAGGATGATTCCTGCACCCGAGACACCCTAGACACGAGAAACGATAACCATGAAAAGAGACTTGCGATTCGGACTCTATTGGATCTTCGCCCTCG
>CALBSZ010000232.1 GCA_937967665.1 uncultured Planctomycetaceae bacterium
GACGCGCAAGCGAGTGAGTAAGTGTCGAAATCCCGGAGAAAACGCACTTGCTCGCCCTGCGTGCTTGTATTTTCACGCCTGCACCACAAGATGAGGACACTACCGGTTGTTTGCGGACTATGCGAGTAATTAGGATAATAGGACATGATGCATCGCCTTCCCCTACAACGGACCTCACAGGAGCCCACCATGTCCGCTCGCGAATCCACGACCCCCGATCGCCGAACCTTCATCAAGACATCCAGCGCGGCTGTCGCGTCGGCATCTTTGGCCTCGACCATGGTCGGCGCCCGAGCGGTTCACGCCGCGAATAGCGAAACCCTGAAGATCGGTCTCATCGGCTGCGGCGGCCGCGGCACGGGAGCGGCGGTGAACGCGTTGCGTGCCGACGACAATGTCAAGCTGGTGGCCATGTGCGACGTGTTCGAAGACCGGCTCACCACCAGCCGCCGCAACCTCAGCAACCACCAAGTGAAAGACAAGGTCGCGGTTACCGACGAGATGTGCTTCACCGGCTTCGACGGCTACAAGCAACTCATCGCGACCGACGTCGACGTGGTTCTGCTCTGCACTCCTCCTCACTTCCGCCCGATGCAACTGCGCGCGGCGATTGAAGCGGGAAAGCATGTCTTCTGCGAAAAGCCCGTCGCGGTCGACGGTCCGGGCGTCCGTAGCGTGCTCGAAACAACGCAACTGGCCAAACAGAAAGACCTCAGCATCGTTTCGGGTCTTTGCTGGCGTTACGACCTGGGTGTGCGGGAAACGATGAAACGGATCAAGGACGGCGCGATCGGCGATGTGGTGGCCGTTCAGGAAAACTACTTGACCGGCACACTGTGGCATCGCGGACGCGACGAGAAGTGGAGTGAAATGGAATACCAGATGCGTAACTGGCTCTACTTCACCTGGCTTTCCGGCGACCACATTGTCGAGCAACACATTCACAGCCTCGACAAATCGCTCTGGCTGATGGACGACGAACCACCGGTCCGCTGCTTCGGGCTGGGCGGCCGGCAGGTGCGCACGGGCGCGGAATGGGGGCACGCCTACGACCATTTCGCCGTCTGCTACGAATGGGCCAGCGGCCAGAAGACATTCGCCTACACGCGCCAGATGAAAGGCTGTTACAACAACGTGGAAGACTACGTCCTGGGCACTAAAGGAAATGCCCGCGTTCTGAAGCATTCGATTGAAGGCGCCGAGTCCTGGCGTTATCGCGGCGCCAAGCCCAGCATGTACGATGTCGAACACAAGGAACTGTTCGCCGGTATCCGCTCGGGCAACCACATCAACAACGGCGAATACATGTCGTACAGCACGCTGATGGCGATCATCGGCCGCGAAGCCTGCTATACGGGCCAGTCCATCGAATGGGACAAGGCCCTGAACTCCACCACGGAACTGAAGCCGCGCGCCTATGAATGGGGCGATGTCGAAATCCCCTCCGTCGCCATCCCCGGCCAGACCACGTTTTCGTAGCGGCGAATTAAAGGGGACGGGGGTCATTTATCGTGCCTGCCGTTTTCGAGGGCGGCCGCGCGGGCGAAGCGTATAGTCCAAACCTGTTCGCCGCGCCACTTCGTGCGCCCACTCCTCGTTACCAAAGGGTCGCCCGCGCCCGACACACTCGCGCATTGCCTTCAATTCCTTCTCGCTGAGCGGTTGATTCACACGGTCGATCCAGTTGAGCCCCCGCGGAATCGGCCAAGACGTCAGAAGGCTAGGATCCCGGTCCGCCTTCTGTAACCATCGCCATAATGAGCCAAATCGCCAGTCTTCCGCTCGCGCAACCAATCTCGCTCGCAGCGGGTTTCGCTCGATGTAACGACAGACCACCAAAAAGTGATCGTCGTCGGCAACGGGAAAACTCTTATAACGGGACTGGTACAAATGACCTTCACCCGTCGTTTGATAATGAGCGTGATAGCGCTGGGTATGAGTAGCCGTAACCCAACGGAGCATCCGTCCCATCAAGCCGTCTTGCGACGGACGAAGAAGCATGTGCCAATGATTCGGCATTAAGGTAAACGAAAACAATTCGACCGGGTAGCGTTCGAGACCTTCGCCCAACACACGGAGGAACGCTTCGAAGTCCTCGTCTTTGTGAAAGATTGTCTTCCGCGCATTTCCGCGATTGAGGACATGGTAGATCGAACCACCCTCATCGGCACGCTTTTGTCTGGGCATCGCTCTTGCTCAATAGCAACGGAGTGCTCATGGGGCGCTAGAGTAGTTAGAATAGCACCTCCTTCACCCGACACAAAGACCCCCGCCCGACACAAAGACCCCCGTCCCCTTTTATTTCAGGCCGGTGGCGGCGATGCCTTGGATGAAGGTGCGCTGGGTGAGGAAGAACAGGATGACGATCGGCAGCGTGAACATTGTCGCGGCGGCCAGCAGCAGATGCGTCTGATCGGAATAGGAACTGATGAACCGCTCCAATCCATACGCCAGCGGGAACTGATGCGGGTCGCTCAGGTACAGCAGCGGGCCGCTGAAGTCGTTCCAGCTGGCAATGAATTGGAACAACGCGACGGTGAACAGCGCGGGTTTGCTCAACGGCAGCACGATGCGCCAGAAGATCCCCCATTCGCTCAAACCATCCAGCCGCGCGGCTTCACTCAGTTCTTCTGGAATCGTGCGGAAGAACTGCCGCAACAGGAAGATGAAAAACGCGTCGCCCAGGAAGGTCGGCGCGATCAAGGCGGCCAGGGAATTGTAGAGCCCCAACTCCCGCAACAACAGGAACCGCGGGATCATCGTGACGTGCCAGGGCAACAGCATCGTGCCAATGATCACCGCAAATACCACGTCCCGGCCACGCCACTTCAGACGCGCCAAGCTATAGGCCACCAGCGAACAGGAACTCACGGTTCCCAAAACGCTTCCCAGGCACAGCACGAGCGAATTCCGCAGGTAGCGCAGAAAGGGCAGCGCGCGGAGCGCCTCCGCGTAGTTGGACCAGGCAAAAGAATCGGGCCAGATGGAATAGGGATCCGTGGCCAACTGATCAGCTGGCTTGAGCGATGAAGACACCATCAGAATCAATGGTATCGCGAACAGCAAGGCGGTCAGAAAAAGCAGACACCGTCGCAAGTGAGTCGCCTTTCGCTCCGCGAAAGTCGTGAATGCGATCTCTTCATTGGCGAAGCGATCGTCACCAATTTACGCCGTCCAAGCACGCAGCCCATCGGGAAGCAAACCCGGATCGACGAAGACGTTCGGTTTCGCGCCCGTGGTGTTCCACCAGGGATACGTCCCGTATTCGTTCAGTTCCAGCCACAACAAGATACAACCGATCGTCAAGGCCGCAAACGCGATGAGCAGCATCATGGTGTAGATGCTCCACGTCTGCTTTTGCGTGGTCGGCGCCGTCTGGCTAACTACTGGTGTTGGTGAAGACTCGGCTGGTTGCGACACGGTCGTCCCTTTGAATTGGAAACTTGAGATACTTCGGCAGGATTTCTGCGACACTGCCGTCCGAGTAGATCTTGCGAACGATCACGCGGCCAACATAACGATTGTCACGGTACACTTCCAAGTAGTGCCCTTCGCGAAGGCCGTCGTCCGAACCCAGCGAGATTTCGACCAGGTTGGTGTTGTTCACCGCCGTCACGACGCCGTCCAGTTCCGGTGCTTTCCCGTCCACCGGGTCGTGAATGCTGATGCCTTCTTGAATCATCCGACGTTTCTGAGCGGCGATGTCGATCGCCAGCTGCTGGTTGCGAACCCGCAACGTGTCCTCCAGCCCATGCGCCTGATGGACGTCGTCCGTCAGCTTGACCACCTTGTCGAACTGCAAATCGCGGTCCCGGGTTGTCGCCCGGATGTCTTCGCGCAGCTGGCCAACTTCGCGAGTGTAATTCGCCAACGTCTCCTGATTCATGCGGAGCGACGTCGACGTGGTCTGCAGCGTGGCATCGTTGCGGCGTAAGGAATCCTCCGCGTCCGCCAGCAGTGCACGAGCATCCTCCAACTGGGTGCGGAGAGCGGCGAGCGCGTGTCGGCGGGCAGCTTTTTCCAGCGTCAATTGCCGCTCAATCCGCTCACGCTCCTGCTTCAACTCTTCGTTGATGCGGTGCAATTCCTCGACCTGAAACTTCAAACCAAGACCGTACTGCTCGGTCGCGGTCGGGTTCGTTACCATCAGTTTCCAGTTCTTGTGAGTTTGAAAAACGCAGATGGCGAACGACATGAACACAACACTCATCAGAAAAATGAGTACGGTGAAGATCTTGCCGAGCAATGTCATAGCGCGCTACCTTTTCTTGATAAGACTGATGTCGCAACGGGTGGCCCAAAGACCAGGTTGCGGTTTTGGCGCGGAAGTGGGTGTGCATCCTCAGTATAATTGCCACCTGGTCCGCATGTCAACGAATTCGTCATAACTTCCTACTGTCACATAGGATACACGACAGCCGATGGGGTGTCATCGGGTTCGGAAACGCCGATTCTCCTGTTCTATTTTCGCCAAAAGTAGATCGTCTTATTCCGTGGATTTGTTACGTCGCTTGTCCAGCCAACGTTCGCGCATCCCGAAACCGCAGGTGACGACCAGGAAAACGAAGCACACCCGGGCCAGCCAATCGCCCACAAGTTGATATTGTGTCAGTAGTTGTGAACTTGACACGGTCGCCAACAGGAACTGTTTTTCCCGTCGCGGCACAAAACGTCGCACCCGGCCGCGGTGGTCCACCCAACCAGAAATCCCGGTATTTGCGGCGATCAACAGCGGTCGACCGTTTTCAACCGCCCGAAACACGTTGCTGGCAAAGTGGTGATCCAGGATGGCGGAGCCCCAGAACCAGCCGTCGTTGGTAATATTGACGAGCACGTCCGGCATTTCGCCCTGCTGGCGGAGTTCTGCGACCTGACGGCGAATCAGGTGCGGTACGGTGCTCTCGAAACAGATATTCGGCGAAAAGCGGACACCCTGGATATCAAACGCGACCGCTTCCCGGCCGCTCGCCAACCCGTCCGCCATCGGTGTCACTTTGTAGATCCACGGAAACGTCTTGCCAAACGGGATGTACTCGCCAAACATCACCGGGTGCGTCTTGTAATAGCGATTGGCTACGCGACCCTCCGCGTCAAGGAGTAGCGCCGAGTTATAACGTCGAACACCCTCAGCGCTATAAACCAGCGACTCGGATCCGACCAGCATGCAGGTTGGTCGCGATGTGGTGCTGTTTCGTTGCGGATCGTTCACGACGCTGGCGGCGTACCGCGTTTTCTGTTGAAACAGTTCGATACGCTCGTCGAGTCGCTGGGAGAATTCTTTTTTCGAGATTTCGAATCCCAGGTCCGGCAGGGCGTCTCCTTCGCGTTGGAACTCGGGCAGCAGACCCGTGAAGGCCGATTCGGGCCAGATGACCAGATCCACCGGTTCATGCAATTGCAGGGCCTCGCGTGTGAGCGCCCAATAGTCCTCGTAAGTTTCATACGTGACCTCGGCGTCAAAATCGAAAACCGTATCGCGACCACCCTGGATCATCACAACGCGCACGGAATCGGCGGGCGCGTGGTCGATCGGGTTCGCCGCCAGTCGGACTTTCCCGTAGACCACCACGGCGATCAAGCCGATCGACAACGCAACGGCTGGCCACCCGTCGCGCCACGTTCGCGGCGCTCCGTGCCGCGGCCAGATGCGCACGAGACAGGCTGCGGCAAAGATCACCAGAAAACTCACCGCGTACGCACCGCCGAGTTCGGCGATCTGGATCAGCGTGGTTTGGTTCACCAGGGCGTGCGCGATCAACCCGGTGGAAAACCCGGTCAGCAAGTGACTTCGTACCAGTTCCAAGGCGACCCAAATCGCCGGTCCGGCGATGACGATCGAGACCCGCATGCGATGGACGGCCATGCGTGTGAGGCCCACAAACACCGGCATGTAGGCCGCCACATAGAAGGCCAGAGCGAACCAGCCCAGATACAGTGCGGGGTGGGCGCGGCGAATGCCCTCCAGCAGCAGCAGCCAATGCACGGCCGCACCCAACAAGATCATCAGATAGGGTCGCCAGCCCGGCAGCGTTTGCCAGCGCACCATGGCCAACCACCCCGCCGGCGCCAGGAAAGCTAGCGGCCACCACCCCACCGGTTTAAAGGCCAGCCACAGCAGCAAGCCACTCAACGTAGAAACCGCTAGCACGAGCCAGCGGGAGTTCTGGGCTGGGGGCTTTCGAGAAGGCACGTGTCATTCCGTCGATCTTTTAGGCGAGCGGCAAAGGAGGACTGACCCGCGACGCCGCTCGCGGTTTTCGCCGTAACCCCGCGACTCCGCTCGCGGGCTCACACCGTAGCGGGGTCCCGCGAACGGAGTCGCGGAACTACGGCAGCGAGCGGTTAAACGAGACGCCGGACTTCCACCGTTTCGTTCTTTTTGAGTTGGCTATTTGGGGACGCAACCCGAATCAGGCAATTCGCGTTCGAAAGCGTACAGAGATCGGCGGATCCTTTCCAGTCGAGTGGCCGGACAAATAACGTGTTGGATTCGGTGTAGCAGAAACCTGGCCAGTAGGTTTCCCGGTCCCCTTTGTGGGAAAGATCCTCCGTGATCCGGGCACGGGGCGTTTCAACGTCGGAAGGACGATTGCCAAACGTGGCAATGGCGGTACGTACGAACAACTCGAAGCACACCAGACTGCTCACCGGGTTTCCGGGAAGGCCGAAGACCAGCGTATCGCCAGCGGCATCTTCGAAAATACCAAACCACAGTGGCTTCCCGGGCTTGAGTCGCACTTTGTGAAAGACCTGCCGCACGCCGAGTTCGCCGAGCACCTTGGGAACCAGATCGAGCACTCCCGCGGAGACGCCTCCGGAAAGGACCAGGATATCGGAATTCAGACCCGTCCGTATCAGGCGTCGAAGATCCTCTTCGCTATCTCGGGCAATGCCCAGGTCAACGGTCCTCGCGCCGCTCCGCTGGGCCAGCGCCGTCAACATGGGTCCATTGCTATTACGAATCTGTCCGTCTTGGGGAACCTGGTCTGCCGAGACAAGCTCGTTTCCCGTAGCCAAAACGGCCACGGACGCAGCCGGATTCGTCAGTACGATGGCCGTGCCCACTTCACTCATTAGGCCGATATCCGCCGGCGAAATCAGGCGGCCGCGTTTCAAGACGCACTGCCCGCGCGCCAACGACGTGGCTTTCCACATGATATTTTGCCCAGCCGTGGCCGGATACTCCAGCAGCCGAACCGTTTGTTCGTCGAGCGTTTCGGAGCTTTCGACCATCACCACCGCGTCCGCCCCGTCCGGCAGGGGTGCGCCGGTCATGATGCGCGTCGCCTGCCCGGAACGAACCTGTTTCGTCGGCACCTCGCCTGCCGTTACTTCTTCCAGGACCGTGAAATCCCGCGGGCCCGAACTCAGGTCGGCCGCGATCACCGCGTAGCCGTCGACCAGCGACTTGTCATGCGGCGGCGAATCAATATCGCTGACAACATTTTCGGCCAGCACCAGACCCAGCGACTCTTCCACCGCCACCAGCTCGGCGGCGGGTGGCTTCACGTACTGGAAGATCAGGGCCAGGGCTTCGGCAACGTCGATCATGGCAATTTTGTGAAAAAAGGCGTCGTTCCCTCACTCCGCTGAGGGAATCCAACATTTCGCAACGTCGATGATGGCAATCTCGTGAAAGGAGTGGATGCCCTCACCTCGGCGGACAACGCACCGCCGATTCCGTCGTGGCACAGAACACGCTCGCCGCCTGCGGTCCGTTCATTCCTGGCGCAACTCCAAAAACCGTTTGAGCATTTCGTGACCGTTTTCAGTTAAGAAGCTTTCCGGATGAAACTGCCACCCGTCCAAATGGTACTTCTTGTGGCGAATGGCCATGATTTCGCGCGACCCGTCGGGCGCGGTGGCCCACGCCGCGACATCAAATTCGTCGCTCAGTGTCCCCGGCTTGATCACCAGGCTGTGATAGCGGGTAGCCGTGAAGGGATTGGGCAAGCCGGCAAACAGTCCGCGATTGTCGTGACAAATACTATCTGTCTTGCCATGCATGAGATGTTCGGCCCGCACGATTTCCGCTCCCGTCGCCTGCCCGATCGACTGGTGTCCCAGGCAGACGCCCAGTATCGGCAGTTTCCCCGCAAAATGCCGGACGCAATCGACGGAAATCCCGGCCTCGTTCGGCGTGCAGGGTCCTGGGGAAATGATGAGATGCTTCGGTTTCAGCGACTCCATTTCACCCAACGTGACTTGATCGTTGCGGTAAACTCGAATATCCAACGCCGGATCGATTTCGCCCAACCTTTGCACAAGGTTGTAAGTGAACGAGTCGTAATTGTCGATGAGTAGGATCATGGAACGGATCAATTCCGGTAGCTAGCAAACACCCATTGTAGTTCTTAGAGAATTTTTTCGCCAGAAGCCAGGCAAACTGGTAGTGTCCTCATCTTGTGGTGCAGGCGTGAAAATACAAGCACGCAGCGCGCGCAAGTGGGTTTTCTCCGGGATTTCGCCACTTACTCACTCGCTTGCGCGTCGTGCTTATACCGGCACCACAACTTTAGGACA
>CALBSZ010000233.1 GCA_937967665.1 uncultured Planctomycetaceae bacterium
TTGATGATCCCGCCATACTCCTGCGCCGTTCCTGGCAGGAAGCCCGGTACGTCAACAAACGTCAGAATGGGAATGCTGAAGGCGTCACAAAAACGGACGAAGCGCGCGGCCTTGATGGACGACTTGATATCCAGGCAGCCGGCCAGGACCAGCGGCTGATTGGCGACAATGCCGACCGGAAACCCCTCCGTGCGCGCGAAGCCGACCACAATGTTCTTGGCGTGTTCGGGCTGCAGTTCGAAGAAGTCGTTGTCGTCCACCGTCTTCAAGATCAGCTCTTTCATATCGTAAGGCTTCGTCGGTGAATCCGGCACCAGCGTATCCAGTGACGGTTCGGCCCGATCCGCTGGGTCCGGCGTGGGGCGATGCGGCGGCGGCGTGCAATTGTTGGCCGGCAAGTAGTTGATGAACCGCCGCAGCATCGCCAGCGCTTCGACGTCGTTTTCGAATGCGCGATCCGCGACACCTGAAACAGTCGAATGCGTAACGGCGCCCCCCAGCTCCTCCTGGGTAACGTCTTCGTGCGTCACGGTCTTCACCACTTCCGGACCGGTGACGAACATGTAGGAACTGTCCTTCACCATAAAGATGAAATCGGTCATGGCAGGCGAGTACACCGCGCCCCCGGCGCAGGGGCCCATGATCAGCGAGATCTGCGGCACGACGCCCGAGGCCAAAACGTTCCGCTGGAATACCTCGGCATACCCGCCCAGCGACGCGACCCCTTCCTGGATCCGGGCGCCTCCGGAGTCATTGATGCCGATGACCGGCGCGCCGACTTTGATGGCGTGGTCCATCACCTTGCAAATCTTTTCCGCGTGCGGCTCGGAGAGCGACCCGCCGAACACCGTAAAATCCTGGCTGAAGACAAAGACCACGCGGCCGTTGATCGTGCCGTAGCCCGTCACCACGCCGTCGCCCGGAATCCGCTGGTTCTCCATCCCGAAGTCGGTGCAACGATGCTCGACAAACATGTCCCATTCTTCGAACGAATCTGGGTCGAGCAGCAATTCGATCCGTTCGCGGGCCGTCAACTTGCCCTTCTTGTGCTGAGCGTCAATGCGTTTCTGCCCGCCACCTAATTCCGCGGCGGCCCGCTGTTCTTCCAATTGCCGAATGATGTTCTGCATTTCAACTCCTCACGGTCGAATGTGCCGCAATCCATTCCCCAGCCGGAGGCCAGCGTTGCCTAAGCGCCTTGTAAATGACAGCCAATTGGATGTGTCCCGCATCGACGGCCAGCGTCTTGACCTCACGCGATCGCACATGCCGCTCCAACGCCAGCGTCGCGCTGGGGGGAACGAGGTGGTCGTGTTGGGCCACCAGCTGCAACAGGGGACAGGTGATTGCTGACAGCTGGACGGGCGTGCCACCGAGTGACAGTTGCCCTTTCACTAATTGGTTCTGCTGGTAGAGCGCCTTGACGTATTCGCGAAACGTTTCGCCGGCTACGGGAACGCTGTCGCTGGCCCAGCGTTCCAGCGCAAAAAAGTTATCCAGGAAGGCCTGATCGTCCAGCTTGTCGCAGAACGTCAGGTATTTCTCGGCGAAGTTCTGGACCGGTTTCATCAACTGAAAGCAGTAGCGCAGGAATTCGCCGGGGCAGTTACCGTACGCGTCGACAAGCTTATCGACGTCAAAGTACTCGGGCCGCGCCCACAGGTTCAAGAGCCCGGCTTCACCGCCGAAATCGATCGGCGCGGCCATCAAGATCAGATTCCGCACTCGTTCGACGTGCAACGCCGTGAACATCGCGGACATTGTTCCTCCCATGCAATAGCCCAGCAGGTTCAACTGCGCGGCGCCCGCGTCCTCGCAAACGAAGTCCACGACGCTGCGCAGGAACCGGCAGACATAGTCCTGCAATCTCAACGCATGGTCGCGCGGCTCGGGAATGCCCCAATCGATCAGGTACACGTCGAAGCCCCGCTCCAGCAAACGCCGGATGACGCTGCGATCCTCTTGCAAGTCCATGACATACGGGCGATTGACGAGCGCGAAACAGATCAAGATCGGCTCGGTGTAACGGGCAGCGCCGCCTCGATAACGCAGCACGCGTAACGTTCCTTCCTGGTAAACAACGTCGTGTGGGGAGACTCCCATCTCCGAACGCGGTTTGGAACGCGGCACGCGGAGCGCCTTGAGGAAGCGGTCCCAGCCGTCGGATTCGGGAGTCTGTCCCGTTCTCGCTTCCAGCAAGGCGAGCCGTTGTTCCAAATCCTGCAAGCGAACCTGCAGCGACTGCTCCAGCGCGGCGACACGCGCCGTCAAGTCTTCCAGCCCACGGGCCGCCTGCTCGGCCGGCGCCCCGTTGGATGGCGCAGACGTCTTCGCGCGGATGAGCGTTTCGATGTGCGCTTTCATCGACTGCAGGAATGCCGGACTGCGAAGGTAGCGGTCCGTATTGCCGCTCAGCGATTCAAACCACTGACGCCGCCATGCCTGCGGGTCGCTGCTGCCCGCCAGTCCGCCACACATTCGCTCGGTCGCTTCATTCGCTTGCTGGACGCACGCCGCCCACTGCTCGGCGCAGGGGCCGAGGCTCGCCTCCAATGAAGTCGCGTTGTGCTCGGATTCAACCATCGGTTCAAGACCGGTGCGGTGCCGGATGTTCCATCGTATACTTCGTGAGCGCCTTCATGTAGTTGGCACGCTCCAGGGCGCTGGGGTCGGGACAGTTCCCCCGACTCATGCTCCCTTTGAGTTGCTCCACCGATTCGTATTCGTGTTCTTCCATCCAGGCAGCTAATTGCGACAGCAGTAGCGTCAGGAAATTGGGACCCTTCTTCATCAGAATGCTGGCCATCATCGTCACGTCGGCGCCGGCGAGTAGCAGTTTTAGCACACCTTGCATGCGATGAATGCCGCTGTTGGCGGCCAGGGACGCGTGCAATTGGTCGCGCATGATCGCAATCCAGCGGAGCGGAACGCGTGCCTCATGACGGTTGCTAAGCACCAAATCGGGTTTGACTTCGAGGTTCTCCAGGTCGATGTCCGGTTCCACGTAGCGGTTGAACAACACCAGACCGTCCGCGCCGGCCGCCACCAGCTGTTGCGCAAAGTTCGGCAAGCTGGTGAAATTCGGCCCCAGTTTTACCGCCAGCGGCAGCGTAACGGACTGCCGCACTTCCGCAACCAGGTCGACGTAGCGCTCTTCAACTTCCGCCGACGTCATATCAAATTCGGTCGGGACAAAGTAGATGTTTAGTTCCAATGCGTCGGCTCCCGCCGCTTCGATCATCTTGGCATAGCGAATCCAACCGCCAGTGGAAGAACCGTTCAGGCTGCCAATCACTGGAATCGAAAGTGACTTCTTGGCCGCTTCGATGTGACTCAAGTAGTCCCGCGGCCCCGCATTGTATGCTTCCGGGACCGGAAAGTGGGACAGCGCTTCGGCAAACGCTTCCGTCTGGTATTCCAGCAGCCGATTGTACTCCAATTCGTCGTGCTCAATCTGTTCTTCGAACAGCGACGGCATTACCACGGCGGCCGCACCCGCGTCTTGCAGGCGGAGCAGCATGTCCAAGTCGCCCGTCAACGGTGGGCAGGCCGCGACTCCCAGAGGATTCTTTAGTTTGATGCCGAGATAGCCGGTGCTCAGATCAACGCTCATGCTTCGGCCTCCGTGAATTCGTTCAGCATCGCCCGCTCCACGCCGGCCATTTGTTCGTAGTAATGCCACTGTTCGTCGATATCACGCTGCGCCAGAGCGAACAGGTTCTCCGCATGCTCGGGATCCGTTCGCGCCAGCATGGCAAATCGCGCTTCTTGCATCGCCAGCTCCTTGAATGGTTTGGTTGGTTTGCGACTGTCCAGATGGAAAGGATGTTCGCCGGCGCGGGCTTCGCGCGGATCGTAGCGGAACAGCGGCCAGAACCCGGTCTGGACAACGTCTTTTTGATGCGTCATCGCCGTGGTCATATTGATACCGTGCGCGATGCAGTGGCTGTAGGCCAGAATCACCGAAGGGCCTTGGTACGATTCCGCCTCGCGAAACGCGCGCACGGTCTGAGCTGGATTGCTGCCCATGGCAATCTGGGCCACGTAGACATTCCCATAGGAAACGGCCAGCATGCCCAGGTCTTTTTTGGGTGACGCCTTGCCGGCAGCGGCACATTCCGCCACGGCCGCGGGCGGCGTGGCCCTGGACGCGTCGCCACCCGTGTTAGAATAGA
>CALBSZ010000234.1 GCA_937967665.1 uncultured Planctomycetaceae bacterium
CTCGATGCAGCAGAACCAGCGATCTAGCGGGTCACCTTGATATCCTATTGGGTGATCTGCGACACCGCCGGGGCGGTTGCGTTGCCTAGCTGCTCGATATTCGTATAGCCGTCCTTGTCCAAGTCGCCGGCGGCGTCCTTGGCGCTGTTCGGTTCAAGATCATGCATCGTTTCCCAGTTATCCGGCATGCCGTCGCGGTCGGCATCTGCTGGCACTTCTTTCGCACGTAATTCCGGATAACCGCCAACGTCGGTTTGTGAATCAATCAGTTCGCCCGTGCCGGCTACTAACTGTTGAATGACCCGTTTATCGACGGCGTCCCGTCGAGGCAGACTCGCTCCCACGGACTGGACAATCGCCGCGTATGCCTGCTGGGGAGTGTCGGTCTTCACTGGTGCCACCTCGAAGGGTTCCTTCATCTTGTTCTGATCGGTCTCTCTGGCGACCGCATCCCAAGGGTCTGGCAGTTCTCCTTTGCCGTCCGCGTAATTGCCGGCTACAAAGATTTTCGTCTTTTCTCCCCCGACGCGAAATCCCCCGCCGCGCTTGAAGTAATTGTACACGTAATTCATCCGCACCGGGTCGCCGCCCGAATAGCCGGTCGACTGGTGGATCACGTTGTTGCGGAAATCCAGCAGGAGGCTTCCCTTGCCATAGGTCCCCGGCCTTGGGCTGCGGCTGGAATGATGCGCGTAGAGGTTGTGATGGAACGTCACATTGCCGTTGCAGCGAATCAGCGAGCCATAGCCGTGGGGCCCCTTCTTGTGAAAGCTGTCGTGGAGTGCTTCGCTGATGATGCACCACTGTATCGTCACGTCAGAGACGTTCCTGCCCGAGACCGACAGGCACTCGTCAATGGCCCAACTAACTGAGCAGTGATCGATAACGACGTTCCGGCTGGGTGTGGTGACGGAGATGCCATCTGGCTCGAAGCGCTCGCCACGCGCTTTGTAGGTAGGTCCCAGTTCATCTCCGGGACGTACGCGCAGGTACCTCACCACAACATTGTTTGTCATGACGTAGAGACGATAGTTCTTCAGGCAGACACCATCGCCCGGCGCGCTTTGGCCGGCGAGTGTTATGAACGGTTCTTTGATCGTGAGCGGTGCCTTGAGCGCGATCGTGCCCGCCACGCGAAAGACGACAATCCGCGGCCCTTTCGTGTCAATGGCCGCGCGCAGGCTGCCTGCGATCGGGGGCTCTTTTTCCGGCTTATAGTCCTTCAGGTTCGTCACCAGCAGCACTTGGCCGCCGCGTCCACCCGGCGTCGTGCTTCCAAATCCTTCGGCGCCCGGAAATGCGGGCAGGGCGTCCGACGCCGGGCAGACCGCTGCCGTAAGCAGCCACACGGCTGCCGGAGTCGAGAGTCTCCCGTGGTTGCTGTACATCGTGTTGATCCTCTCCGAGCTGTGCTGGCGGATTTGTTTCTTCAGCGATTGTATTTTCTCAGAGACCGAACGCAACGAGGTTGGGCTGACAGGATTTATAAACGGCTTTCTCTTTACTGGTCTCGTTCACTCTCGTTGAGTTTCACGCAACAGTTCACCGCTGACGAGATTCTCATCTGCCGTCTCACCTGATTCAAGTGGTTCACCAGCGATCTATAAGTACAATGATGCGTGTGACTTTTGCATACGTGAACTGAGCGTACCTGTCGCATAATGCGGATGCGGGGCGATCTCCATCCCAATCCACGGAAACCCCAAGGCCTCGATCAGAACTGGGTCGGTCCGTGTGATATCGAGCACGACAATTTTGACTGATGACTGGAGGATAGGATGAGCGGCGCAAGACGATACACTGGCTCTCTGGCCGCATTGACCTGTTTGTGGCTAGCTTCACCCACGATGGCTGACGTTGCGCTGCCCAAGATCATTTCCGACCGCATGATCCTTCAAGCCGAGTTGCCCGCCAGAATCTTCGGGACAGCGGACGACGGGGAGAACGTCACGGTCGAACTCCTCGACGGCTCGGGGAAGATGCTGCAGCGGAAGGCCGCCGTGGCGAATGACGGAAAGTGGTCGGTGTCTCTGGACCCGGTGCGACCGGGACTCTCGCTCGGCCTGAGAATCAGCGGCAAAAACCAGATCCATATCAAGGACGTTCTGTCCGGCGAGGTCTGGCATGTGTCGGGGCAATCGAATATGCGCTACCCCTTGATGAAGCTCGGGCTGACAGAGGATGATTTTGCCAGGCTCGACTACCCGAACATCCGCTTCATGTTCGCCCCGTCGATCCGTTGGAGTCCAGTCCAACCTTCGCGCAAACGCTCCGGCGTTCTCTCCGCGCTGGCGTTGTATTTCGCCGAGACGCTGCACGCCGACCTGGACCGGCCGATCGGTATCATCGATTCCTCTCAGAACGGAGCCGGCGCGCAGCAGTTCATCAGCAAAGAAGCCGTGGCCGCCGATCCGAACCTGGGCAAATCGCTCGCCATCCACGGACTGCCCATCGGCAACATCTTTGAACGCAAGATCGCCGGCATCGTTCCCTATACCGTGCGCGGCGTGTTCTGGTGCCAGGGCGAAGCGAACCGGGATTTCCCGGTAACTTACCGCCGTCTGCTGCCCGCATTGATGGCAGACTGGCGCGGACTGTGGGGGCGGTCCGACCTGCCTTTTATCATCGTCCAGAACGCGAACTACCAGGAGCGGAAACCTGAGCCCTGGGAGGGCGGCGACTGCGCCATTCGCGAGGCCCAGCTCAAGGTCGTGCAGAGCGACCGCAATGCCGCTCTGGTCGTGGCCATCGACCTCGGAATTGCCGAAAACGTGCACTACCCCAACAAGCGCCCCGCGGCACAGCGCGCCGCACGATGCGCGAGGGCGCTGGCCTATGGTGAAGACCTTGTCTACTCCGGTCCGCTGTTCAAGGAAGCCCGGTTCGAGGACGGGAAGGCCATCGTGTCATTCACGCACGTCGGTGGCGGGCTGGTCGCTCGCGGCGTTGAGCTGAAAGGCTTTCTCCTTCTCGGCAAGAAGAAACGCCCCGTCCGCGCCAAGGCCGTCATTGTCGGAGACACCGTTGTCGTCGGCAGCCCGAAAGTGCCGCAACCGGTTTCCGTCCGATACGCCTGGGAGCGAAACCCCGACTGCAATCTCTACAACGCGGAAGGCCTGCCTGCGTCACCATTCAGGAGCGATACTTTTGCCAACTACTTCACAACGGACAAAAAGCCGGAAAAGAAGCCGAACGAAAAACCTGCTTCCCCACAGCCCGCCCAGGACTCTTCGGAAAAAGTTCCGCGGAAGGTAGCCACTGACTCAGCCCGGCTTGAGCGCATTCGTGCGGCGAGGATGCCAGAAGTCACCGGGCCGATTCAAGGCAGAGAGCGATCTCGGCCCTTACCCCGTGCCGGCGAACATGCCGATTGAAGGTTGGCCGTCGAATTACCAGCGCAAGAGCGAGTTCCAGCATCTTTCCTTGGAGGATGTGCAACGCGATCGAAAGGAACTTGGCGGCGACCGGCACGCGATTGTGGTCGATCCGCAGAAACGCATGCTGTATGAATTCTACTCGGCCCGTCTGACCGACGATGGCTGGCAAGCCGAAGGGGCTGCCATTTTCGATCTGGAGTCGTATCGGCTGCGTCCCGCGGGCTGGACTTCCGCCGATGCCGCAGGGCTGCCGATCTTTCCCGCCGTTGTTCGCTATGATGAGCTCAAGCGAGGCATCGTCGAACACGCCCTGCGCGTGACGGTCCGCCGCACGCGCAGGGCTTATGTGCATCCCACCACGCACTATGCCAGCCGGTTGACGGACAAGAACCTGCCACGGATGGGCGAGCGCTTGCGACTGCGGGCGGACTTTGACATCGGCGGATTTACACCGGAGGTACAGGCGATTCTGCGGGGTTTGAAGAGGTACGGCATGTTCGTCGCGGACAATGGAATCGAATGGGCCATTTCGGTGACGCCGGACGCGCGGATTCCCGATTTGCATGAGGAATTGCGGAAGATTCAAGGTAAGGACTTCGAAGTCGTCGTTGCGCCAGAGTGATGGAGACGATCAGAAAGTATTACCCGGCAGAGCTTTTCGCCAAAGTCCGCAGTTACCCGGCGTTTGGAAACAGTTCGCTCGACAATGACATGGGCAGTGGCGATGCCGACGCCGGTGACCTGGTCGGCGGTATCAACCTGGGATTTCGCTGGAGCGACGTAACGGACGCGCCCGACCTTTGGTCGATCCAATTGAGCAACCACTTGGCCGAGAAAGAAACGACGGTAGACGTGACACCGCTCCGCTTTCAGCAGTTCAAACCAAAACCAGGCGACACCTTCAAGTGGACAAATGGCGCTGGCGGAATGGGCAGGGTTACCGCCCACACGTGGGGGCTGGTGACAATCGAGCAACTCAAAATCAAGCCCGGCGAAGAAACGATCCTGACGATTGAGTCGACTAAGGATTGAGTGTGTCGCACGAGCGCAACTACTACTGTTTGACTTGAGGACTGAAGGAAAGACTGATGATACGAGGGTTGATGTTGATCGCGGCCTTGACGTTAGCAACGAATCTCGTTTCAGGCGAGGAGAGAACCAAAGCCGACAGCGAACTGGCCCGGCTCGCCGCCGGGATGAAGCCGGGAGAGTGGAAGGAACTCGCGACGAAAGGCTACGACCGGGAATTCCTGCGGGATTCCCGCGACGGAAAACCGACCGGACCGATCTTCACCTACACTAACAGCATCCACTGGAACCCCCGGACGCAGGAGTTGTACTTCCTAGGGGCGGCCCACATATGCGACGGAAAATTCATCGCGTATTCCGCGAAGGACAACACATGGAGGCCGCTGGAACCGCCTGAGTATTGCCGCATGGCCGGTCCCGGTGGTGTGTCCCACACCTACGAAAACGCAACGATTGATTTTGAGCACGGCCAGTTCGTCCGGCAAAGTCACGGACGAAATCAACTCGATCGTTTCGACATTGCCAATCAGAAATGGATCGAGCCGATCCGATCACCTGGCAAAGGAGGACACCGCTCAGCGACGGAATACTTTCCGGAGATGAAGACGTTCGTCCGTTACGAGACTACCCTAGGATTCTCGCAACGGCTGTTGCGGTGGGATCTTGGGATGTCGAAATGGACGCCGATTCCCGAGGCGGGGAAATTCGAAATGCAGCGGGCAACACAGCCCGTCATCGAGTACGACCCCGTACGTAAGCGGATGCTCTTCGGCGGAGGCAACGATCATAACGAACTCTACACGCTGGACAGCAAAGGCCAGGTCGTGACCATCGCCTCTCCTCCGGTCCCGACGGTCAACAGCACGTCGCGCAACATCCTCACCGTTGATCCAGTCAGCGGGGCGTTCCTGCTGTTCACGACGTTCGGCGATAAAGAGCCGGGGCCGATGCGATTCTACGCCCACGATGCCGAGCGGGACGAATGGCGAAAACTGGCGGATGCCACGCCCCTGGACTCGCCGGGCTCGCGGTACCGACACTTCAAAGTGGCCACGCCGATCGTGGATCATGGCGTGATCTTGTTCTGCACTGCGCAACCGGAAAAGGTCTGGTTGTACAAGCACACGAGTGAAGGGACGAAATGAATCGCGTTTGCCGATGTGCCGACGTCGTGCATAGATTGCACTCGTTCCGAAATCCTCGTCGTTCCGTGCATGCAGACCGTTCACGCAGCCAATTTGAGACTATACAGGAAAGGACATCGCATGATTGCTGATTACCGAGTCATACTGATTCTGAGCGTCGTTCTGTTGGCGACGACGACCGCCGCTGATGAACGACCCAGGGGGAACGATGGTCGGCAGAAGATATTGGATGTTGCCTATGGGGAGCATCCGGCCCAGGTGTTTGACCTGTACCTTGCCAAGTCGGACAAGCCGACGCCGCTGCTGGTGTTTATTCATGGCGGCGGCTTTCGCGGTGGATCGAAGAAGAATGTTGGCGTCCCGGTCGCGCGGTGTCTGAGCGAAGGCATTTCGGTCGCCAGCGTCGAGTATCGTCTCACGGGCATTGGTCACTATCCGATGCAGCATCACGATTGCGCGCGGGCGATTCAGCATTTGCGGCATCACGCCAAAGAGTGGAACCTGGATAAGTCTCGCTTCGCCGCCGGGGGTGGTTCGGCGGGAGCGGGGCTATCTTTGTGGCTGGGATTTCACGACGACTTGGCTGACCCAACGTCGAAAGATCCGATCGCGCGGGAATCGACACGCATCATATGTGCATTGCCGGAGAACGCCCAATGCACCTACGATCCGCGCGAGATCATGAAGATCGTGCCGGGCAAGGCTTACGATCACGGGGCGTTGAAGGCTCTGTTTGGCGTGCCGGGAGATTTCGATTGGGTCAAGGATCCCATCCCGAAAGCGGTCGCGGCGCGGATCAAGGATTGCGGCCCGCTGTCACTGCTCACGAAGGACGACTGCCCCGTCTATATTGTGAACAACGCGTCGGCCGCCAGGCCCGGCAACATCCATCATCCGAATTTCGGCGCCCATCTGGAGCGGGAGATGAAGAAGCTGGGACTAGAATGCGTGCGCCGGCTCGACACCGACTTTGCGCCAGGAGGCAAGGCTGACAGATCCGAGAAGATCGAATGGCTCAAAGAGAAGTTTAGGATAGGGTCCTGAGAATACTCTGGAGTTCCTGGAACGAATTGCATTGCGGTTTAGGGCTCACTTCTTCATTCATCTGGCCAGCGAACCGGCTGTCCTGTTGCGTTGACGATCGTGACTCAGGCCTCCGATACGCACGTCAAAACCGAACACCTTGGGATCGGCTCCGGGAGTTCCCGCTGCTCCGAGGTGCCCTTTACCGAAATGCATCGTGCGATAACCGGCCTGCCGCAACCATTCCGGCAGTGCGGGAACAGGGACACTGTTGGGCAGCGCCTCATTCATCGAGCCCACACGCGGCTGTAACCCGTTCCAGTTCCAATTGGACGGCGAGAGCGTTGGGTGCGGCAAATCAGACGACGGCGAGTCTCCACTGCGATACGTCCGCTGAGTCACACCATGCCGTGCTTCGTTCTGGCCGGTCATCAGGCTTAGCAGACGGCACACGCATAGGCCTGAGTGAACTTCATTCCCTCGCGCTGGAGACGCTCCAGAGTCGGCGAGCGCACTAAAGAATCTCGTTGATGACTTTTGGCGGACTCAATTGGGCGTCGACGACGATGGGCACGGGGCGGCCACCGGGATCGATGTTTTCTTTCATGTAGTCAACGCCGAGAATCTTGCAAATCGTGGCGAAGTAGTCGGCGATGTTCACCATGCGCTCTTCAACAATGCCGGCCGTCTCATCGGTTTTGCCGATGATTTGCCCTCCACGGATGCCGCCGCCGAAGAAAACGGTCGTCCACGCCTTGTGCCAGTGCCCGCGATCCTCCTTGTGCCCCGTACCGACACGGGCCGGCCCGCCGCGGCCGAACTCGCTCATCAGAATGACCAGCGTTGTGTCGAGCAATCCTCGGTCCTCCAGGTCCTTGATCAGCGCCGAAAGTCCGATGTCCAGCGGCGGCAGATTTTCCTTGTGCAGCCCGCAACCGCTGTGATTGTCCCATTCGGGCAGTGAAAGTTCGACAAACGGCACGCCCACTTCGATGAGTCGCCGGGCCATGAGGAACGAGTCGCCGTATCGGCCCGCATAGGCCTCGCGCGCCTTGGCCGGCTCAAGGTCCAGATCGTATGCTTTGGACTCCTTCGAGTGCATCATTGTCGAGGCACGGCGAAGCGTCGTCAGATGGGCAAAGGCCGACTTGGCCGGCAGCGTTTTGTAGAAGCCGGCTTCGACTTCCTCCAGCAGATTCAGGCGCCTATCAAACTGCTGCATGCCGCCGGGCGGCGTTAGATTTTCAATGCCGTTTTTGATGTCGTCAATCTTGAGCGGCTGATACTTCGGGCCGAGAAAACCGGATCCGCTGCCGGTCCCCCCGCGTCCTTTGCCGCGAATCACGACGTAGTTCGGAATGGCAGAATCCGGGTCGCCCAGTTCCATCGCCACCATCGACCCAAGGCTGGGATACACCTGCCCGGGCACCGGGCGCACGCCCGTGTGCGTGTGGTAGCGTGCGCGTACGTGTTCGTTTTCGGGTGTACTCATGCTGCGGATCACTGCCGCATGGTGCATCAACTTGGCCACGTTGGGCAGCTTGTCGCAAACCTGAATGCCCGGCACCGAACTTTCGATGGGTTCGAACATGCTGTACTTCTTTTTCATGTCGAACGATTCGAGTTGGCTGAGCCCGCCTTCCAGCCAGACGAGCACACACGACTTTTTCCCGCGCTGCGCGGCAGCCGCGTGGGCCAATGCCGGCAGCCAGCCGGAAGCCGATACAGCGGAAGCCGCCGCTGTGCAACGGAGAAAACCTCGGCGGTCACAGGGCAGATGGGAGAGGTTCATGTTTCGTTCCTGTGTTACGAGGGATGGAGGTCCATTTAGCGGAGCCGAAATTCGCTTGTGTTCAGCAAGACCCAATAGATGTCCGTGGCGGAATCGGTCAGGGTCCGCGACGTCGTCGTATCGAGCAGCGCCGTCATCTTGCTGTGTTCTGCCTCGGTTGGCCGGCGCGAGAGGATCGACAGGTAGATGGCCTCGAGCACTGTGTCTGCCGTCTCCAGCTGCTTGACGAGGGCTTGCACTTGCCTGAACTGGGACGCGTTGTACTTTTTCGAATTCATCAAAAGCAGCAGTTGGGGAATCCCCCGGTCGTAATCCAGCGGATCGTCGCCGGCCTGAAAGAAATGAGCAAAGCGTCGTCGCTCGACGCGCAATTTATGGGGAGGGTGGTTGCCGATGATGCCCAGCGTCTTCAGCGAATCGAACAGTTCCAACGGAGTCAGCAGCCGGACAGGCTTGCGGCCGTAAGCGGCGGCGTCCTTCTCGTTGCCTTGGACGGGCCGTAGCGAGCGCTGATAGGCCGCGCTATTGACGATGGAACCAACCAGGTACTTCATGTCGTATCCGCTGGCAACGAAACGCTCGGCCAGCCCCGAGAGCAGCTTGGGGTGGCTGGGACGGTTGTCATCCATGTCATCGACTGGGTTCACGATGCCCAGGCCGAAGAAATGCGCCCAAACGCGGTTGACGATCGCCCTGGCAAAGTAGGGATTGTCCTCGGCGGTAATCCAGCGGGCCAGCGTCGGGCGATAGGGTCCGTCGGGGTCAAGCTCTGGCTCCGCCCCGCCGAGAAACTTGGCGGGCACCTCCTTGGCGTACGGGGGAAGTTTCAGCTTCTTGTTGACGCGCTCGACCAGCCCGCGCGTCTCGCTTGTCCCCTTTCCGTCGCGGACCAGTTTGGTAAAAAACGCCGCCATGCCCCAATAGTCGTCTTGGGTAAGCTCGTTGAAAGGGTGATCGTGACATTGGGCACATTCGATCTTCACGCCCAAAAACACCGGCACGACCAAATCGGCGGCCTCCTCGGGCTTGAGCGTTCCGCTGTCGTTGAGAAACACCGTCACGGCGGGATTCGCATGCGTGTCCTCACCTGTGCCCGTCAGCAGATCGTAGGACAACGCGTTCCAAGGCCGATTCTGATTGAAACCTGCGGTCAACCATTCACGAAGCGGCCCAGGTTTCACCTTGTTCTGGCTGCTACGCTCGGGGAAGAGCCGATGTAACCAGACGTCGCCCATCCAGATACCGTAGTCCTCGTGCGCCAAACGCGCGTCGATCAGCCGCGCTCGCTTGTCCTCGCGAGTGTCGTCGAGAAACTGCCTGGCTTGGTCGGCCGTGGGAATCCGCCCATGCAAATCCAGACAAAGCCGCCTCAAGAAATCGGAGTCGCTGCACGCCGGCGAAGCGGGAATGTTGGCAGCGGAAAGCTGCTTGTCGATCTGTTGATCGATGAACTGAGCCGTATCCACCACGTCGCCCGATCGGACCTGGCAATGGGCGTCCGGCGGAGCGAAGACAATGAAACTCAGCATAGCGCCGGCGATAGAGAATCTGGTCATGGAAAGGCTCTCTCTATTTCCGAATCTGAGCGAAGAAACGAATGCCGATTCTAATTCCAGTGTTTTGTTCAAGCGGTATGATAGGTTGCTTCATGACCATATTGTATCTGAGGATGAAACTGATTCGCAACATGACCGAGAGATCTGCGCGTGGGCCGTCATCGAATCGGCAGTTCCTTACTCAAGCCGAATACACTCATGTCGAATACCTTAGCACCGCGAATTGCGCGGTAATTCAGCGAGTTGCCGACGTAGACATGGTTGTCGGTGTGAATGACACATTTACAAATCGTGTGTTATCATCTAGCACTGACCCGAACGGTGTTCTATCGGGTTACAATCGTGTTGTCGCGAGTTGCACGGCATGCTGACTCGTGAAATCCCGCCTTTGATCGTCCGAGGAGCATCCCGCAGATGCGTTGCCTGATCCTGCTGCTGGCGTCAACTCTTGCGGTAGCCAGTGCCGCCGCCGATGACGTCTGGATTCCTGGCGGAGAATCAGTTCATAAGCGTGTAAACGCCCGCCGCGGCAAAACGTCGCTTTCAAAGCTGGCAAGCTCGATGAAGCCGGGCACGTGGGCGAAGCTTGAAACGAAGATACCTGAGCGGCTCTGGTCGGCGCCGCAACCGTCGAAGGGCTTGCACATTGGAACGTGGTCCGATGACGCTCATTGGGACAGCCGGACCGGGCAGTTCCTGTTTTTCGGCGTCCGCCAGGCGCGGAAATTCGTCGCGTACTCAGAAGTGACGAATGCCTGGCGAGTCATTGAATTCGAAGGAGCCAAGGACGCTCCAGAACTGAAGCAACGATTCGGCCATCAGTATTCGAACAACTCGCTGGACGCCGAACGCAGCCGGTTTTACACGAGCCGCTACCAATACGATCTGCTCACCGACGAGTGGAATCAACTGCCTCCCACGAAGCTGGCCCAGCAAACAATGGTTTATGAATTCTTCTCAGCCATGGATGGACTGCTGTGTCTGGCCAAAAAGCCAACGGGGGCGCTAAGCGTTTACCGGGAGGACCAGCAGGCCTGGGCAAGTCTGGGCGTCCTCCCGGTGAATGGATATCAAAGACTTGCACGCCACAATCCGTTTCGCCAGGAAGTTCTGTTTGCCGGAGGCAACGATTCGCAGGCTGTCGTCATTCTGTCAAAGGACGGCAAGGCAACGCGCATGAAAGACTTTCCCATCGCTCCGCTGACCGTTCGTCACAGTATCGTCACGGTGGACCCGTTGTCGGGCCGCTACGTGTTTCTCGTGCCGCCAGAAAGGAAGTTCTACGAATTCAACAGCGAAACAAACACATTCCGGCTGATCGACGACTTTACGACAACTCCGTGGCCATTCGGCCGCTATGAAGCGCCTGTCGTGGCCTACATCCCTGAATACAGCGTTACGATGTGGGCGGACAAGACGGTGTGGCTCTACAAACATTCCGCCATGCCGGCTTCGAAAACACAACCCTCAACGATCGGAAAGGGTGGCGACAAGAAAAGGCTGCATGAACTGAGATGATCGAGGAGACGTAGTGGGGTTTTTCGCCAGGCTCGACTGCCCGAACATCCGCTTTATGTTTGCCCCGTCGAGCCGGTGGAGTCCGGTCCGCATCCACAACTGGCCCGACAACCAAGGCCGCAGCCCCAAGCTGGCCAGCCAGCGCCCGGTCGTCAACCATTCGAAGAAGTTGACCGCGACCCGAGAGGTCGTCATCGGTAAGGCCGTCGCGAAATGGACCAAGACCGTGCAAGTCGCGCCGCTGACCGAAACACTTCCTTACGTCAAGCTACGTGCCCGATTGATTGCGACCTTTGAAGACGGCACGAAAGAAACCATCGTGGACGAGCAGTTTGATTGGGAACTGTGAGGCTGGCAATGCCAGGTGAAGTATTGACGACCAGCACGACACTCTGGCTTAAGGAGCACGCCATGATGCGTAGTCTATTCCATGTCTTGCTACTGACGTCGTCTCTTGCGGCAACCCAGTGGCGGCGACGAGATAGTCTGCGTTCCCAGGGGAGAAGTCGTTCGCAAGAGCGCTGACGCCCGCCGCGGCACGACGCCGCTTTCCAAACTGGCAGTCGCGATGAAACCGGACACGTGGGCCGAACTGAAAACGGAGACGCCGGAGCGGCTCTGGGCTGCGCCACAACCGTCGAAGGGTTTGCCTATCGGCACCCGGTCGGATGACGCACTGAGACAGTCGCACGGGAGAATTCCTGTTTTTCGGCGTCCGCCAGGCGCGCAAGTTCGTCGCGGATCAGACGAGACGAATGCCTGGCGAGTCTCGGCGAAAATCAGTGGCATTCAACAACGAATACTGATACGATTTTTGGCGAGCTTGAGCCATCAATGCAATTGACTATTGCATCGCGAAATTCATTTCGCTGTCCCGCCAGGATTCTTGGATTCTCGGGGAGAAGCACACAGCGCCCCTACTCGATCCCTCTTCCTAGGGCCTAAAGGAGACGTTGCCATGAGACAGGTGTTGACTTGGAGCATCGTGTTCCTGATGCCAACCGTTCTGTGGGCAGCGCCGCCGAAGAAGCTCGCCATGTTGCCGCACGCGATTCCCGATTTCGGGCAGATGGCGGATACGGTGATCGCCGAAGGGGAAACGCAGACGCTTCGCGGCGGTAATCTCGGAATCGTCGCCGTCAAAGGGAACCTCACGCTCGCCGGACAGGTGCAGGCGCTCACCATTTTGGTGTATCCCAGCGGTACGTTGACCATCGACGACGGCACACAACTGACCTTCACCGACAAACCGATCGATACCCGGATCGATCCCGAGCAATGGGGCCATGGGTTGGTAGTTTTTGGCAAGTGGTATGCCGAAGGGCGACCGAAGACGCCCTATGCGCGCTCGACCATCGGTTTGCCTGCGGGTGCGACGCAAATCACGCTCGACCGCGACGTTGAGAACTGGAATGTCGGCGACCGCCTGGCCGTGCCGGGAACCGGGCAGCAGCCGCGGCGCAAGCACCGGCGATTCGAGAATCAATCCGAGGTGGTGACAATCGCCGCGATCAACGGGCGAACGGTTACCTTTGAGCCGGCTCTGAAGCATGACCATCCGGGCATCGCCGCCAACCCGTTCGGCGTCGAGCGCTTCCCGCATGTCGCCAATCTCAGCCGTTCGATCGTTCTTCGGTCGGAGAATCCAGACGGCGTGCGGGCACACACGGTGGTGACCGGCAAAGCGACGGCCCTGGTCAAAAACGTCCGCTTCGCTCATCTTGGCCGGACGTCGGCGGACAAGGAACTGGACAACACAGTATACGGCGACGACGGCGAGCCGACCCACAGCGGCACAAATCAAATCGCCAAGTATCCCTGGCACACCCACCACCTTCACGGAAAGTATGAGTTGACCGGTTGCGTGGTCGAAGACGGGTTGAAGTGGGCCGTCACGATTCACGGCACCGATGGCGGCCTTTGCCGGAATAATGTCGTCTACCACGCGGACGGCGCAGGCATCGTTACCGAGGACGGCACAGAAGTCGACAACCGTTTTTCGGGCAACCTGGTGATCCGCGTGGACGGCGGTTTTCAACAGGGAGATTCCCGGGCCGGCGTGACGACCTCGACCAATCCCATTACCGGGCGGCGTCAGATCGACACCGGCGCCGACGGCTCCGGATTCTGGCTGCGCGGCCCCGGCAATCATTTTCAAGGCAACTTCGCCTACGACGCGGCCGGCTACGGTTTCAACTTCAATGGTTATTACCGCAGCCCGCAGTCGCCGCTGGGAAAACACCATCACGTTCGCTCGTTCAAAAACAACGAGGCGGCCGCCTGCCTGGGCGGTTTCTGGGCGACGTGGTCGCAAAGCGGATCGCAGCTTGACAGGTTCGAGCGTCAGGTGTTTGAAGATTTTCTGGCATGGCACTGTTCCCAAGACGGGGTTCAAACCTATCACGATGCCAACATGACCTTGAAGAACTTCACGATCGTCGGCGACCCGGCGGTCTCATCCGCCAACCAAGGCAGCTATTTCGTGTTAGCCGCGCGGCGGACGATCGGCATGCAATTCGGCAACAGCAGCTACGAGAACTTCAATCTGCACGTGCTCAACCCGCGGGTCTCCGGCTGCAACGTCGGCATCATCGTACCGACCCATCCCGACAAGCACAGTGTGATCGACAGCCCCGCGGTCTCCAGCTACATCGGCATCGCGTATCACAAGAAGGCCGATCCGGCGAAAGTTCCGATTCCACGCGCGAAGTTCCTGCCGACCACCGTGCAGCGGCTCAGGGAAAGCAACTTGCCCGCAAAACCTGTAGATGTCTTCGACGAAGAAGTGAACGGCGAAATCCAACTCCCAAGGCCCACTCAGTAGGTATCTTTACCCAATCCGTCATTGGCTCGCGCGATTGAGTTCGAAAGGAGGCGTGCGATGCGTTTTGCACCTGGTTTCTCCGTCAGGACATTCGCTACTTTGAGCCTTTCAATCGCCGCTCTCGCTGACGGCCAGTCGGGCGCTCAGGAATTGTCTCGGCTGATCGATCAGGAGATTCAGGCGCGCTTGGACGCGGCCGGTTTACCGGCGTCGTCTGTCGCCGACGATGCCGAGTTTCTGCGGCGAGTCTACCTGGACCTGCTTGGCGTCATGCCGCCGGCTGACAGGGTCGCGGCGTTTTTGGAAAGTAGCGATCCTCAGAAGCGAACGGAGTTGATTGACGACCTGCTGAATGATCCGAAGTACGGCCGCCACATGGCGAACATCTGGGGGCCGATGCTGATCCTGGAAAAGACGTTTGTTCGGCCGCCCAAGCCGTTGTTTTTTGATTGGCTCGCGAAGCAATTCAATCAGAACCGACCGTGGGACGAACTGGTGTTCGAGTTGCTCACGGCTACGGGCGAGTCCGCACAGCAGAATCCTGCGATTGGTTTTCTTGCCAGCGAGTTGCGCACGATTCCCCCGGATCTGGCGACGAATCTGATCACGACGCGGTTCCTGGGAGTAAATATTGAATGCGCACAGTGCCATGAACATCCGTTCGCAAGTTGGACGAAGGATGATTACTGGGGCGTCGCCAATTTTTTTACGCGAGTCAAACGGACCAAAACGGCGGGAGTCAAATCGCGCTATCAGGGGCTGATGCACACGGCCAAGCTGAACCGTGTGTCGACACGCGCTCCCGAAGTCGCCCCGAAATTCCTCGGCGGTGTGGCGCCGACGCTGGATGACGGGGTTGATCCCCGATTTGTCTTCGCGGAGTGGGCCACCGATGCAAAGAATCCGTTTTTCGCCCGAGCGAAGGTGAACCGCATGTGGGCGCAATTCTTTGGCCGCGGGCTCGTCAACCCGGTCGACGACATGGTCGAGTCCCGCAAGCCGACCCATCCACGCTTGCTCGAAAGGCTGACCGAGGAATTCGTCCGCAGCGGCTTCGACGTCCACTTTCTCGTGCGGGCAATCTGCAACAGCCGGACCTACCAGCGCACCAGCAAGGTCACTAAAGGCAACGAAGACGACCGGGAGTTTTACAGCCGCATGCCCGTCAAAATGCTGACGCCCGAACAGTTGTGGAACTGTTACGAGGCTCTGGGTCTGGAACTCACGGAGATCAGAAATCCCAATCTGCACGCGGATTTGACCCTGGAGAATTTCCGGACGCTGCTGCTCAACGGCGACGAGGAACCGAGCGCGCTCGAATACAAACACGGCGCGACCCACGCTTTGTTCTTCATGAACCACGTCCATTTGGCGTCGAGGCAGAAGGTCCTGGTGAGGCAGCTTGCGACGTCCGCCAGGACGCCGGCCGAGATGATTGATCGCCTTTATTTGACCGTCCTGTCGCGCTATCCGACGACGCAACAACGCGAGACATTGACGGAGTTTCTCCAGTCCAAAAGCGAGTCGTCCAGCGAAGATACTTACGGCGACATTTTATGGGCCTTGTTGCATTCGAGTGAGTTCACGGTCAACCATTAATTCCGTAGCACAGGCTGCCAGCCCGTGCTACGACTGTTGAAAGGAGCCCAACGATGATCGGACTCGAACAACTGCTGTCGCGGCGAGACTTTGTCGGCTGCTCGGCTGCCGCTGCGGCGTCCGCATCGTTATCGGGATGGATTCACCCGCTGGCCGCCGAAGCGGCCCAGAGCACGACCCGGCACAAGTCCTGCGTCGTCGTTTGGACAGACGGCGGACTCAGCCAGCTTGAATCGTTCGACATGAAGCCCGGTTACAGTTTGTTCGATTCGATTGAGACGTCCCTGCCTGGCCTGCGAATCTGCGACCGCTTGCCGAAGTTGGCCGCGCTCATGCACCATGCAACCGTCATCCGCACCATGTGTACCGAAGAGCAGTCACACGGCCGTGCGGCGTATCTGGCGCACACGGGCGTGCGCCGAGGGCCGGTCGTCTATCCGAGCTTGGGCGCGATTGCATCGATGGAACTCGGCAAACCCGACTTTCCGTTGCCAAACTACGCGTGCATCACTTCGCTTCGGCATCTGCCAACCGGCTCCAGGTCGGGATTCCTTGGACCCGGCCATGCACCGCTCGGTTTGCGCAACCTGGAAAAGGGTATTGCCAACCTGCGGCCTGCTGTCCAGATGCAGCAGTTTGATGATCGGTATGACCTGCTATCGCGGCTCGATAAAGGGTTTGCCGAGGACCGCAAGGCCGCACCGGTCGCCGGTCACCTGGCGACACTCCAGCGCGCCAAGCGGTTGATGCAGTCGCAGGAGTCGAAGGCATTTGACCTTTCCCTGGAGCCGGAAAAATCCAGGGAATCGTATGGTGACAAGTATGGGCAAGGCGTTTTGCTGGCCCGCCGGTTGATCGAAGTCGGCGTCCCCTTCGTTGAAGTCACGGTAGGCGGTTCGTGGGACAACCATAGCGGCGCCGAGTATCACGAACGATACTTGCCGCCGCTGGACATGGCATTGTCGTCGTTGATCGCGGATTTGAACGATCGCGGACTGCTCGACACGACGCTCATCGTCCTGATGGGCGAGTTCGGCCGCGGCGGGCGCAAACTGACCAATGGGAGCAAGGAGCGGAACCACTGGAACCGGGCCTGGAGTACGGTCCTGTTTGGCGGCGGCATCAAGGCTGGCCAAATCATCGGCAAGACGGACGACGGCGCGCAGTACGTCGAGGACCGGCCCGTCAGCATCCGCGACTTCTTCGCGACGATTTGCTCGATACTGGGAATCGACTACACCAAAGAGAACACAGCCCCAGGGGGCCGCCCCATTCGTATCGTGGACGACGGGAATCCAATCACCGAGATTCTCCCCGCAAGCTAACTCTTCAAGTCGCCCCGTGTTCACAGTCAACAATAAGGAAACCGTTTCGAAGTATCGAACGTCCAAACGGCCAATCTGTAGGCTCAGTCTCGGCCGTCGCGTCATGATCACGGGGCCTCACCGACCCACACGCCGTTGAGCATGACATGGCGGACGTGGCGCATGGCCTTGATGTCGCCCGTCGGGTCGCCTTTGACAAGGATCAGGTCGGCCGTCTTGCCGGGCTCCAGCGTGCCGAGTCGGTCTTCCATGCCGAGGAATTGGGCGTTAACGCTGGTCGCGGCGGCGATCGCCTCCAAAGGGGTAAGGCCTGCTTCCACGAGTAACTCCAACTCTCGCTGATAGGCGCGGCCCTTTTCGGCGAACGGGCCGCTGGTGTGCGAGCCGACGACGACCTTGGCCCCGCCGCGGTGGCACTGCCCGATAAATTTCAGCATGTTGGCGAACGCCACGCCTTCGGCGTAGGCGCCGCCCTGCTGCCCCGCGCGTCGCTCGAAGGTGGTCAGCGTCGGCGAGACGAAGACGCCGTGCTTGACGATCGTTTCGACTAGCGGTTCGACCCGCGGCGATGCGTCGAGATTCAGCGTTGTCCACAGGCGGTACCGCCAAGGCCGCCGAGCGGCGGAGTCGTCGGAGACGGCCGCTTTGAACCGTTTGGCCTCGTTCGGGTCGGCCAGGGCTGTGCCGAACGAGGTCACGTGCTCGATGCCACGAACGCCGGCGCGAATTGCGTCGTCGGCGTCAATCAGTTCAAGATGCGCGGTCACTAACACGCCGCGCTCTGAGGCCGCGTCGCAGGCGGCCTTGATATGGTCCAGCGGCAGGCGGAAGTATACCTTGACTGCGGAGGCGCCGCGGTCGACGTGGGCATGCACCGTCCGGCGGGCATGTTCGGCGTCCTTGACCACGACTGCCTGGTCCGGCCAGGCAGGCGGGTGCGCATCGAGATGCGCCCCGCAAAGGAAGACTCGCGGCATCGTGAGATCCGTCTGCATCACTGCACGGTAGAAGCGGAACGGATGGCCGGGATCACGGAATGACGTGACGCCGTGGCGCAGCTCGTATTCCACCGGCGTCTTCACGTCGTTGGCCGAGTGGAAATGCGAATCGATCAGCCCCGGCAGGACGCTGAGGCCGGTAGCGTCGATCGTTCTGGCGTCGCTGGGGATTTTAACCTTCCCGTGGGCGCCGGCCGCGAGGATCTTCGTACCACGCACAACAATGGCCGAATCTGACACGGGCGATCCGCCGCGACCGTCGATCAGACGGCCGCCGACCAATGCCAGGGTCCGCGTCGATTTCGGGGCGTGGGGCGGGTTGATTTCCTTCATACCACCCGCGTCGACGACTCTGGTTGCCAACAACACGACGGCGGCCCAGGCAAGCTTTGCCGGGAGTCGGCCCCACGGACTGGCGGCTACATATTGCATGGTCGACCGCATGGCACGTCAACGCCGAGAACAGGATACTACCCATTCTCTTGGCTCGAACCCTCTCCATCTGAATCGAGATGGCCTCCCTTTGGACTCAAGTAGCGGTGATAGCCGTCGAGGGGTTTCGAGCCTCTCATGCGGGCCGCGTTGGGGCGGAGGTTTTCCGCGCCGCAGGGTTCGGTAATGAGTTGAAAAGCCACGCCCAGCAGACGCGGAGCTGCCGGGTAAACGGAAGCTGAGGAGCGGTGCAATCGGCCAGTCAACTCGCCAAACGCCACCATCTCGAATTCCGTCACGGCATCGCGCCGGCGATCGTACGTCATGTGCCCCAGCAGCGATGGCCGGTAGACCAGCTTCGTCTCATCCCCGCCGCGGTCCTCAAGCTGCGCGTATCCGTCCAGCCGGACGCGGATCGACTCAGCGCTCGCCTGTTCGACGATGGCAGTCAAACGGCCCGCCTTCACCGACGCAGGCGAAAACGCCAGTGAACCCTGCACGCCCAGATTCGGGTTCAACTGATAGCCGAACAAGCGAAGTGCAAGAGCCTTGGGCAGGGGAATCGACTGGCCAATCCGGGCCTTGGCCGGAACCAGAGCCCGCCACTCCTCTTCCTGGATCCACATGAAATCGTTGGCCGGCTCGCGAAACCGTTGGACACGGCTTTCGCTCGAGCGAACTTTTTCAGAATCAAAGTCCTCGGCGCGAAGGTATCTCGGCGAACCATCCTCGTCCCGCTGCATCGTGCGGTTCGTCACGCGCAGCACCAATCCGCCCTCCGGCGGCCGGAGCTTGGCGAAATTCGGGTCGATGTGCTTCAGGTCCGGGACTTCGACGGCGCCGGGCTTTCGCCGCTCTGCGGGCAGGGCGAGCCACGCTTCGAACTTCCGGCGCAACCACTGCTGCAAGCCGACCGCGCGATCGCCGACTCCATCGCGGTAGCCGTTGGGATTCACGATTCCCAAAGTTTGGCCGTCCGCCGTCACCACACTGACGTAGCCGGTGGACTGGAACCGGACGCAACCGCTGGTACGGAGAAAATCGGCGACTGCATCGCGGCGCTTGGCGGCGGCCATCACGTCGATCGACACGGCCACAAAGTGATCGTTAAGAAGTTGGATTGTTTCATCCGACCAGATAGCAGGCGCACGGCCCGCGGAGGCGGACCCTCAGCAGTTGGTGATTGGCGCACCTTCGGAACCGCCCCAAACAAAAATCGGCTTACCCTCAGCCGCGGCCGTCTGCCGGGCTTCCCAAACGTCATTGAGCCAGGCGACCTGCCAGAACGGATTCTCCCCTTGCTGCGGTAGAATCAAGTCCTTCAAATCGTCGGCCTGTTCTAGGGTCAGCGACTGCGGCCGCTCGGCCCAGGCCGAACTCTGCATCGCCAGAAGGGAGGCCGCAAGGATGCCGGCGTGCGTCTTTCGTTTCATGGACTCATGCATGTCTTCAGTACTCCTATTCCGGTAGTTGTCGGTTGAATTCGCCAGTTCGCGGATATTAAGGGTTTGGCGTCTCGTTGTCAAAGTTTGACTATCTCTCTGCCCACATGGACACGCCGCATTAAAGGATGAAGGCTGGTGCGGGCATGGCACAGCGCCGGAACGGCCCGTTGGGCCGCCGAACTCCATATGC
>CALBSZ010000235.1 GCA_937967665.1 uncultured Planctomycetaceae bacterium
CTGGGGACGGCAGCTACAATGAATAGGACGAATACCATGCTCACATTGAACCATACTCGACGACAGTTTATTCAAAGCCTCGGTCTGGGGACGGGTGGCCTGCTGCTGGGGCCATTGGCCGCCAAACTGCAAGCCGAAGCGGCCGGTGTCGCCCAACGTCCGGCGCGTTTTGTCTTTCTTGTTGAGGGCAACGGTCTCTGGCCTCGCCACATTCAACCCAAAGGGATCCCGCTTCATCGCAAGCGAGTTGATGGCGGGAAGATGAATGTCAACCCGCGTTTCCAGGATATTTGTCTTTCCGAAGGCCAGTACGACTTGCCGGCATCGCTGGAACCATTGGCCAAACATCAGGACCGGCTAACGATTATTCAGGGACTCTCGGGCCGCGTCTGCGGCGGGGGACACTCCAACGAATACGGCGGTCTCGGATGTTATCCAGCCAATGGCGGACCTCGCGCCGAGACGATCGACGCTGCGATTTCCAAAGCGGTTCCCGGGATTTACCGGCACGTGGCCCTGGGCATCTCACGAGATTCGGGCAGCGAGATCATTTACGACTGCTCTTCGGCGGGGCCGAATCAAAAAGTGCCTATCTACACGAAGCCCGACCTGGCCTACAACATGCTGTTCAGCAAGGTACTGCAAGGAAATCCCAAAGATGAGGCTCTTGCACAGAAACGTTTGCTCGACTTCATGGTGGACGATGTGAAGCGTCTGGAAAAACACTTCGCTGGCGAGCAGCGTGCCAAACTCCAGCAGTACTACCATGCCTTCGAAAACGTGGCGCAGCGGCAGGCACGACTGGGGGATGTCGATTTGAATCGCATCGATCCGATGTCGGATAAATACAAATCGGATGTGGAGACGGATCGTCTCGACGCCCATTTTGAAATCGCCGCCATGGCACTGGCCACCGGCATGACGAACGTCGTGACATTGGCTTCAGGCGTGGGGAGCCGACACTTTGAAATCACTTTCAAAGGGCTCGGCATCAATAGCAACAAGCATCACATCGGGCACGGTCAGGTCGCCGATTCCGACCACATGGCGATCCAGATTCGTCGCTTTCACACGCAATTGATCGCTCGACTGATGGACCAACTCGCCTCGATTCCCGAAGGTGAGGGGACGATGCTGGATAATACCCTCATCGTCTATCTGAGCGAGAACGCCGAAGCTCACCACTCCCGCTGTTACGAGTGGCCCGTGTTGATGCTGGGCAATCTCGGAGGCCGTTTGCAGGCAGGCGACCGGTTCCTTTATTACCCGGAATACGGTAAGCCCGGTCACCGCACCATGGCGAATCTGTTTACCACTTTCCTCAATGCAATCGGGGACCGGCGGCAGCGCTTCGGCATGCCAGACCCTGCACTTGAAGGCGAGCTTGATCAGGATGGACCGCTCGTGGAATTGATGGCGTCATAATGAAATAGCAGATAGCAGATAGCAAATTGCAAATTGCAAATGGCAAACAAACTACAGGAACCAAATCAACAATGTTTAAAACATTCGAGTTTAGGATTTGGGATTTGTTTGTGATTTGGAGCTTGTTATTTGCTGTTTCCATGCCCGCCCAGGCGGAGTATCGCTGCGCGTTGTTGATCGGCAACAGCAAGTACCCCGATGCTGCGCTGGCCAGCCCTGCCGCCGACGTAAAGGCGATGGCGGAAGTCTTCCGTAAGCGAGGGTTTACCGTCACGACTGTCGAAGACCTTTCGGGTAACGATGCAAAGGAAGCTGTGGAGAAGTTCGCCGATACAGTTCCGGTGCTTGGCACAGCCGTGGTTTATTTTTCCGGATACGCTCTACAAGGCGAGCACAACGGGAACCGCCGCGACAACTACTTTCTGGGGTTGGACGGTGTCGCGAAAAACAGCTGGGAGGTTGCCCGTTCCGAGGTTGGGGTAAAGTCGGTGTTGAATCATTTGAGCGGCTTCGGTGGCAGTCACACAAAGATCGTCATCGTGGAAGGGTGCT
This sequence comes from uncultured Planctomycetaceae bacterium, assembly GCA_937967665.1. Classification (GTDB taxonomy): domain Bacteria; phylum Planctomycetota; class Planctomycetia; order Pirellulales; family Pirellulaceae; genus CALBSZ01. The sequence continues at coordinate 1,978 of CALBSZ010000235.1, forward strand.
ACCAGCATCCACAGCAAGACCAGGAAACCGCAAGAGGGCTGCTGAAGCTGGAAGACCTTCCGGCTAATTCGATGGTCGCTTATGCCGCACGTCTTGGCGAGGTCGCGGTTCCGCCGAAAAATGGCGTAGCGCCGTTTACTGCAAAATTGGCGAAGCAGCTGGCCGACACGAGCCGATCGCTTCCCGATTGTCTCAAGGCAACCGCGAGCTACCGAGTCACGAATCTTCCCGGCGACGACAAACTGAGGCAACCCGGCTCCTCCGCCATCAGTCCCCCGACAGCGTTCGCCGCTGGCAAGAAAGTAGGAGACGAATGGGTGAACCGATATGGCATGGTCTTCTGTTGGTGCCCGCCAGGGACGTTCTTGATGGGCAGCCCGGTTGATCAAGAAGGTCGCGACGACGATGAGGGCCCTGTGGAAGTCACGATCAGCGACGGCTTCTGGATAAGCAAATACGAGCTGACGCAAGATAACTTCAACGTCATCACCCGTTCACGAAATCGGCGCGCGTCCGACGACAAGAGTCATCCTGCGAGCGGTCATGATATCGGCAGTTATCGGCGCACGGTCATCGACTCGTTAAACGCCGGGGAGCGGAGCAAGGGTACCCTTCCCGGAAACTGGGAGTACGCGTTGCCCACCGAAGCCCAATGGGAATACGCAGCTCGGGCCGGTACCCAGACCGCCTATTACTTCGGAAACAAGGAGGACGGCCTTCCGCGACACGGCAATTTCGCAGACCTCTCTCTATTCGAGAGAGGACAAGGTTATCCGGTCTACGCGCATCGGAGTTTGGATGACGGCATGGTCGGCCTGGGGCGAGTGGGCCAATACCTTCCTAATCCCTGGGGGCTGCATGACGTCTACGGCAATATGTGGGAGTGGTGCGAGGATGCGTACCGGGAGCAACTTCCCGGCGGAGCCGATCCACGAATCGCCATCACACCGAAATCGCAAGACATGCAGGTCGTTCGTGGCGGCTGTTGGCTGAGTCCGTCGAATTACTGCCGTTCGGCTTTTCGCCACCGGTTCATCCTGACAAGATCACGCGAGTTCGTCCACGACACTGCCGGCTGCCGTCTCGTGATCCGGCCAATTCAATAAAAGTCGCCTGGGCCGCAACACAACAAATTTCACGCTCAATTTACTCTAACCATTCCGCCATGCTCCGAGTATCACTGATCATCACGATCCTTACGTTACTCGCTTTCACGGCCGTCACGCGCGCCGCAAACGTCGATGCGTTCGTCAAACAGCATTGCATCGACTGCCACGGTGCGGACGTGCAGGAAGCGGGTTTGCGTTTGGATCGCTTGTCCCGCGATTTGGCCAACCCGGATGTCATGCGCACTTGGGTATTGATTCACGATCGCGTGCGTGCCGGTGAGATGCCGCCGAAAGACTCGATTCCGCCATCAGGGTCTGAGATCGCGGAATTCACAAGCCAATTACGAAAGGACCTGCTGGCAGCGGAGCGTCAGAGTGAAACGGCCCGCGGCAAAGACCTGGTGCGGCGGATGAACCGGACGGAGTACGAGCATACTCTCCGGGATTTGCTGTCGCTGCCGTTGTTGCGTGTCAAGGCCATGTTACCCGAGGACGGTCGGCGGCACGGCTTCGACAAAGTCCCTGACGCGCTCGAGCTTTCGCACATTCAGATGTCCAAGTATTTGCAGGCGGCGGATCGTGCCTTGCGACAGGCGATTGTCCGCTCGCCAACGCGGCCGGAAACCCAGACCTGGCGAGGGCTCGCCGCCGAGCAGGGCACAGGCCGGGCGGGAATTGCGATTCACGCGATCGCGCCGGTTCGTGATGGGAAGTTGGCAACCGAGTTAACGTCGACGGTTCGTGGCAACCCCGTGGAAGATCCGGGGAACACCTATCGGTCGGCCGTATTCAACGGCAAGGCGGACTCGGCCGTCGTGCTGAGCGGAAAATTCGGCGCCCATCAACCGCAGGGGCTACAACCGGATCGCTTTCGGGTCACGACCGGAGGATGGTATCGTGTGCGTTTTTCCATCTGGGGATTGCGCTGGAATCAAGGCAAGATTGAACCGGCCGTGCGTAGCGTGATCCGCCATTACACCGAGTATCATGGTTGGCGTAACCCGGAATTCTGGAAACGCGACGAAAGGCAGCGCTGGGTGGGTAAGCCGCTCGCCGAGCGGCAGGTTCGCGAAACGGAAGAAAACACGGCGTTCTATGGCGATGCCGAAGTGGTGCATGTCGTCCGCGCCTCGCTAAAGGGCAAAGTGATCGGGTTCTTCGACGCACCTTCACTCAAGCCCACCGAACACGAGTTTCGCGTTTGGCTGGAGCCGGGTGAGAAAGTGTCGTTTCACGTCATGACACTGCCCGGGACGGGTCCTAGGAATACGGCCGCGGCGAACGGCGTCCGCTCGTACGAAGGCCCGGGCGTGGCGTTCGACTGGTTCGAAATCGAAGGGCCGGTCCTCGATTCATGGCCGCCGGAGAGTCAGCAGAGACTCTTCGGCAAAACGCCGATCGGGTCGTTTCCTCGACCGCCTTTGTCCAGCGTCCCCACCGTTTCGCCTGAACAACCACTCCAGCTGTCGGCGGCGGATTCGCTGAGTGGTGTTGGACAGAAATCGGGCAACGTCTGGTATTTGAACATCCAGGGTACCGCATCGGCGAAGGTGAATCTGGCCGAACCGGGCCAATACGAATTGGCCGTGACCGCTTCGGAAACTGCCGCGGGCAACGAGGATTCCTTGATGCGGCTGTCGGTCGATGATGTCCCCCTTGCCCACGGGCAGTTCGCCGTGCAGGCGGAACGTGACAAACCAAGAACGTTCCGGAAGACTTTCGCGGCACCGAGTGCCGGTCCGGTGGAGATCGGCATCGAATTTCTGAACGACTTCTTCGATGAGAAGACCGAGGCGGATCGTAACCTGCTCATTCACGAAATCGTGATTACTCCCCAACCTTCGAAAGGAGAACGCGACCAGCCCAAAACCCCGGACGTTCGCACGCTACTGCTCGAATTTGCCAATCGAGCGTTCCGGCGTCCCGTTTCGTCAACCGAAATGGTACCCTATGCCAAAATTGTCGCTGAACAACTTTCTGCGGGGCAGAGTTTCGAGGATTCCATGATTGCTGGTTACAAGGCGTTGCTTTGCGCGCCGGACTTTTTGTTCCTTGGACTTGAACAAGGCGATCACGCGCTGGCGGCGCGGCTTTCTTACTTTCTCTGGAATTCGCTGCCCGATGATCGGCTCCGCAAGCTCGCTGCCAGCGGCAAACTCTCCCAATCGACAATTCTGCTTGGTGAAATCGACCGCATGCTGAAAAATCCACGTTCGGATCGTTTTGTGGAGCATTTTCTCGATCAATGGTTGGAGTTGCGAGACATTGACTTCACGACGCCCGACCAGCAATTGTATCCTGAATTCGATCCCTGGCTCCGTGATTCGATGCTTGCTGAAACACGCGCTTATTTCCGCAAGCTGATTGACGCAAACCGTGGAGTCGATCATGTCGTCGATTCCGAGTTCGTGTTGGTCAACCAACGCCTCGCCGAACTTTACGACATCCGCGGCGTTGCGGGCGGCCAGTTGCAGGAAGTGAAACTCTGGGATGAAAGTCCGCGTGGCGGATTGCTCACGCAAGCGGCCATTTTAAAAGTGACGGCCAATGGCACGGCCACATCACCCGTGCTGCGCGGCGTGTGGGTCACCGAACGCATCCTCGGCATTCCCATAAAACCCCCGCCGCCCAACATTCCCGCTATTGAGCCGGATGCCTCGGGCGCTGTCACGATTCGTGAGCAAATTGAACAGCACCGTGCCGATCGCGCCTGCGCGAGTTGCCACAGGGTGATGGACCCGCCCGGACTTGCACTGGAAAGTTTTGATGTGATTGGTGGTTGGCGGGACCGCTATCGCGCCGGCGGTCGACCTCAAAAGATCAAGGTCCCCGGCCAGAAGCAGAAGGTTCTGGAGCCGACCATTGAAGTGCTGGGCGGCAACGGTCGGATCACAAGAATTCGTTTGGGCGGCCAGGTCGATCCCAGCGGAGTGCTGCCGGATGGCCGGGAATTCGATAATCTCCAGTCGCTGAAGCAGTTGCTGTTAGAGGATCGAGACCAATTAGCGCGAAACGTTGCGCAAAAGCTGGCGATCTACGCCACTGGTCGAGGCCATCGCTTCTCCGATCGCGAGATCATCGACTCGATCGTGTCTGGCGCCAAACCATCCAATTACGGCATGCGAACGCTGATTGAAGGCGTTGTGCTGAGCAAGTTGTTTCGAGGCGAGGAGATGGCAGAATGATGGAGGCAGAATAATAAGAGAGAATGAAATGGTATATTCTTTATCATTCTGCCCACATTATTCTGCTAATTCCCAAACGGAGATTCTTATGCCCATCAAGTCCCTTGATCGACGCACTTTTCTTCGCGCATCCGGCGTTGCGTTGGGTTTGCCATGGCTGGACGCCATGCAACCCGCATTTGCCGCTGAGGATCGCGATGCTTCTCGTCGGATCGTGGCGATCAATACGAATCTTGGCATCCTGAGCGAACACTTCTATCCGGAAGGTGCGGGCCGCGATTACACGCTCAGTCCCTACCTTGAAACGTTAGCCGACTTCCGCGATCAGTTCACCGTGATCTCTGGTTGCTCGCATCCGGATGTTACTGGCGGTCATTCGGCGGAAGTTTCCTTTCTAACCGCCGCGCCTCATCCCGGCACGGCGTCATTTCGGAACTCAATTTCGCTCGACCAGTTCGCGGCGGAGCACATCGGCCAGCAAACCCGCGTCTCCACTCTACCATTGTCAGTCGCCAAACAGGGTAATCAATCATTGTCTTTCACATCCAGCGGCGTGATGCTGCCGGCCGAAAACAGTCCTTCAACGGTTTTCCAGGCGCTGTTCGTTGCAGGTGAGCAAAAAGAGATCGAGCGCCAGATTCAGCAACTCCGCGTTGGCCGCAGCATTCTTGACACCGTCGCTGATCGAGCGTCCGCACTCAGGAAGCGAGTTGGTCCTGCCGATCGCCGGCGGCTCGATCAATACTTCAACTCGGTGCGCGAGGTTGAACGACGTCTGCTGATCGCGGAAGAGTGGGAGCGCAAGCCGAGGCCGAGAGTCGATGTGCCGCCACCCAGCGACGGTGAATATCTCCTGGAAAAGCTCTCCGCGATGTACGACCTGATCCGCCTCGCTCTCGAAACCGATTCAACGCGACTGATTACGTTGCTGATTCGGCTCGACGGATTCTCCGCGCACATTCCCGGCGTCTCGACCGAAAGCCACAATCTTTCGCACCACGTCGGCCGCAAGGACAAGCTGGCGCAACTCAAGAACCTCGAGTTGGCCCAGTTCCGTGAATTGGCTCGGTTGATGGAAGGTTTGAGTGAGGCCAAAGAACACGGCGATTCGCTGCTCGATCGCACGATGTTGCTTTATGGAAGCAACCTCGGAAACGGTAACAATCACGATACCAGGAACATGCCGATCCTGTTTGCCGGCGGCGGTTTCAAGCATGGTCAGCACCTCGCTTTCGACCGCAAAAACAATTATCCGCTACCTAATCTGTTTGTGTCTATGTTGCAGCGGCTGGGCATCGCATCGGACCGATTCGCCAGCAGCACCGGCGCCCTACGAGGACTTGAGGGTTAAGATATGATTCTGCTTCAATCATTCTGCCAACATCACTTGCATCGACACCCAATGAGATTTCCCATACTTTCGATACGACTCGCCGTAACATTCGCATGCGTCGCCGCAGTCTTGCAGCCCGATAACGCCACTGCCGCCGAATTCGTCCTCTTCGACGTTGAAAACTCTGTCGTGCCGCCGCCGCTGGTTCTGTTTGACGGTGCGCCGCCGAAGACGCGAGAAGCGGCGGTGGAGTTGGCCGATTACATCGAAAAGGTTTGTGGCACGCGTCCGGAATTGATTGAGAAGACGCTACGAAAGCAACCGGATCGCGCCATGTGGATTGGCTACCAACCGGCACTGAATTCGCTCTTTCCGGGAATCGACTTTGATTTTCAGCACCCGGAAGAAACTCTGATCGCGGCAAATGAAGACCATCTCGTCATTGCGGGGCGGGATCGTTGGCATCCGGATCATCTCGTGGTCGAAGGGATTGATGGGAAGATCATCGGGCGTCAACAGGAATACGGGACGGTCAATGCCGTCTACACGTTTTTGCAAGATCAACTCGGCGTGCGGTGGCTGTGGCCCGGCGAGTTGGGTGAGGATATTCCTGCACGGAAGCGGATTGCGTTTGAGCCTTTTGTTTATCGTTACCATCCGCAGATTCGGGCAAGAGGCGGCGCGTTCAACTTTTCGGCGCTGAGCAACAAGGGCTACGGCCGGGCGCATCAGTGGACTCGGCGGCAACGGTTGCAACTTGACTCCTTACGCAGCGAGGGCGGGCACGCCTTCGGCGACTGGCACGAGCGATTTCACAAGACCAATCCGGAGCTGTTCGCACTGCAGCCGGACGGCACGCGTGGTACTCATCCCCGCCCGAAGAACGTGAAGTTGTGCCAGTCGAATCCGGCCGTCTGGGAGCAATGGCTGGCCGACGTCGAGGCGAAACTGAAGAAGGACCCGACGCGGACCGAGTTCAATGCCTCGCCGAACGACGGCTGGTCCAGCGGGCATTGCGTTTGCGAGAACTGTCGGGCGTGGGACCACCCCGATGGCGAACCGCGGCTGATGCACTGGCATCAACATCGGGAAGTACGACCGGCATTGTCCGACCGTCACGTCACCTTTGCCAACAAGCTTGCCGAACGGCTCAAACAACGATTTCCGGACAAGGATTACCGCGTGATGATGTTGTGCTATGGGCACTCGCGACCGGCTCCCATCAAGGCACGGCCGGCCGAGAATGTCATCATGGTCAGCGTGGCCAACTTCTTCGGCCGCACTCATCTGGTCGATCGCGGCTCGACGTGGGGCACGTCTCATCGCGATCAGCTCGCGGCCTGGGGTAAGCTCGCGCAGCATGTCATGTGGCGCCCCAACACCGGCAGCCCCGCCGGCTGGCAACAGGGGCTGCCCGATGTGTCGGTTGCCCAAACGATGGAGAACATCCAGTTCGCTGCCGAAAACCGCTGCGTCGGCATCTTCATCGACTCGGTGTGGGAGCACTGGGCGACACAGGGACCGCAGTACTATGTCATGGCGCAACTCTTCTGGAACCCGGCGCAGGACGGTCAGACCATACTCGACGACTACTACACGCGCGCGTTCGGGCCGGGCGCTGAAAGCGTGCGGGCATACTTCGAGACGATTGAAAAGGCGCGGATGTCATACGTAAAGGAACACGGCTACGGCGGCGGAGCATTCAACTTTCCGCGACTCTACACGGACGACCTGCTGAGCGAATGCGACAAGCACTTGAAGCGTGCAGTGACGAGGGTCGCCACCGCTGCGAAAATCTACCGCCAGCGTGTTGCTTTCATTCGAGCGGGGCTGACGTATTCCCGGTTGCTACTCGAAAACATCGACTTGATGGAATCGTACTGGCGTAAGAAAGACGACCGGATCGCAACCAGGGTATTGGCCAACTGGGAACAGATGGAACGGCTTTGCAACGAGAACCCCTTCGCCATCAACTGGGGACCGGTTCGTCCCACAACGCCCCGAATGATCGGTCTGCATCCGGATCATCCCAACCCCAAATGGGAACCAAACAAAGCCAATGACCTCGATCGGAACTGATATCAGGACCGCCATCTGGCGACGGCAGCTACAGATCAGGTTGTCTTCTGGGTCTTCAGAAAGTCCGAGACTTTGTTTACACTTAAGGGTGTAGATCGGTGCAGCAATTCACATTCCAGTTGACACGATTCCCACCGACGCACGCATTGCCCCCCGCCATGCAAGTCCGCGATCATGATGCTTACTAGACCAACCCTGGCGCTTTTTGTCTGTTTTGGTTGCTTCGCGTTTCTCGCGACGGCGGACGAGCCGGCACGGCGTGCCTACGAAAGGGACGTGCGTCCCGTGCTTAAAGCGCTGTGTTACAAGTGCCATGGACCAGACGATGACAAGGGCGGCGTCCGTTTCGATCAACTCGACCCGGATCTGGTCGATGGTTCGGATACCGAGACATGGCATGACGCCCTCGACCAGCTCAACCGCGGTGAAATGCCGCCCCCGAAAGCAAAGCAACCCACGGCTGAGCAGCGGCGGCTGTTGACCGACTGGATGGTCTCCGCACTTCGTGACGCGGCAGAGGCCCGGCGCTTCAAAAATGGCCGAGTGACGATCCGGCGTCTAACGAGATATGAGTATGCCAACACGATGCGCGATCTTTTGCGAATCGACTTGGACTTCGCGCGCGAATTGCCCCCGGATCCCGCGTCTCAGGCAGGATTCCTGAACAACGGCGCCACGCTGGAAATGTCGCCCACGCAGATCGAGGTCTACCTGAAGGCGGCGCGCAAAGCACTTGCTGATGCCATCGTGACGGGCGAGCAGCCGGAGTTGTACGTGTTTACCCAGACTAAAACGGCTGTCGGCAAGCTACCTAACAGAAAAGTTGCGGGCCACAAACCAGTCAGGCCCGAATTCGTTCTGGATTTGAAAGAGTTTCCACGAAATGGTGAGTTTGAATTGAAGGTGACCGCGCGGGCGGCAATTCCCAACGACCAGGGCTTGCCCAGGATGCGCGTCTCGATGGGACACGTTCCAGGAATCATTCATGTGCCAAGAGGTAAAGTCGGCGAGGTCGATGTCTCGGACAAAACTGAAACTTTTACCTTCCGCGGGCGGATGGAAGACTTTCCGCAGCCAGGACCGATCGCCTTCGGCAACTCCGGCTTCAAAGGTATGATTGTGCTGATCGACTTCGTTGACGCCGATGGCAATGAACTGCGTTATCCAGACCGGACGTACGCGCAGCCACCAGCTAAACCGCAAAAGAAACCTGGCGGTAAAAAAAAGCCGGAACCCAAAAATGAGCCGGCCACCGTGTCATTCGGCAGTCGCCTGGACATCGAGGTAACTTCAGTCGAGTTTAAAGCGCCGGCATACACGAGCTGGCCGCCGCCGAGCCATCAGCGATTGCTCTTCGATTCGCAGAACTCCGATGACGAGCCGCGGTATGTGCGCGAGTTGCTCGAGCGTTTCATGACATCCGCGTTCCGGAGGCCGGCCACAAAAGAAGAGATCGAGCAAACAGCGCAGTTGTTCGAAGTGATTCGTCCGAAAACCGATTCTTTCGAAGAGGCCGTCCGCGAAACATTCGCCTCGGTGCTGGTTTCACCACACTTTCTTTACGTCGTCGAACGTCGCGACCCGCAATCCGGGAACCATCGAATCACCGACTTCGAGCTTGCTTCACGGCTGTCCTATTTTCTGTGGAGTTCCGCTCCTGATCAACAACTTCTCCAACTCGCGCATCAAGGCAAACTGCACGACTCAAAAGTCCTTAAGCAACAGGTTGAGCGGATGTTGGAGGACGTTCGCTCATCAGAGTTCGTTTGTCGATTCATCGACCAATGGTTGGATCTCGACGCGCTGAACCGTGTCGCGGTGAACCCCGAGTATTTTCCGGACTTTGACAACGAGTTGAAGCAGGACATGCAAAAGGAGACGCAGGCTTACTTCGCGGTACTCCTGCACGAAGATCACAGTGCATTGGAGTTGCTCGATTCCGACTGGACGATGTTGAATCTCTCCTTGGCGCGGCACTATGGTTTGCAGGGCCCTCGTTCGTCACGGTTCGAGCAGGTCGACTTGAAGCCAGCAAGTCGGCCCGGCGGTTTGCTGGGACAAGGAGCGTTTCTATTGGCGAACTCAAACGGGGAAGACGCGCACCCGATTAAACGTGCTGTCTGGATTCTTGATCGTCTGCTTGATTCACCGCCCGCGTCGCCTCCGCCGGACGTACCCGAACTGGACGCAGAAAGTCCTGACCTGGCCAGGTTGACACTGAAAGAACAACTGGAAGTGCATCGCCAGAAGGAATCCTGCGCAAATTGTCACCAGGGTATCGATCCGTGGGGTATCCCGCTGGAAAACTTCGATGCTGTCGGTCGCTGGCGGATCGAGGTCCCCCGGCACAAGAAGCGGCCGGCAACGGCCGTCGATGCGACAAGCGTCCTGCCAGACGGAAAGAAGATAGACGGCGTGGACCAGTTGCAGAGGTACTTGGTGGAAGATTGCAGCGAAAAGTTTGCCCGCTCCCTTGTGAAGCGGTTGATGGCATACGGTCTGGGCCGTTCACTGGATTTCGGTGATCGCAAGGCGATCCAAACACTGACTTCACGTTTCGTCGAAAACGATTTCCGGCTAAAATCGCTGATCATTGACTTTGTACAAAGCGAGACGTTTCAGACGAAGTAAAGTCGCCTGTCGCTCGGCGAGAGTGGCGCGAATCAGGTCGCCACTTTCGCCGAGCGACAGGCGACGATAACCCAACGCGAGACTATCATGAAGAAATCCTGGCACATCGATCGACGAACTGTTCTCAAGGCAACTGGTGTCAGCATGGCATTGCCCTGGCTGGAAGCCATGGGAGCACCTGATTCCGCCAGTGCCGAACTCCCTCGGCGCATGTGCGCAATTTTGTTCCCCTTCGGAATCGCGATGCCGAAGGATGACGCCGTGGATCGCGAATGGGGTTGGTTTCCGACTGGCAAGGGCAAGAATTACCAACTGACTAACGTGCTCAAGCCTCTCCAGCCGTTGATGGATGACATTTCGATTTTTCAAGGACTGTCACATCCGCGCTGCCGGGCGATGAACGGTCACGACACGGGCGATACCTTTCTCACGGCAAACAGTTTGGCGCCAGTCACCTATCAAAACACAGTTTCACTCGATCAACTGGCGGCAAAGCAAATCGGCAAACAAACCCGGCTCGCTTCTTTAACACTCTCGACCGACGGAGGAGTGGGCCCCCGCACGCGGACGACAACGCTGTCGTATACGGACAAGGGCCAACCGATTCCTGCCTTGTCGGATCCCAAGCAGATCTTCGAACGTTTGTTTGGTGAAGACGGGGCGAGCCGAAAGGATCGCCGCAAGTTGCAGAATTCGGAAAGCATTTTGGATCTGGTGATGGATCAATCCAGGTCGCTGCGACGCAATTTGGGCGTTGCAGATCAGCGAAAACTGTCGGAATTCGAAACATCCGTGCGCGAGGTCGAACAGCGCGTCGAGCGCTCGCGCAGTTGGTTGGATGTTCCTTTGCCAAAAGTCGACCGCGATTCCATTGGCCTCGACGCGACCGTCGATGCGCCGAAGGAATACTTGAAAGCGATTTACGAACTCCAATTCCTCGCGTTTCAGACGGACCTGACACGGATCACGACCTATCAAATCGGCAGCTACGGCCCATCTCGCGCGCGAAAGTTCCCGGGCGTTTTGGGATTGAAACCGGATTGGCATGGATTGGCACATGCGGCCGGCAAGAAGGGCGGTCCCGAAAACATCGGCCGCTTCGATCAGTTTCTCGCGGAGAATCTGGCGAGTTTTCTTGCAAGGCTGAAGAATACGCCTGAAGGCGACGGAAGTTTGCTCGACCGCACACTCGTTCTGTACGGCAGCAGCAATAGCCGCACGCACCAGAACCGCAACTACCCGCTGTTGCTGGCCGGCGGCACTAAACTCGGTTTGCGCCACAATCAATTCCTGCACTTCGACGACAAAACGCCGATGTCCAATCTCTTTGTGACGATGCTTCAGGCGTTAGGCTTGAACACCGGCAGCTTTGTCGATAGCACCGGACCGCTGGACGGCTTAACTTGATTTGGCTGGCGTGATCGCACCGGCGGTGACGTGAATAACCTGGCGCGCTATTTCCAGGAGGAGTTAGAGAAGCGCGGTCCGCAGCCGAGAAAGCGATTTCGTTTTGCGGCGACCATCGCGCGCCTGCTTGCCCCAGCTATGGCCCTCCCAAGTCAGGGTTCGATCACCGCAATCAAACGTAACAGTGTTCGTATCGGGCGTTTCTTGATCATCGTCATAGAGGTAACCCCCCCCCGCGATGTGACGAGATGCGGCGCATCAACTTGCATCCCCCAACATACAACGTCGATCGTATGCACGCCGTTGTTGCCGACTTCGCCCGTACCCCAATTCCAGAACCAGTGCCAATGGTAGTGCACGAAGTTGTCACGAAAGTCAACGCGCGGGGCGGGGCCTTGCCATTGATCCCAATCCAACCATTCCGGAATCTTCGTCCGTTTGCCTTGCCCGATACTGGGGCGATCGTTGAAACTAACAGACCACCGCGAATCGAGATCCACAGCAATATCTATCGCGATTGGGTCGACGCATGTCGGGGTGAGAAGCGAAACATGATCGCCAGCTTCGATAGCGGCGGCCCGTTGAGCGAATTGTTGATGCTGGGCAACATCGCCACGCTTTTTCCGGAAGAAATGCTGATATAAAACGCGGCTGAAGGCCGCATTACCAACAAATCGGACGCCAACAAGCACCTCGGATTTGAGTACCGAAGAGGTTGGCAGCTTTAGCCCGAACGCACATTATCGGCCGAAGTACTGCTCTTCTCTGGGAAGTGCCACCACGGGCCATGCTGAGGGATAGACTCTCACGATTCGTTTCGGGCGGTAGCCTTCCAGCAATAGATTGGGCTGCACTTGAATCTGGATACCGCTGCTGCCCGGCTCCACTGGCACTTGTTTCACGTTGAGTATCGGGCCCCGCTTGCGGTCGTTCACCGGGTCGTAGGTGAGTAGACTTTGCCGAGCAACTGCGATTCCTGCCTGGTCGCCTTTTACAATCTCTTCCAACAGCTTCGGATCGACACCTCCGAACAAGGTGATAGTGAGGATTCTTTTCTGGTTGTCCACGGCGTCCACCCAACCGGCGAGTCCGCGTTGACGAATGTGAATGCGGTGTTTTTCGGTTTGGTGGGCGGTTGCAAGTTCGCGGCTCTCATCGTCCAGCCAGATTTCCACCAGGCGGCCAGGGCCGTAGAGCGTTGCCCAGGTCATGTTGAATTGAACATGCTGCCCCTTGGCAAGGTCGCTGAGCGTTCCGATTCGACGTCCCTGCCAAACCCGCGTGCTGGTTTGCAGGTCGAAGCTCTGCGGCTTGCCAACCGGCTTGTCGTCCTGCAACAACATGACCGTGAGCTTCTTTTCTTCCAGATGAACGTCTTCAATTCGCCAGAGCTGGTTTTGCCGCGAGTGGTAGCTGAAATCATCCTCAAGACGAAAGCAGCGGGTAAAGTCAATTTCGTAACTGCGGCGATTGTGAAATATCTCCAACGGTTTTGTCGTGTCGCTTGGATCTTTGACATAAAACCAACCGTGCAGGTGCGTGCCGATCGGCACGTCTCGAATGGAAGCCGGAGATCCGTGATAATAAACCGAGCCGTAGGGCAGCATGGTCGACGCCACCGGTAAATCAAAATGGCTGCGGTTCTGTTGGTCGGTGCGATCGACTCGCAGCACGAAACTGCGTTCCAGATGATCGACGTTGATCAGTTCACCGGAAAAGTAATGCGCGGACCCCTCCGGTGGGAATTCGCCTTCGACCAGTTGGAACCAAGGCAGTGTTTCATTTCCGCCGTCCGTCCGGAATTGCTCCTCGCCACGCGCGGACGAAAAAGAGGTGGCGGCGATGGACAGACAAACAAGTATTGAGAGATAGTTCATGGTCATGATGTAAACTCTAAAGTAGCTGCGGTCGCCGTACTGCGGCTCTAAAGTAGCTGCGGTCGCCAGACTGCGGCGCACCTTCGGCACGACCGTCCGGCGACGGTGGCTACGGTAAAACTCGATCAGCCGACTGTGCCGAGACTGTCGTAGAAAGTGTCCGTTTCGACATCTACACGCTGCAACATCGTGAGCAGTAAATTGCTGAGCCGCGCGTCACTGTCCACGGGGCGCGAGCAGATTCGGTAGTGTCCCTTGGCGTCGGACAGATCGTACTGCCCGATCTTCGGCAGGTTGAAATCCAGATGCTGGCCATGCCGGGCGCCCAGTGATTGGCCGCCGGCGAGAATCAACGGCAGATTCGCATTGCCGTGGCTATGACCATACGCCATGCCGCTGCCCCACAAGACCTGCGTCGTGTCGAGCAGCGAACCGTCGCCATCTTGGTGCTGCTTGAGCTGGTCGAGAAAATAGCTGAACTGCTCGACCAGGAAGGTGTCGGTTTGCGTCAGCCGCCGCATCTGCTCGGGATCGCCGTTGTGATGCGACAGCTCATGTCGCGTTTGGACGATGCCGATTTCGGGGATCGCCAGCCCGTGACTTTCGCTGCCCGTCATACAGGTAATTACTCGAGTCATGTCGGTACGCAGCGCGAGGACCATTAAATCGTAGATCGTCCGGTAATAATCGCCGGCTTCCTTGTAGTCGATATTCCGCGTCAAATGAGCGGCGGTCTTTGCGTCCACTTCGGGCTTGGGCACGTCCAACCAACCTTCCGCCCGCTCGGTGCGGACTTCCACCTGCCGGACGGCGGTGAGGTACTCATCGAGCTTATTGCGGTCCTCGCTGCCGATGTTCTTTCGCAGCGTGCGGGCATCGTTCAACACGATGTCCAGCACACTGGCTCGGCGGTTGAGTTTTCGCCGGGCCAGTTCCTTCCCGCCGGGCTCCACGCCGAACAACCGGTCGAAAATAGTTCGCGGTCGACGTTCGGCGGGCAATTGAATTCCTTCTCGCGACCAGGCCAGTGAACCGCCGGTGATCGCGATCTCCAGCGATGGAAATCGAGTATGAACACCATGCACCTCAGCCATCAGTTGGTCGGCGGAAACGGAGTTTCGAAAGGCGCCGCCGTCGGCAGGCACGTCGGCTCCCGTCAACCAAACCTTGTCACAGTTATGGTGCTTTCCGAGTACGTCCGGGTGATGCAAGCCGCTGATAGGTGTGATCACGTCGCGATGTTTTTCGAGCGACTTCAGCGGGGCGGTCAGTTGGTAGTCGGGGCCGGCCTGCTGAATCTGCCACGTCAGTGTGTTCACACCGTTGGGAATGTAGATGAACACGCTTCGTTTCGGCTTCGCAACTGCGGTCGGCGATGCCAAAAGCCGATCGGCACCCATGCAGTTCAATAGCGGCAAAGCAACGGTTGCTCCAGCGCCGCGCAAAACATGACGGCGGCTGATTTTCCAGTTTTGATTACCCATGTGCCTCATTTCTCCTTGGTAGTGACCGCCTTGCAGCCATTTTCGCACGAGCGACGTTAATCGGAAAGATCATTCCCCGCTGACAATCAGCGTTTGCGGAAAAGGGGGGAAACCACGAATGCCTCGACAATCGCACGGACTTGATAGTCCGCCGCCTGCGAATGGGCAGCGATGGCGTTGATTTGTTCTCGGTCTTCAAAGGTGATCGTTCGCCGCAAGCCATAAGTGGCGAGCTTTTCGATAAATGTCACGTTGAAGGCATCGATATCGTCCATTAACAGTTGTTTAAATTCGTCCGCGTTGGCGAAGCGACGGCCGTCGGGTAGCTGACCGCCAGGATCGACCGGCGGATTGCCGCCAGTACCACGTTGTACTTTTTCCACCGTGCGCCAACTGCCGATCGCGTCGTAGTTTTCGAAGGCCAGTCCGAGCGGATCGATCTTGCGATGACATGACGCGCAATTGGGGTTGTTCTGATGAGCTTCAAGCTTCATTCGCAATGTCGCTTTGGGAGCATCCAGCGGATTGGGTTCGATCGGGTCGACGTTGGCTGGTGGAGGGGGCGGCGACTTGCCAAGGATCGATTCGGATAACCACACGCCGCGATGGACCGGGCGATGCCGTGTGCCGTCGGAAGTGAGCGACAGAATCGATGCCTGGGTCAGCAAGCCACCACGGTGGTCTTGGGGGCGCAATGCCACCTTTTGGAATTCATCTTTCATGACACCCGGGATACCGTAGTAACTTGCCAGCCGGGGGTTCACCATGGTCCAATCCGAATCCAGAAACTCGCGAAGCGAATGCCCACCCTGAAGCACCTCGCGGAAAAAGGCCGTTGTTTCACCAATCATGCTCTGCTCGAGATGATCGTCATACTGGGGGTACAACTTCTCGTCGGGAGGAAACATTCCGACCTTGCGCAGCCGCAGCCATTGCCGGGCGAACGAGTCGGTAAATCGTTCCGCTTTGGGGTCGGCCAACATTCGTGTTACTTGATTGCGCAGCTGCGTCGGTTCGTGCAGGGTGCCCTCCTCGGCCAAAGCGAAGAGCTCCTTGTCGGGCATGGTGCTCCACAAAAAGTACGACAGACGCGAGGCCAACTCCCAATCATTGAGCGTTTGACGATCCGACTTCTCCGTACCTTCGACCAGGAACAGAAAGCTCTTCGAGCACAGGATCGCGAGCATGCCAGTTTTCACAGCCGATCGGAAATCGGCCCCGGCGGCGATCTCGTTTTCCACCACGCGGACGTACTTCTCGATTTCACCGTCGTGCAACGGGCGACGAAAAGCGCGCCGAGCCAGTTTGGATAGTCCGTCGCGAACCTGCTGCATATTTCCCGACTCGACCGGCATGTAGTCGTCGCGAAGTTGTTGCTCGCGGGGCGTCACGATCGGTCCCCGCCACTCGGCCCAATCGAGAATCATGAAGGGATAAAGCGCGTTGCCTTCCTCATCGGTCAGCTTGAGCTGCCACGGGATGCGGCCGTGCTTGATACTGACGAACGGCTTTCGACCATGCCGCCCGCTACGAGGCAGGTTCGACGGCCCGGGAACGTCGTTGATCACGTGAATCTGCTGACTTCCCTCAGGCAGGTGGGTCTGAAAGCTGATGATCGTCGGCTGGTCTTCGGCCGCGACCACATCCTGCTCGAACAACACGCGATCGAGCTTGGTGTGGTAAACCTTCAGGCGAGGAGCACGGCCGTCGACCGGTTTGAGACCGCTGAGTTTGATTCGCATTTCGTAGACGCCGGGCGCCGGAAGGCGACCGGGATTCGAGTAGCGATGCTTGTCCTGCGGCCACAAATCGAAGCGAACTTTGTCCAACAGCCCTTCAGCTTCAAGTTGTGACAGGTAGGGTTCTCGGATCGTGTTGGGAGGCACGGCCGGCTTGAGCAATTCCAATGGCTCAACCGGTTTGTCCGGGTACGCTTCCGCCAGCACCGTCTCAGCCGCGTCAAAGTATTTCTCGATGTGCGACGCCGATAGCGATAGCACCGAGCCAATTCGTTCAAAGCCATGCCACTCGGGATCTTCGCTGAACCCACCGGGATCCGTGGCGTCGAAATGCACGCCCAGCAAGTCGTAGATTGTATGCACGTACTCTTCGCGGCTGAGTCGATAAAACGAGACTCGATCCCGCTGAGCCATCCGCGCGGCTTCGCCTTCTTTGATTCGATCCGACAGCCACTGGACAACAGCCGCGCCTTGTTCGGCGGTCGGTGGCTCCTTCGCATCCTCCGGCGGCATCTCGCCGGAACTGATGCGTTCCCGAACTTCCGCCCACAGCGCCGTGTCTTTCAGACCGACCTCTTTCGACAACGTATCGATACGAAAATCACCCTCTTGCGTTTCCTCGCCGTGACATGCGATGCAGTGTTTCTCGAAAAAGCCGCCCACCGCCGCATCAAAATCCGCAGCGTTCAGCGAGGCACTCACAAGGAGCGATAAGAAAAGAGCAATCGCAACTCTCATTCCAACACCTTTACGCGGTGACAAACTGGTCGATTGTAAACTTACTATCTTAACATAAGGGTACGGTTCGTTGCAGTTGTGGTCAGGTCTGATTCATCAGCTTCCGTGATGGATTTTGGTGCTTCTATTGCTGGCAGGTTCCATTTGCACTCGAGAAGCGATGAGTTTTAGCCCAAACCAAAACCCGAAGTCGATGAACTGCTGCCGCAAGACGTCGCGAATCTGGGAAGCGTTCAGATCGCCGCGGAGCCAACCAAAAGGAACTCGGGCGTACCCTATTGCTTTCTACTTTCAAATCGGCAACCTCAGCAAGACACTGGCAGACTCCGATTTGCACGAGTGAGCCGCTACGGCCAGAAGACGAGGAGCATGATGCCGCCTGCCAGGGCGATGCCGAAGGCCATGGTAACGCGGAGCAAGAGCCTGCGGTGGCCCAATACGGCGACCGCGCCGGCCTTGAAGACCAGGTTGGAAAGCGCGCCGATGAGAATCATTCGCCAGCCCGTGTCCACGTCAAGCCGGTCCTTATTGATCATTTGAGCTGTGGACAGTGTGATGGCGTCCATGTCGGTCAGGCCGGAAAGCGCCGCGACGATGTACAAGGCTTCGTTGCCGAAATGCTCATGGTCGAAAATTTTGGGATACTTTCCTTTTAGCTCCCAAGTAAGAAAGAAGGGCGACCAATCGATAAACTTGCGGAGTTCGGCCAGCGGAAACTTTTCCAG
>CALBSZ010000236.1 GCA_937967665.1 uncultured Planctomycetaceae bacterium
CGGACAAGCTCACCGATCACAGGATCGTTAAGCTTGATCCAGTCGACGACTACTTGCCCGGTGGTCGTCCGCCAGGCGAAGAACAGGGAAGTGAAGGCGGCGATAGCACCCGCGATCCAGAAGTACCAATAGCTGAGGATCGATTTGGACATGGCCATGAGCACGACCGTGGGCAAAGGCAGGTCCATGCCTTTCCGTGAGAACAGCGGCGTGAATTTCGGCAGAATGCACGTCAGCAGGAAGAGCGTGATCACCACGGCCAGCACCATCATCACCGCGGGGTAGGCCATGGAGGACTTGATCTTACCGCGAGTTTCCATTTCGGCCCGCAGATAGCCGGCGATTTGCTCGAGCATTTCGCCCATCGATCCTGTCTGTTCACTGGCGCGGATGAGGGCGATGAAGGTGGCGTCAAAGACCTTGGGATGGTCGGCCATCGCCTTGGACAGGTCGTCGCCCGCCTCAACGCGCTGCCGCAATTCCGACAGTACCGCGCGGAGTGTTGGATTTTCTTCCTGCTCGGCCAGACCGGCCAGCGCGGTCGAAATGTTGATGCCGGTTTCCACCATGATGCCCAGCTGGCTGGTGGCATAAATCAGCTCGCCCTTCTTGACTCGCTTGGCAAACAGGCCGGAACCGCCCGCCGATTCTTCGAGTTCCAAGACTTGAAAGCCATCCGCGCGCAGCAGCTGATGTGCCTGCTCTTCGCTGGTCGCCTCGATTTCGCCGTCATGGACGTTTCCCAGAGGATCGCGAACCTGGTACGTGAAATTCATAAAGTTTCCTTCACCGCACTGCTTAGCTCGATACGATTTCGCCGATTAAGGGAAGTATTTCTTCAATCGTCGTGATTCCTTCACGGACCTTGCGCAGCCCGTCGTGTCCCAGCGTCACCATACCCGCGCGCTTGGCGATCTCGCGCAATTTGATAATCGAGGCGCCGCCGACGATCCCGTCACGCAGTTCATCGTTGACGACGAGGATCTCGTGGACGCCGATTCGTCCGGAAAACCCGGTGTTTCGGCAGCGCCGGCAACCGACCCCTTTGTAGAATTCGCTGTACGTGATGTCCATTTTTTCCAGGGCCTTCTTCAGCGTCCTGGCGGGTTCGTACGGCTGGCGGCACTTGGCACAGATCCGGCGCACCAGTCGTTGCGCGAGTACCATGTTGAGCGCGGCGCTGATCAAGTACGGTTCGACTCCCATGTTAATGAGTCGGGTGATCGCCGACGTAGCGTCGTTTGTATGCAGCGTGCTGAAGACGAGATGGCCGGTCAAGGCCGCCTGAATGGCAGTCCTGGCCGTTTCTTCATCGCGAATTTCACCGACCATGATCACGTCGGGATCTTGACGCAACAACGTCCTCAAGGCGCGGGGGAAGTCGAGTCCGATCTTGTCCTGGACTTGAAACTGGTTGATCAGGGGCAGGTTGTATTCGATGGGGTCTTCCACCGTGCAGATGTTGTTTTCCATCGAGGCGACGTCGTTCAGCGCCGAGTAGAGTGTCGTCGACTTACCGCTTCCTGTCGGTCCCGTGACCAGGCAGATGCCGTTGGCTGCGTGAATCTGTTGTTCCAGCGTGCTGAGGATGTCCTCGGCGAACCCCAGGTCCTTGAGGTTCAAGGAGATGCTGCCCGTGTCGAGAACACGAATTACCGTCTTTTCGCCGCGATTTCCGGGGAAGGTACTGACACGCAAGTCGATCATGCGTCGATTCAGCATGACGTGCACACGACCGTCTTGCGGCAGGCGGCGTTCGCTGATGTCCATCGATGCCATGATCTTGATACGGCTGGTCACGGCGTTCAGCAGGTGCTGGGGCACTTCCAGCGACTTGTACAATCTTCCGTCGATGCGGTAGCGGACGCGCATGCATCGTTCGGCGCCTTCGATATGGATATCGCTGGCACCTTCTTTTACGGCGTTGAAAATGATGAAATTGACCAGCCGGATGACGGGCGATTGACCGGCGATTTCTTCCACGTCGCCGATGTCGTCAATGGCATCTTCGATGAGCGTGACTTCGGCCTGTTCCGAGTCTTCGATGATATCGTCGATCACGAAGACTTTCGAATCGGGCAGATTCGTGATCATGCGGCGAATGTCTTTCGCCGTGGTCGCGACAATCTGAATCCGCTTCTGCGTGATCCGTTCGATCTCGTCGATCATGAACAGATTCGACGGTTCCGTCACGGCCACGGTGAGCACGTCGCGGACGCAAAACAGCGGCATGACCAGGTTCTTCTCGACGTACTCGCGCGGCAGCAGATCCAGGATCTTGGGATCCTGCATGCGGGGTTCGAGTTTGGCGTAGGGCACACCGTACTCGGTCGCCAGCCCTTCGGTAACCTGATCTTCGCTGCAGAGTTCCAGGTCGACCAGGATTTCACCGAGCAGACGCCCGCCGCCGGCCGTCTTCTGGTATTCCAGCGCGCTCTGCAACTGTTCCAGCGTGAGATAGCCACGCTCGATCAGCAGGTTTCCCAGTCGTTTAGGTGGTGCGTTCTTGACGGACATGGGCATGATTTTCAGTTTGCCGGGCCGGTTCTGGTGGGATGATGGGCGAACCGGCCGCGGCAAACTGGGATGGAGGGCTACACGAAGCTCTTCACGGCGTCGATGACGCTGTCGTAAACTTCGAGTTGTTGATCGAGGCGGGAGATTTCGAAGATCTTGCGATTGACGTTGTTCGTCGTCGAAATCTTCAAGTCACCACCTAAATCGATCAGCGAGTCTTGTATGTCGAGCAGCGTTTCGAGTCCTTCGCTGTCGATGGATTCGGTACTGTCGACATCGAGAACGATATTGTTTCGCTCAATCGTAGCGATGAAGCTTTCCATCGCTCGCGCGTGGTCGTCACTCAGGTCTTCCGGCGAGTGTACGACGACGACGTCACCAAAAATCTCGGTTGGCAATTCCATTTGGCGCTCCGTTGCGATTATTCACTTTCTGGAAAGTGGTGCCAGCACCGCGGGCGTGCTGAGTGCGCGTCGCCTTGCCGTGCCCGGCGGGGCTCTACGCTTCGACCGTGTCCTCCGATTCAAATACCGCTTCGACTCGCTTGTGAAGTTCGCGCGGACTGAACGGCTTGGCCAGGACGTCCAGGATACCGTACTCGTCCCGCACCGCCTGACGCGACAATTCGAAACCCTTGGCTGTCAGCATCAATACGGGAATGCTCGTAAATTCCGCGCTTTCGTGAATTCGTTTGGCCAGGCCGAGTCCGTCAAGTTGTGGCATTTGGCAATCGGTGATCACGACATCCGGTCGCAGCTCCTGAATGATTTCCCAGCCTTCTTCGCCGTCGTTGGCCGTGAAGACTTCGTAACCCGCCCGCTTCAGCTTGAATTCAGCGGCACGGAGAATGTGAGGTTCGTCGTCACATAACAGAATTCGTTTGCTCATGGCACCATTCTTTCTTTACAGCTTAGCCACCCATTCGTTTGACACTTGGAAGCACAGCACGGAAAGTGCTGCCCTTCCCCAACTCGCTTGTGACCGACAGGTGTCCGCCATGAACGTCTTCGACAATATGCTTGCAGAGCGGCAAGCCGAGTCCCGTTCCCGCGGCCATCTGGGAGTCTTTTTTCACGCGATAGAACTTTTCGAATACCTTATTGCAATCGTCCGCATCCAGCCCGACACCCGTGTCTTGAACTTCAAAGACCACTTCGTTGTCTTCCATGCGGCTGCGCAGCGTTACGGTACCGTTGTTCGGCGTGTACTTGATTGCATTCGAGAGCAAGTTGATGGCGGCTTGGGCAAGCATGTCGCGGTCGGCCAGGACTCCCAGGTACATGGGACTGAGTTCGACCTTCAACTCGATGTTTTTCTGTTCGGCGGACGGCGCCACGACGCCGACCGTACCTTCCAGTAATTCATTCAGCGATTGTGCTTCCTTGCTCACCTGCACCACGCCCGCTTCGATACGGGCGATGTTCAGCAGGTTGTTGACCAGACGCTGAAGTCGGTCCGCCTGCGAATCGATGACGGACAGGAATTCCTCGCGTTCTTCGTCGGTTTCCGCATCACCGTCCACCAGCAGTTCGACATATGCCTTGATGCCGGACAGGGGCGTCTTCATTTCATGGCTGACGGCGGACACGAATTCCGCGTTGCGCTTCTGGATGACTTTTTCGTTGCTGATATCAGCCAGGACGGCGACCGCGCCTTGCTGACCTGGGTCCTCGGCATCTTCTTCCGAGTCCAATCCGATGGAACGGCAGGAGACGCGATAGCAACGCGTTTCGCCGTCCTTGCCCGCCAGTTCGATTTCGGCGGAGCGGTGACTGGCCCCCTTGCGGCGGCGCGTTTCGGTCAGCAAGCCGACCAGGGACTCGCAGTGAATCAGTGTTTCCAAGGCCTGCTTTTCCGCCGAGTCCTCGGGAAGCTCGAAGAGTTGCGCGGCACTGGGGTTCGAGAGGATCAGTTCGTCGTAGCGGTCGATGGCCAGTACGGGATCGCTCAAGCCATCCAGGATTTGAGTGATCTGGGCCCGTTCGGAACTCAGCCGCCGCGAACGCACTTCCGCGCGAGCCCGTGCTTGTTCGGATTCATGGATTTGAGCGGCATACTGTTTCAAACATTCAAAAATGCGATTGAACGTTCCACGCCACGGATTGTTGGCATGTAGCGAGGGCATTGCCTGCGCCGGGATATCGTCGGTCAGGTCGTGATGGTCCAGACGGCAGAGTAGATCGATGTATCGCTGGACGGCCCGCTGCTCCCGCTCGCGGCGTATGACGGCAAATCCAACGATGACACAAGTGCAAGCGAAATAAGCGAGTACGAGTCCAATGCGCGTGACGAGACCGCCTTTCAACGACGACATGTCGTTGATGAAGAAGATGGCCAGTACAACGGTCAGGGCAATGAGCAGACCTACAGGCCAATGTCGGATGTCGGCACGAAGCTTTTGGAGCACGGTCATTCTCGTTGTCTCGGTTGCCGCCTTCCTAACATGACACTACAAGTGCTACGTGGATGAGCGGCCTCTGAACCATAGGTTAAGGCTTGCGCGTGTCCAAGAATCGGCCACGGAAGTACGTGATCGGGTCTACCCATCGGACGGAATTCCGGGCGGATTGTAGCGGCCGTGTCGGTCCGACGGCCTGTCCGGGACACGGGAGGCAGGGGGCGAATCGATGCAAAGTGTCCGTAGGCCGCCAGTGAGATTATGCTCTCCACACTGCGCTGCCGCACTAGTCCGAGAAGAGGAATCGCCCGGGATTCAGGAGGTGGCTGGGATCGAACTGGCGCTTCACCGCGGTCATGACGCGCAGGGAATCGCCAGCCGTTCCCCATAACGCCTGGCGAGTCAGGTCGGTGTCGCGGGCCGAGACGACGTGGGCGTGGCCTCGTGCCGATGTCGCCAAGGGGTGAATCTGGCTAAGCATGATGGCCGCGATGCCGTCATCAGGTGGTTCCGTGAACTTCACCATGGCCGTGCCCGTTCCACAATCCGCCTGGAAGGAACAGGTGGGCGCGAGGCGGCGCACCGCGGCCAGGAAACGCATCACGGCACTTGGTACCAGTACGGCGCGGACGACCGTGGCGGCGTTTTCGTCGTCGGCAAAACCGCGAATGCATGCCAACAGCTCCTGCCCACGTTCTGTTTCCAGCGTGTCGATGCGGTTCACGCCCATTTCACGCCATTCCTGGCTAAGCTGTTCGCTTTGCCAGGCAACTTCCGTTTCCGTGCCTTCGAACAGAACTGCCAGGCAGAACGAACCGCTCTGTGACAGGCCCAGCATTTCGCCCCCATCCACGCCCGACACCAACTGGATGGCGACCGGCTTCGTGAGTGACCGTGAAAAGGCGCTCACCAGTTGTTCGGCCTGTTCCAGATCCGTCAATTCGCAAAGCAACACCCGCGATTGTTGCGACTGTGGCTTCAGTTTGAAGGTTAATTCAGTAATAACGCCTAAGGTTCCCAGGGAACCGGTCAGCAATTTGCAGAAATCATAACCGGCGACATTCTTGACAACGCGCCCGCCGCCTCTAAAGGGCATTCCCCGTCCGTCAACCGCCTGGATCCCGATGACAACGTCGCGGATGTCGCCGTAACCCAGGCGACGCAGTCCATTCCAATTGGTGGCGACGATGCCGCCCAGCGTCGCCGCGGATTCCGCCGGAACATCAAAGGGCAACTGCTGGTTCTCGCTGGCCAGGGCCGCGCTGAGTGTTTCGAGTGTAATGCCCGCGTGCACCGTCACCGTCATGTCGCGTGCCGGGTAGTCCACGATCTGATTCAAGCCGGCGAGCGACAGTGCGATGCCGGGTTTTTTACCAGGCAACCCGTAGTTCAGGCTCGTGCCTCCGCCGATCGGATAGATGGCCGTTTGCCGGGACGAGGCCTCCGCCACCGTCTGCGCGAG